>JBCDCU010000388.1:0-3163 GCA_039181265.1 Pseudomonadota bacterium | reverse complement strand
GCGGTCGTCAAATCGATCTTCATGGTCATTGTTGTTGACGGGATCTTCGCCGTCATCTCTGCTAACCTCGATACGTGAACTCATGGACGCCTGGGTCGGAACAAACGGAAACGGTGGGCTACGTAAAGAGGTCATCAAGGTGACCAACCTGACGGTGGGTTTCGGTGATGTCGTTATCCTGGAGGACCTTGATGTTTCCGTTTACGACCGTGAGATCCTGGGCGTGGTCGGTGCTTCCGGAACCGGGAAATCAGTGCTTCTTCGCACGATCCTAGGGCTCAATCCGAAGCGCAAGGGCAGGGTCCACATCATGGGTGTGGACTATGATCAGGCGAGCGACGACGAATGCAACATTCTCGATCAACAGCTCGGTGTTCTGTTCCAGCACGGCGCGCTCTTTTCATCGCTCACCGTCCGGCAAAACATCCAGGTCCCGATGCGCGAATATTTCGCTATGGAACAACATCTCATGGACGATCTTGCGCTCATGAAGATGGATCTCGTCGGTCTCAGCCTTGATGCCGCAGACAAATTTCCATCCGAATTGTCGGGTGGAATGATCAAGCGTGCCGCACTCGCGCGTGCCCTTTCGATCGATCCGGCCGTTATCTTTCTTGATGAGCCGACATCGGGTCTCGATCCGATTGGCGCACAGGAATTCGACCGATTGATCATGAATTTGCGGGATACGTTAGGGGTCACCGTTTTTATGGTAACGCACGATCTCGACAGCCTGTTCGCAACCTGTGACAGAATTGCCGTCTTGGGCCAAAAACGTGTCCTGGTCGCTGGAAAACCCGAAGAATTACTTGAATTTGATGACCCATGGGTCAACTCATATTTCAACGGCGACCGCGCCCGACGCGCGAGAGGCGTCAGTTAGTTTCGGCATGCTGGGGATTTGCCGGACGGGTGGCGGCAGGGACGCTGATAAAGCAAGTTTATCATGGAAACGCGTGCAAATTACATAGCTATCGGCCTGTTTACCATCCTGGTGTGTGCGATGACCTTTGGGTTCATCTATTGGCTCGACCGCTACAATGAGACCGGCGAAGCGCGGACGATAGATCTCGTACTGCCAGCGAATGCAGGTGGATTGAACTCGGGATCCGGCGTGCTCTTCAATGGATTGCGCGTTGGCAGTGTGACCCGTGTTGAGTACCGGGTTGAGGATCCGCAGAATATTTATGCGAAACTGCGGGTGAGTGCCGACATTCCATTGCGCACGGATACGACGATCAGTGTTTCGTCTCAGCCTCTAACGGGGCTTACCAATGTGACGATGGTCGGTGGTACGCCGGACGCGCCGCTTCTGTTCGACGAGGAAGGCACGCCGGTACTGCGTGCGACGACGTCATCCCTTGCAGAAACAATCGAAGCGGCAGGCAAGGCGGTGGCAACCGCCAATGAAGTTCTTCTCAAGGTTGATAATCTCCTGACAGAGAACATTGCGCCGATATCCGAAACGGTTCAAAACGTCCAAAAATTCTCCACCGCACTTGCCAACAATGCTGACGGGATCGACGAACTCTTACAAAACTTCGCCGAAACGTCGACCGCCATTAACGCGCTTGGCGTCACGATCTCGGGTGTTTCGGATGATATTGAAGCCATCGTTGCCGCGATCGAACCGGATCGTATTCGTTCAACGCTTGAGAATGTCGATAAGATCACAACCGATTTTGCTGCCAGCTCAGGGGAAATCGGTCCGATTGTTGAGGATGCGAAAACAACAGTCGCAACACTCGTCGATATTGCGGAAAATCTGAGAACAACGACCGAAAGCCTCAATGATGGAACCTTGAATCGGATCCTGAAGAATGTTGAGGGGCTTACGGTTGATCTCAGCGCAACGGTCGAAAAGGCAGACGGCGTCCTGGCCGCTGTTGACCCGGACGTTGTCAGCACCACTCTGACAAACATTCGCGACATATCGGACAGTTTTTCCCAGAACACGGACGAGATCGATCAGATCCTTGTCAGCGCTCGCACCACTTTGGATGATTTCACGAAAGTCTCGTCGAAACTCGTCGAAACGTCCGAAGTTTTGGATAGTGATCAGCTGAAGCGCACGCTCGACAATGTCGAAACCTTCACCGGTGGTGTTAACGAGACGCTCGGAAAGGTCGATGAGGTTCTGACCGCGCTTGATCAGGAAAAGATCTCCAATCTTATTACGAGCCTCGAGGGCTTTGCAGGCCGCCTTAATGATGCCGGCGAGCAAATAGATTCGATAATTGCAAATGCGGAAACGGCTACAAAGGACGTGACAGTCTTCACCAATTCGCTTGCTGAGAATTCCGAAAGCATCGATAGCGTGATCGCTGATGCGCGGACGATAACGGGAAAACTGGTCGGCACAGCAGATTCGATCAATCGCTTGATCGGGCGGGTCGATGGGCTCGTCGAAGCAGACGGTGACGGACTGATTGTGGAGGCCACGAAAGCCGCCGAATCGATCCGCAAGATTGCCGACAGTTTCGAGGCGCGCGCGGACCGGATCGCCGGTGGACTGGAGAACTTTTCGACCCGGGGTCTGAGTGACATCGAGACATTGATCGGCGAAAGCCGGCAGGCTGTCTCTCGCGTCGATTCAATTTTGCGCAATCTTGAAAGCAATCCTACCCAGTTTCTGCTAAGCGGCCAGAAGGTGCCGGAATACCGGCAGCGGCGCTAGCGACAGAACTGATGAACGATAGAATGCGAGAACGGGTGGGATTTTCTGACTGACATGACGAAGAGAAGGGACAGATTTCCGGGCAGCAATAGTGACCGTACCAACCGTCAGGGAGGCGTCACAAATGGTCTCACGCGCCGGAATTTTACAGGCTTTCTTGCCGCGTCGGCTGCGTTGAGTGTTTCCGGTTGCGCTCTCATCGTTCCAGAACCCGCACCCGAAGTTTATGATCTCGTGATTGGCGACGGTCTTTCGGATATTCAGGGGCTTGCATCTGGCCAGATCCTGATTACCGAACCGAAAGTGCTGAACTCTCTCAATAGCGACCGTATCGTGATCAGGCCCTCGGCTTCTCAGATCACTTATTTCCCGAGGGTTCGCTGGTCAGATCGCCTACCGCGTATGGTTCAGCTCTACCTGAGCCGCGCATATTCCCTGAGTGGAGGCGCCCGGGCTGTCGGGTTACCCGGAGACGGACTGATAATC
>JBCDCU010000387.1:0-3178 GCA_039181265.1 Pseudomonadota bacterium | reverse complement strand
CTTGAAGGCTATTTCAGGAGTGCAGGCAGACTGCGTGCACCGCAAAACCGGCACAGGACAGGACAGAAATGACGCAAAAAAAGGGTCACAGAGTCGGAGCTTTTAAAGGCGCGCCCAGCGATCTTGAGGTCGTTAAGCGTGTGCCGGAAACCCCGCAGACCCGTTCTGCCGCCTATCGGCTGGCCTTTGCCGATGAGGATTTCCTTCTTTCAGAAGATCTGCGCCAGGTCCGCCTGCAGTTGGAATATCTGAAGCCGGAAATGATGCTCGCTGAACGTGGCATCAATTCTACGGTCGTACTCTTCGGTGGCGCGCGGATTCCAGAACCGGGTAAACCCGCATGGGCCGCGAAAAACGAGACAGCGAAACGCAATCTGGAGCGTAATGCGCGTTACTATGACGAAGCACGCGCCTTTGCCCGCCTGGCGTCCGAAGTTTCCAAAACGACTGATTTCAGCGAATATGTGGTCGTTACGGGTGGTGGGCCCGGTGTTATGGAGGCCGGGAACCGGGGCGCTGCAGACGCAGGCGCACCATCGATTGGGCTTGGGATCGTCCTGCCGCGCGAGGAAGCGCCCAATCCCTATGTCACCCCGGAACTCTGTTTCAATTTCCACTATTTCGCGATTCGCAAAATGCATTTCCTCGTTCGTGCCAAAGCAATTGCCGTCTTTCCCGGCGGCTTTGGAACGATGGATGAACTCTTTGAGACGCTGACGCTCATTCAGACCGGACGAATGGAACGGGTTCCGGTGCTCTTGTTCGGAAAGTCGTTCTGGGAACGGGTGATTGATCTCAATGTACTCGCGGAAGAGGGAACGATCTCGCCGGAGGATGTTGACCTTTTCCAGGCCGTCGATACAGCCGAAGAAGGGTGGAACATTGTCAGCCGGTTTTATGGTGAGGATAGCGCCGTCAACGGGTCTGGAGAGGCGCGCTAGCCTGCATGCCCGAAATCAGGAAGCCCACTTTTGTCGATCTTTCGATGCTGATCGCGTCCATGACCACATGGGGCCTTGCCTTTGTCGCAATGAAGATCGTGGTGCCTGACCTTGGACCTTATTGGGTTTCTGCTTTGCGATCGGGGCTTGGGTTCCTCTTGGTTTTTCCTTTTGCGCTCTGGATTGGTCTGCGCTGGCCGAACGGACGGGACCAATGGTTGAAGGTTGTCCTCGTCGCGATCTGCATGTTTATCGTCCCGGCAACTGTGATTGCCTGGGGCCTTCAAACACTCGATGCTGGTGTAGCAGCCCTTCTGATGGGGACCGGTCCCTTTATGGCGCTTTTCGCGGGGCATTTCTTTACAACCGATGAGCGCTTTACCCTGCCGAAACTGATTGCCGTATGTTTCGGTTTTTCAGGGATTGCCCTGATCGTTGGCCCAACTGCTTTTGCCGATTTCGGATCTGACGATCTCTTTGCAAAAAGCGTTTTAATTTGCTGCGCTGCGTTCTTCGTGACCGGCGGGTATACGATCCGGCGCATCAATCTGCCGTCATTGTCTCTCACAGCCATCTGTTTGATGGTGGCGACAATCGTGCTCGTGCCGTTTAGCTTGGCGGTCAGTGGGCCGGTTAATCTGGACCTCCGCCCGGATGTGATCCTGTGGCTTCTGTTCCTTGGAGCGATCGCTTCGGGTCTTGCCTTTGTTGTGCGCTTCTTCCTGATCCAGCGGATTGGTTACGCGATGTTTTCAATCGGCGTGAACCTGATCCCCGTATCGGGTGTTATCTTGGGAGCGCTCATTCTCGGCGAAGTTGTGACGCTGCCGATCATGCTCGCCCTGATGCTCGTTGTCGGAGGGCTCTTCATCGCGCGTCTTGGAGCGAAGGATACCGCGTCCTAGAGCGCGAGATGGACCTTTTCGAGGAACGAGGTCAGATCGTCCGTGCGGTGATGGATATGATCGTCATCCTCATGCGCCCGCTCGAATTCAAGCCGTAATGCTTCACCCTCCGGAACATCCGAGACAAGCACAGTGCGCATCTGCATAGCGTGCGGCACGAGCAGGTTGCGGGCGATATCTTCAAACATTGCGGCCTTTTCAGGTTTCGTCCCCGTGCGGTCGATGAAGCGCTCATAGGTCGCGCGGTCAGGTTTCGGCAAGAGATCAGCCGCGACGATATCGAAGACATCGTGAAAAAGATCCGAAATGCCCAGTCGGTCTGTAGTACGCCGCGCATGCGGTTCGTCGCCATTCGTAAAGATGAGCTTGCGGCCCGGGAGCTTCTCGATTGCTGCGCGCAATTGCGGCGCAGGCTCGACGGGGCTGTAATCGATGTCGTGGACGAATTCGAGATAGTCGAGCGGATCGATATGATTGACCATCATCAGCCCGCGCAGGGTCGTTCCATAGTCGCGGTAATAGGCTTTCTGGACTTTCCGGGCATCGTCAAAAGGAAGATCGAGCGTCTTCTGGACGTAGGCGGTCATCCGCCGGTCCATTTGCGCGAAGAGATCGCATTTGCGCGGATAGAGGGTGTTGTCGAGATCAAAAACCCATGTGTCGACATCCGCGAAGGCATGGAGTTCGGTATGCGGTTTTGGTGTCGACATTCCAGTTCTCTATCCTGCCGTTGGGGCGGCTCGGGCGGATCCTGCCACTTAGCGTGTAATCAGCGTGCCCGCACCATGTTCGGTGAAAAGTTCCAATAGCACTGAATGTGGGGTGGTTCCGTTCAAAATCACGACACCTTCAACACCTTTTTCGAGCGCCTCGATACAGGTCTCGACTTTCGGGATCATGCCGCCTGAGATCGATCCGTCCGCGATCATGGCGCGCGCTTTATCGATCCTGAGTTCCTTGATGAGATTTCCCTCATCGTCGAGAACGCCTGGGACATCCGTCAGGAACAGAAGGCGCTTGGCTGCAAGCGCGCCTGCAATCGCGCCTGCAAACGTATCGGCATTGATGTTAAAGGTCTGTCCGTCATCGCTGCGCGCGATTGGCGCAATCACCGGGATGATGTCTTCATTGCGCAGCATTTCGATGATCTCGGTATTGATGCGCTTCGGCTCGCCGACAAATCCAAGATCCACGATCCGTTCGATATTGGAATCGGGCGTCCGCTCCGTCCGGTGAAGCTTGCGGGCCGTCACCATGTTGCCGTCCTTGCCGCAAAGACCGACCGCATAACCGCCTTCCGCGCCAATCGACATGACGATTTCTTTATTGATG
>JBCDCU010000386.1:0-3215 GCA_039181265.1 Pseudomonadota bacterium | reverse complement strand
GTCCAACACCATCCGCACCGCGCGCTCGCGCACCTCCGGAGAGTACTTGTTCGTCGTCTTGCTCATGGCGCTCCATCCTACTCTGGAGTTGGAGCCTCCGGCAGACCCGGTGCGGTTCATGTCGTTCTGGGCGCCACCGTCGAGGAGGTCGTTGCCACCGTCACCGTATAGTGTGTCGCGGCCGAGTTCCCCGACAAGTGTATCGTCACCTGTCCATCCGTTTAGGCGGTCTGCGCCCCCCTCCCCGTTCAGCGTATCGTTGCCCTTGCCGCCGGCGAGTGTATCGCCGCCATCGCCGCCCAAGAGGCTGTCGTTGCCATCATCCCCGTCGATGCCGTCACGACCGAGGCCGCCGATCAGCGTGTCCGCACCGAAGCCACCGAACAGGCTGTCGTCCTGAGCACCACCATTGAGGACATCATCGCCATTGTCGCCATGGAGGGTGTCATCACCCAGTTCGCCGATCAGTGTGTCGTTGCCCGACCCTCCGCGAAGGCTATCGGCTGCGCCGCCGCCGTTCAGCAAATCCTTCCCATTATCGCCGGACAGCACGTCAAAGCCGTCACCGCCCATGAGCGTGTCGTTGCTTCCGCCACCGGTCAGAGTGTCGTTGCCGGCATCGCCTCTGAGGCTGTCGTTCCCTTGGTCCCCGGAAAGGACGTCGTTGTCCAAACCGCCATGGAGCGTGTCGTTGCCATCGCCGCCTGTCAGCGTGTCATTCCCGGCGCCACCGTAAAGAAGGTCCTCGCCCACCTGTCCGTTGATGACATCCGATTCCCCAGCTCCCCTCAGGACATCGTTGCCGCTACCGCCTGAAATTGTGTCATTGCCGCCTCGACCGATGACGGTGTCAGAGCCTGAGGAGCCCAACAGATGGTCATCGTCACGTCCGCCATCGATCAGATCATCGCCAGGGCCGCCGTCAACGATATCTGCGCCGTCAAGCGATCGGATGGCGTCGTTACCATCAAAGCCCCAGAGAATGTCAGGATGTAAGGAACCTTGAAGTATATCCTCGCCGGCAGAGCCGCCGTCCCGGTACGGGGTCACCGTTTCCGTCAAAACAATTCGTGCCCGAGATAGATCCTCCACGCTGACGTCAAACACGGTCAGATGGGTGCCTTGTTCGCGAAGGGTCGCTCCTCTCGCCGTATCGACAAAAAACGATAAAGCTTCATCTTTTGTCGCAAACCCAAAACCTTCGAGCCGGATCGTATCTCTATCGAAAGTAAAATCCTTGAAGAGGTTTTTTGTCCGATCAACAGGATCGGAATCGGCGATGATTATACGTTGTTCTCTTGGTCTGATGACAAATGTATCGTTGTGCATGGATCCAGTGACGAGATCGTTTCCACGACCCGGAAGTAGAATATCGTCACCACCACCACCAAAAATATCGTCGTCACCGCGCCCGCCGTCTAATGTATCCGCTGTTTCTCTGTCGCCGCCGGAGATTGTATCATTCCCCGACATCCCGATCAGCCAGCTTGCTTTCTTGGCGACAATTTCGTTGTCAGCGGCATTCCCGTATGCCAACGAACCATCGTAAGGTCTGGGAAATTTGAGGTTCTCAACAAAATCTGGGAGAAAATAATTAGGCTTTGAGCGTTCGCCGATCGGTTGTCGTAAGACGACCTGATCGATACCACCCGCTGGACCTTCGAGTACACTTGTATTCGAAGTCATAAAGTATTGGTCGTTACCTGCCCCACCTCGAGCGACTTGTATGTCGTCGTCAATAACGAGCTGGTCTGCTTCCTTTGTCCCTGTGAGTATTAAACCCCGTTCGCCAAGGATGATGTTGTCTTCTGCGAGCGTTTCGGTCAGCTTGTCCATCAGCATCGCGAGAACAGGCGCGTACCGAGGGTCCTCAGCCTGCGTTTCAATTTGACGCGGATCGGCGGCCAGGTCGTACAGTTCTAAAGATCCGTCCTCATATCGTATCAAACGATAATCTTGGTAGCGCATACTGACGCTGCCATAGACGAAGCTCAACACCGGTTTAGCTTCGTAGGTCGGATTGGATTGTGAAATCAGGTCAGCAAAGCTCTCGGCGGAGACCGAGTCCGGTGTCTTAATTCCTGCAAGCTCTGTGAGCGTCGGGAAAAGCTGATTAAGGCTGACGGGTGTTTCTATCACCTCGCCAGTCCTTGCTTGGTCAGGGTCGTAGATGATCAGCGGCGCATTCGTCGCTTCTTCCCAAAGCGTAAACTTGTGCCACACATTCCGGTCGCCGAGATGATAGCCGTGGTCAGACCACATTGCGACAATCGTGTCCGACCAAAGATCCTGTCGATCGAGAATTTCCAGAAGCATGCCGAGCTGCGCGTCCGCATAGGTTAGGGATGCGAAGTAGGCTTGAAGCGTCTCAGCCACCGGAAGATCCCACTTGAGCGAAAAGCGACGTGAGAAATCCGGCAAGCTATCGCGGTGATCAGGGTCTGATACCGGAACGATGATTTCATCGAGCGGGTAGAGGTCGTAATACTCTTGCGGCACGTTCCATGGCAGATGCGGCTTGAACGCCCCAGCCATGAGGAAGAACGGTTGGCTCGAATTCGCTGCTACGAACTCCGCTGACTTCAGGAAGGTGTCATACTCGGCGAACGATTGATCAGTGAATTCGGCTGGCGCAGGGGCAATGGGGTTACCTGGAACGATCCGCTGGTTCCAGACTCCAACTGCTTCGGATGCCTCGTCGATCGCGCCTTCATAGAAAAGCTTATCGAGACGTGGATCGTAGCGTAAATGGAAGTTCTTGCCGTAGCTCCCTGTCACATAGCCTGCGCTGTGAAAGGCCGCGGCAATTGTCTCGTCGGGCTCAACATTGCGTCGGAAGTCGTCGGAGTTATCAAGGACGCCAGTCTCAAACACAGACTGTCCTGTCATCACAGCGGCTCGGCTGGGATTGCAAAGAGGCGTGTTGGAGTAGGCTGCGTCGAAAAAGTTTCCTTTTTCCGATAGGCGGTCAAGATTGGGTGTTTGGACCTGCACTCCAAATGTATCTCGATGCCTATGATAGTTGAACAGATCGTCAAAACTGATCAGCACAACGTTTTTACGCATACTTCAACACGGGTCCTTCGTTTTTGCTGAGTCTAGCGCCGCCGGAACGCGCGTCGCCGAACTGAGTGGAGGGATGGCTACGACTTTGAAATTGGCAACAGCGGTTAGGTCAAGATCGACCGTTAGACTTTCTCTCTTCTCATTCGCCG
>JBCDCU010000385.1:0-3219 GCA_039181265.1 Pseudomonadota bacterium | reverse complement strand
GGACGAGCTTGTCGGTAAACTCGCTGTCGCGGTCGTCGCGATCTCTGTCTCTTCCTGCCATGCTACCTGTCCACTTCTCTAGAATTTCAGGCCGCCTTCACGGGCGGCGTCAGCGAGGGCCTTAACGCGGCCATGGAAAAGGTAGGCCCCGCGATCAAAAATGACTTCTTCGACGCCAGCTTCCTTGGCACGTTCGGCAATGAGCTTGCCAACGGCGCTAGCGGCATCCTTGTTTCCGCCGCTCTTCAAAGAGCCACGCAGTGCCTCTTCGATGCTCGACGCTGATGCGATGGTCCGACCAGCACCGTCATCGATGACTTGAGCGTAAATATTTGACGCAGAGCGGAAAACGCTCAAACGTGCACGACCATTGGCCGCTTTTTGGATTTGGCGGCGAACGCGCTTAAGACGGCGCTCACCCGGTGCTTTTTTGTAAGCCATAGCGCGCTCCTACTTCTTCTTGCCTTCTTTGCGGAAGATATACTCGTCCTCGTATTTGACACCCTTGCCCTTAAATGGCTCCGGCGGACGCCAGCGACGGATCTCCGCGGCAACCTGGCCAACCTTCTGCTTGTCGATGCCGGTGACAACGATTTCCGTTGGCTTCGGGCAAGCAACCTGAATGCCCTCCGGAACCTCGAAAACCACGTCGTGGCTGAAGCCGAGCGCAAGTTGCAGGTTCTTACCCTGCATCGCGGCACGATAACCGACACCGTTGATTTCAAGTTTTTTCTCGAAACCATCGGTCACACCGGTCACCAGGTTCTGAATCATTGTCCGCGACATACCCCATTTGGAGCGCGCGTCTTTTGATTCATCCCGCGGATCAACGACGATGCCGTCATCGGTCATCTTCACGAGCACTTCATCATTCACCACGAAAGAGAGTTCACCTTTCGGGCCTTTGACTGCGACCTGCTGGCCGTCAATGGTTGCCGTGACGTTGGACGGAACAGCGACCGGTTTTTTTCCAATACGAGACATCAGACTTCCTGCCTGCACTTTCGTTTCATAAGGCGATGGTTCCAGGACAAATTAGAAGACCTGGCAAAGCACTTCGCCGCCAACATTTTCTTCCCGAGCCCGGGCATCGGACATGACGCCTTTCGGTGTCGACAAGATCGACACGCCAAGACCGTTCGATACGCGCGGAATGTTCCTCACGGACGCATAAACCCGTCGCCCCGGTTTGGAGATCCGCTTGATCTCACGAATTACCGGCTCGCCATCGTAATATTTAAGCTCAATCGTGATCTCGGATTTTCCCTTGGCATATTCCGCCTCAGAAAAACCGCGAATATAGCCTTCAGACTCAAGCACTTCGAGCACGCGTGAGCGCAGCTTGGATGCCGGTGTGACTACGTTCGATTTCGAACGCATCTGCGCGTTGCGTATCCGGGTAAGCATATCGCCGAGTGGATCAATCATAACGCTTCCCCTTACCAGCTCGATTTAACCATGCCGGGAACCTGGCCGTAATTGCCGAGTTCACGCAGGGCAATACGGGACATCCCAAGCTTACGGTAATAACCACGCGGACGTCCGGACACACCACAGCGGTTGCGGATGCGCGTCTTGGACCCGTCACGCGGCAGTTCCGCGAGTTTCAAATGAAGCTTGAAACGGTCCTCGAATGAGAGCGAATCGTCTTTCATCTGAGCTTTGATTGCCGCACGCTTGGCCGCAAATTTCGCAACCGTCTGACGCTTGCGCTTGTCTTTTTGTGTAGCACTCTTCTTTGCCATCTATCCAAAATCCTCAAACGCCGTTCGCTACTGACGGAACGGGAAATTAAAGTGAGCGAGCAGGCTGCGAGCCTCATCATCTGTCTCGGCCGTTGTTGAGACGACCACATCCATGCCCCAGTTTTGATCGATCTTGTCGTAGTCGATCTCCGGGAAGACGATGTGTTCTTTGATGCCCATCGCGAAGTTGCCACGTCCATCGAAGCTCTTCGGGTTGAGGCCGCGGAAGTCCCGAACGCGCGGGAGCGCAATTGTCACGAGACGGTCGAGAAACTCGTACATGCGGGTCTTGCGGAGCGTCACTTTAGCACCGAGCGGCATGCCTTCTCGGACCTTGAAGCCAGCAATCGATTTGCGCGCCTTCGTAATAACCGGTTGTTGACCTGCGATCAGAGCAAGATCACCCGCTGCAGCGCGAACCTTTTTAGAATCGCCAACGGCTTCTCCAATGCCCATATTGATCACGATCTTTTCGATCTTGGGCACTTCCATGGAATTCTTGTAGCCGAATTCTTCAATCAGCTTTTCACGGATCACACCGTCATAAAGCGTCTTGAAGCGCGGTTGATATTGGGTGTCAGCCATCGATTACTTCTCCCGAACGCTTGGCGAAGCGGACCTTCGTCCCATCCTCGGCGATCTTAAAACCAACACGTGTCGGCTTTCCGTCCTTAGGATCTTCGACTGCCAGATTGGAAATCTGGATCGGCGCGGCCTTCGTGATGATACCGCCCTCCGTGCTTGCGCTTTGTCTGGTGTGGCGGCGGACAAGATTGATGCCGTCGACAATCGCACGACCCTCTTTGGGCATGACGGAGGCGACAGTGCCTTTCTTGCCCTTGTCCTTTCCGGCCAGAACGACCACCCGGTCGCCCTTTTTCAGTTTCGCTGCCATGGTTTTCCCTTTCTAGAGAACTTCTGGAGCAAGCGAGATGATCTTCATCTGGTTGCGTGTGCGTAACTCACGCGGTACCGGCCCGAAGATACGTGTCCCGATAGGCTCTTGGTTATTGTTCAAAATAACGGCGGCATTGCCGTCGAAACGGATCACGCTGCCATCCGGGCGGCGGATATCTTTTGCAGTCCGAACGACGACCGCTTTACGCACATCGCCTTTCTTGACGCGACCGCGCGGGATTGCCTCTTTAACCGACACGACGATGATGTCGCCCACTGAGGCATATTTGCGTTTCGAACCGCCAAGTACCTTGATGCACTGGACGCGGCGCGCACCCGAATTGTCGGCCACCTCAAGGTTTGTCTGCATCTGAATCATAGCGTACCGCCTGTTTCTGTCTGTGTTGCGCGCCTCAAAGGCGCACCCGTCCGATTTAATCGTTTCTACCGTGCGCGCGACTGTGAGCGCTCAGCAAGCACCGTCCACCGTTTCGTCTTTGAAATCGGCTTGCATTCTTCGATGAAGACCTGATCGCCGGTCTTGAACTGGTTATCGGCATCGTGTGCCTGATAGTTC
>JBCDCU010000384.1:0-3237 GCA_039181265.1 Pseudomonadota bacterium | reverse complement strand
CCTTTTCTGGCCAGCTGTTCGTGTTCATCAACAAAGCACGTGATAAGATACGCATAGTGTACTGGGAGAGATCGGGCTTTTGTTTCTGGCACAAACGGCTTGAGAAAGAGCATTTCAAATGGCCAGAGCATCTGAAAGGTGATGTCCTCATGCTAGCAGCCTGTCGGACTTAATGGCAATATCCTAACGAGTCAGATAGATCAGCGACATGAGAAGATTTGTTCAAGCTGACCGTGATCAGCCGATGCTCCTACCGCCTGATTTACGCGACTGGGTGCCCGAGAATGACCTGTCCCATTTCATTATCGAAGCGGTCGCAAGGGTCGACATGGCAGCCTTCAAGATTAACGAGCGCGGCTGCGGCTCGGCGCAATACGGTCCACGCATGATGCTGGCGCTTGTGATCTATTGTTATGCCAACGGCATTTTTTCCTCGCGCCGCATCGAGCGAGCGACCCATCGCGACGTAGGCGTCCGCCTGGTTTCTGCCAACACGCATCCTGATCACGACACGATTGCCAAGTTTCGGCGTGAAAACTTCGATGCCATTGCTGCCTGCTTTGTACAGGTTCTGTTATTGGCGAAAGAGCTGAAACTTCTCAAGGTTGGTACGGTCAGCATTGACGGCACCAAGATCGACGCCAACGCCAACATCACCAAAAGCGTGCGTTATGACCGTGCGAAAAATCTGGTCGAGAAACTGGAAGCCGATATCGCTGATCTGATGCAAAAGGCAGAGGCCGCAGACGCCTCAGGTGAAGCTGATCCACAGGACCTTCCGAAGGACATTGCCCGCCGCGAAGCCCTGCGCGAAAAGCTTGACGCGGCCTGCAGGACATTGGAGGCATGCGCCAAGATGAAGGCCGAAAAAGAAAAGGCTGAATACGAAAAGAAAATGAAAAATCGCGACCAACGCGAAGGCTCAGCCAAAGGTCCGCCGCCGAAAAACCCCGAAGACAAGGATGGTTTCGGCAAACCGGAGCCGGGTGATCAGATCAGTCTTACCGATGCCGACAGTGCCATTATGCGCAAATCCAAACGCTCCGAATACCGCCAGGCTTATAACGCCCAAGCCGCTGTCGATGCCGATGGCAGCCAGCTGATTGTCGGCGCCGAGGTCAGTCAATGCGCCTCAGACCGCGGCGAGCTTGCCAAAGATATTGCCGCAATCCCTGCGGAACTCGGCAAGCCGTCCGATGTGCTCGCCGATAACGGTTTTGCCAACGGCGACGAGGTCAAAAAAGTTGAGGATCAGGGTATCAATGCGCTGGTTGCAACGGGTGCGGAAGGGCGGCAGCGCGAATATGATTTTCGCCCCGAGAAACTTGGCAAAGAGCCGAAGGAACCCAAAGCTCAATGGCTCAAGGAGATGGCGACAAAACTTGAAACTGAGGAGGGGCGTGAGAAATATCGCCTCCGCCAGCAGACGGTAGAGCCGGTGTTCGGCATCATCAAGAGCGTGCTCGGCTTCCGCCAATTCAGTCTGCGGGGCATTAACAAGGTTCGTGGCGAGTGGAAACTGGTGGTGCTGGCTTATAATTTTAAACGGTTGCACAATCTGATTGTTGGAAAGCAGAGATCAGAAACTCAAGCTGCAGCTGTTTCCGCTTGAAACCGCGGGGCAGGCCGCTAAACGGCATGTGCCGGCGTTTTGAAACAGGCTTGAAATCAAACCACATAACTTGATCTGAAGTCGCTCCTCAGCAATCCTAAGATTGCCGAGCAGGTTTCATGCTAAAATCGCCAGAAGATCCGCGTTTAGAGAGAAAGTCCGACAGGCTGCTAGGCCATGTGTGTGTCCAGCGAAGGCTGGCATGTTCAGCAGGAGTTAGTCCTGCCGGGGTAACAGTCAGAAGCCCCGTAGTTTGGATAGCAGGGTGGCGGGAAACCAAACCCCTGAAGCCTATCGACAAAATCTTCCTTGGGGAGGTTGCGAGTTGCCGGGCCGTAACATCAGTGAACGTAATGTGGCCTCGAAAAAGCGAAAATCCGAAGGCCGAGCCTACACGTGATGGGCGAAGGCAGCATGATACGCCGAAATCTGACCGATGCGGCGCTATCACTTCGGCGGGGTGAAAACGATGGCACGGTGACAAGGACATGCTAAGCAACTGGAGAAGCCCTCCTCGTCCCGGCGCGAAAGTGCCGGAGCAAAGTAGACCGTATAACCGGTCCCCCGGGAAATCGATCGAAGGCGAGAGGGTGGCGGATGGGCTCGTATGAGCTTTGATGTCGGGTAACGCCGGCGGAGCAAAGGGGCCCTGCTGTCTGTATGTTTCCGTTAATCGGAGAGGCAAGGACGAGATGACAAAGGCGTCCATTACATTGCAGGATCTGAGGAGGAAACTCTACGTCAAGGCGAAGGCTGAAAAGTCCTGGCGTTTCTGGGGACTGTACGTCCACGTCTGCAAGATGGAAACCTTACGCCGCGCGTATGAGATGGCCAAAGAAAACGATGGTGCTCCGGGAAGTGATGGAGTGACCTTCGCGGACATCGAAGCGCTCGGCGTTGAGACCTATCTCAAGCAGATACAAGACGAACTGATTGAGCGAACCTACAGGCCGCGCTCGGGCAGACGGAAGGCGATTCCGAAGGATAACGGGAAAGAACGTATCCTTTCGATCCCCTCCATCCGGGACCGTGTAGTGCAGGGGGCGCTCAAGCTCATATTGGAACCGATCTTCGAGGCCGACTTCCAACCCGGCTCGTTTGGATACCGTCCCAAACGGACAGCTCATCAAGCGGTTGACCGCGTGGCCAAAGCCATCGTGCAGCAAAAGACCCGCGTCATTGATCTGGATCTGCGCGCCTATTTTGACAATGTCCGGCATGACCGGCTGTTGTCAAAGGTAGCACAGCGCATTAATGACGACGATATCATGCGTCTTTTGAAGCTAATGCTGAAAGCTAGCGGTCAATGCGGCGTCCCGCAGGGCGGGGTCATCTCTCCTCTGCTCAGCAACATCCGCCTCACCGAGGTTGATCACATGCTGGAGCGGGCGAAAGAGGTCACGCGCCGGGCCAAATACACCACCATCGAATACGCGAGGTTCGCTGATGATCTGGTGATTTTGATTGACGCCCATCCGAGGCATGGCTGGCTGATGGCGGCAGTTGAAAAGCGGCTGCGTGAGGAATTCGGCCGTCTCCAAGTCACCATTAATGAAGACAAGAGCAAAACCGTGGATCTCGCGCGGGGTGAAAGCTTCGCCTTTCTCGGTTTCGATTTTCGCCGT
>JBCDCU010000383.1:0-3239 GCA_039181265.1 Pseudomonadota bacterium | reverse complement strand
TCTCAGAAAGGAAAAGGGTTCTGAACACCTCACACAATGAGGGGGTTGCTGCACGGCTGCCCCATGCCGATCTTGTTGGCCGACTGCCAGCCACCACGCTCGGAGCATATGAATGCACTATCAAGTCTTTGGAAGATGCAAAAGCCGAAGACATTGTCACCATCGACATCACCGAAAAATCAAGCCTTGGCGACGCGATGATTGTTGCGTCCGGGCGGTCGCACCGTCATGTGGGCGCCATTGCAGAGCGCTTGATGAAAGACCTCAAGGATGCCGGTCACGGCACTCCGTCCGTTGAAGGTCTTCCTCACTGCGACTGGGTGTTGATCGATACGGGCGATCTCATCATTCATATCTTCCGGCCAGAAGTCCGCGAATTCTACAACATCGAAAAGATGTGGTCTGCGGATGTGGGTGGACAGCAGGTCATCGCCCACGCTTAGGGCGTTGTGACCGTCAAGAAAAAGCCGCTTCGACATGTTGCGCCGCTTAAATGGGGCGCAGATCACGGGTGGCCGTAGATACCGCGGGCGGAAATGAAACTCTCCCTCGTTGCCGTTGGCCGACTGAAAGATGGTCCGGAGCGTACCCTGTTTGACCGCTACCGGGACCGCTCAGCAAGTCTTGCCAAAGGACTTGGCGTGAAAGACCTTACCGTTATCGAAATTCCAGAAAGCCGAGCGGGCAGCCCTGGCCAACGACAGAGTGAAGAAGGCGAAGCGCTTTTGAAGCGCGTGGGCTCCACAGACTATTGCATTGCATTCGATGAGCGTGGAAAAGACCTGACAAGCCAGCAATTCGCCAAGCTCGTTGCCCGCGAGCGCGATGCGGGGCGCGCAGACGCGTTTTTCATTATCGGTGGTGCTGACGGTCTTTCCGAAGCGGTGCGCACACGGGCAAATGTTATTCTGTCATTCGGCTCCATGACGTTACCCCACCAAATCGTGCGGATACTGGTCGCCGAACAGATCTATCGTACGTTGACCATCCTTGCAGGTCATCCGTATCACAAACCTTGAACGGTCACTTGAGGAAATCGGGCATTAGACGCCTCTCTGGCAGTCAAACGCCAGCATTTCCGTTAAACAGGTGTTAAGGATGTTCGCCGGTTATGGAAGACCATAGGCATTGCAGCCAGGAGCTGATCCGCTTGCGTTCGAACCGAAAGACAAAACTGAGTACCACCGCCCTTTTTGTGACGGGCGGGGCGTTCTTGTTTATGTCTGCGGTCAATCACGCATTTGCCGAAGACCCACTCCTTCCGAAGGTCGATGGGGAAATCATCTTTCGAAAGACTGAACCAACCCTTCCGCAAGAGGATGGGCCAAGCACAGAAACCCTGCGCAAACTTGAAAACGCAGAAAAATTGAAGGGTGATAATCAGGAAACTCTGATCAGGCTCAACGAGGAAGCCGCCGAAACAAAAGCCAAACAACGCGATCTGTCGCTCACGGCGGACGATCTTGACGAGAAACGCAAAGGCCTCGTCGAAAGATTGATCGCCACCGCCCGAGCCATCCAAGTTCGCGAGGATGAACTCACCCGGACCGAGCGCCGGCTGGGTTCGCTGAATGAAGAACGTAGCGCAATAGAAGATAAGCTTGCCGGTGAACGCGATGTGATTTCGGAGGTCCTGGCGGCTCTCCAGCGGATCGGACGCAATCCGCCTCCAGCGCTTTTTGTCGCAGCAGATGATGTTCTGCTTTCCGTCAGAAGCGCAATCGTATTGAGCGCCGTCTTGCCGGATTTATCGGCCCGCGCAAATGTCCTCGTCGCAAACCTGAAGGATCTGCAACGCATTCGGACCAGTCTCGAGGAAGAGCAAAGCAGAATCCTTGAACAGGAAGCCGCTCTGCTTGCCGACCAGCGCAATCTGGACGCCCTGATCAAAGAAAACCAGCGCCTTAAGCGGGAAACGCAACAGGCGATGGACGGCGAAGAACAGCGTGCTCGTAAACTTGCAGCTCAAGCAACCAATCTGCGTGAGCTTATCGCCGGTATCGATAAGGAGATCAGCACGACGATTTCCGCCGACAGCAGGCGGCGCGCGAAAGTTGCCGAAAGGCTGCGCCAGGCGAGGGAGCGCACTGCGGCAGAGGCCCGGGAAATCCGCCAGGAGCTCGCCGCTCTCAGCCCGCAAGAAGCTCCTCTGCAGGCTGACCGGAATGCAACAGGACCCGAGACGACGGCGGATGCGTTCGCTTTATCGGAGGGAACTGAAGGCACACTGATCGACTATGGATCTCTCAACACGGAGATCTCCGAAAACGGCGATCAACTCTCGTTTCGGGCGGCATCGGGATCTCTTCGCGCTCCCGCGCGTGGCGTTTTCTTGTCAAATTTTGGTGATAGAGACCAGACTGGCTCGGTGTCGCAGGGACTTACGATTGCGACAAGAGCGCGCGCACCGGTTATCGCGCCGGCCAGCGGAAACGTGGTTTTTGCGGATTCTTTCCGCAGTTTCCGCCAATTATTGATTCTTGACGTCGGCAATGATTATCATATCCTTCTTGCCGGTATGGAGCGCGTTAATGTGCGCTTGGGGGATAGAGTTGCCGCTGGAGAGCCTGTGGGCATTATGGGCGAACCAAGACTAGCAGGACTTCCAGGTACGGTCGCATCCTTCGGTGGCGACACCGGGACGCAAAATTACAGTGGCCAAACGCAGCCACTTCTATATGTTGAAGTCAGGGAAAACGGACGTCCCGTCAACTCGGGTACGTTGTGGGAAAAGTAAGAGCAAAAGAGGCATAAATCTTGTTGCGAAAACTGTCACTTTTAGGCGTCGGTATCATCCTTGGAGGAATCGGCGCATCCTTTGTCTCGCAGGTTGGTATTGCGCCAACCTCGGAAGCGGAAGCGGCGAGCCGAAACACTTATAGACAACTTCACCTCTTCGGCGATGTGTTTGAGCGGATCCGTTCAGACTATGTTGAAGCTCCGGAAGAGGAGAAGCTGATTGAGTCAGCCATCAACGGTATGCTGTCGGCGCTTGATCCTCACTCGAGCTACCTGCCGCCCAAGACATTCCGGGACATGCAGGTTCAAACTCGTGGCGAGTTCGGTGGCCTTGGTATCGAAGTAACACTCGATGAGAAAACCGGGTTTGTCCGCGTCGTTACGCCGATCGCAGATACTCCCGCTGACAAAGCCGGAGTGATTGCTGGCGACCTCATCAGCCATCTCGACGGCAAGGCGATCCGTGGTCTCACCCTCAACGAAGCGGTTGAGAAAATGCG
>JBCDCU010000382.1:0-3245 GCA_039181265.1 Pseudomonadota bacterium | reverse complement strand
GCGATTGCGCTGACGAATCTGGGACTTGAGCTGAAGGCCGCGATTGATCAGTTTCGCGAGCAGATACAGAATATCGAATAGCGCAAGATCTCTAGGCAGGTTCACGATGCCCGACACAACAGATGCGAAGTCCGAAGCGACCCGGCGCGGTCTCATGTTCGTGCTCTCGTCACCGTCTGGTGCTGGTAAATCGACAATTGCGGCGCACCTGATCAAGAACGATCCGGATCTGAAACTATCCATATCCGTCACAACTCGTCCAAGGCGCTCCAGTGAGATCGAAGGGGTTCACTACTTTTTCCGATCAAAGCGCGATTTCGAAAAGATGGTGGAGCGGAAGGAGCTCATTGAGTGGGCTGAGGTTCACGGAAACTATTACGGAACGCCGCGGCAGTTTGTTGAGGATGAACTTTCCGGTGGCCGTGACGTTCTTTTCGATGTCGATGTGCAGGGCGCAAAGTTGCTTCGCAAAGCCATGCCGGATGATATCGCGACAGTTTTTATTTTACCGCCTTCGGTTATGGAAATGAAATCCCGTCTCAAGCGTCGGGCGGAAGACAGCGATGAAGCGATCCTGAAACGCATGACGACCGCGCTGGACGAACTTAAGAATCTTTCAGCCTACGATTACCTTGTGGTCAACGATGACCTTGAAAAAGCGATGGGCGAGGTCAAGGCAATCTTGATCGCGGAACGCTTGCGCCGTGTTCGCCAAGGCGGAAACCGCAATCTTGCGGAGCAACTCCACCGTGATCTTCAAGCTGAAACGGCCGATGCGGCTTGAACCCTCTAATCGGCTCTTATCCGATTTGCGAGATCAACAAATCCCTTAATCGATATGGTTTCTGCCCGAGCCGTCGGATCGATGCCGACCGTGTCAAGGGCACTTGAAGGATCCTGGAAAACGGATTTTAGGCTTTGCCGCAGCATCTTCCTGCGTTGTCCGAACGCTGCCGCGGTTACTTTTTCAAGGGCTTCGCTGCGGCACGGGAGCGGTGTTTCGCGTGGTTCAAAATGGACAATACTGGACGTGACTTTCGGGGGTGGTGTGAAGGCTTGCGGGGGTACGTCAAACATAATCGTCGCATTCATCCGCCAACCGCATAACACACCGAGCCGCCCGTAATGTTTGTCACTTGGGCCTGCGACGATCCTTTCCGCTACTTCGCGCTGAAACATCAGTGTCATCGACTGGTACCAGGGCGGCCACGGTTCGGTCTTCACCCAATTCACAAGCAGCGGCGTCGCCACATTGTAGGGGAGATTGGCGATGAGTTTTACGGGTTTATCAGCGGGAGCAAGTGACGCGTAATCGGTCTCCAGCGCATCACCTTCGATGATCGTCATTTTATCGGGATAATGGTCCGATATCTGCTCTAAGGCTTCGAGGCAGCGTGAGTCACGTTCAATAACCGTGATGTGGTCTGCACCGTTCGCCAGAATGGCCCGTGTAAGGCCGCCAGGCCCCGGCCCGATCTCAACCACATGAACGCCTTGAAGCGCACCCGCAGTGCGCGCGATCTTGCTCGTCAGGTTAAGGTCGAGAAGGAAGTTTTGGCCTAACGACTTCTTTGCGACCAGACCATGATTTCGCAGAACGTCCCCGAGTGGGGGGAGGGCATCAATCCTGCTCATAGACGTTCGCTTCGGTAATCACAGGTCTGATTGGTGGCTACGTTCAGTGTTGTCAGCTCGAAGTGTTGTCAGATTGTGTTGGACAGGGCATTGACCGTACCGGTCGCCTTCAGCCGCTGTTGAATGTCCGGCAGACACTGAAAGCCGCGATAGTCGCTATCGATCAATACCAGGACTGTGGCCAACACCGATCAATTCCGATTGACGATTTTGGCCCGTGTCCGCAACTCATCCAACCATTGTTTTGAGTTCGCGACGAGCGTTTCGCTGTCGAACTGACCCGTATCGAAGTTGGCTGTCGGGCTGCTGTTATCAACGATTTCGCGTTCCTTGCAGACTGCAAGCATACCGATACCGAGTTCACCGCGTTTCGGCGGTGTGAAATTGCCTACTCCGGCCTCAATAACGTCGTCCTTCATCGCTGGTGGCAAGGTGTCGGTCGTGAAGCGTCCAAGCGGTGTGACAACCACACCCGTGATTGCACGCGCCCGTTCGGCAGCATCTTCACAAGACTTGTAAGTCGTGCGGAAAGTTTCCGCTTCGCGGATTTTTTGGCGAACGACAGCCTGCGAAGCGTCCCGTTTGAGAACAAAAACGAAGCGTTCCAGTGTGTATTCCGTGACTTTTCGGTTCTTCTCGTCGCTCCCCCTATTGAAGAGGATGGAGGTGACGTCCTTTTGGCGACGCGGCCCAGCTTCGGCACGCGTGCGCCCGCGAACGAATTCCGCCCAAATAATTTGTGCTCGCAGCCGTTCTTTCAGCGTATTTGGATCCACTCCACGACGCCGCAATTCCTGCGAGAACTGGCTGCTTGACAGCTTAAAGCGTTGCCCGATGCTGGCAAAAGCGTTTTCGACCGCGTTTGGCGGTGTCTTGATATCGAAACGCCGGGCCTCCTGAAACTGAAGTTCTTCGTCAATCAGTTCCTTTTTAGCCCGTTCGACGGTGTCACCTTTTGCTCCGGTCAGGCGCAGAAAGCGTGCGCGTTGGGTGACCTGATATTGCGTGACCACGCCATTGTTCACGGAGATGGCGATATCTCCCGCGCGGGCCAAATCTCCAGCATAAAAGGAAGCCGCAACGGTAACGGATAAAAGTGCCGCAATGGATCGTTTCTTTAAGATTACACTCAATTTCATGGCGGTTTCACCAAACCTTTTCATCATTGGCGTTTCGAACCAGATGCCAAACATGCGTGCTCGGCTGTTCCTTTCGATATTTCTGCTCTGTCCGCCCCACAGAAATTCCAGATCTTTTTTGCTCTAATCTGGACCGTCCAAACTGATCGCCCGGAGTTGTTGTTGTGTTCTATAGTCGGTGTTGAGCGAAAATGCTGCGCTTTGTGTGAATAGATTAGCGCGACTTTATCGTTCGCGTCGATCACGAATGCTGTTTGCGCGCTCACAAATCGTCGTTACACGATCTTGCGATCATCACCGAAGCACTATCACGCCCTTCGTATTCAGCTCTCCCGTAGAAGCGTATTCAGCCAAGACCATCGACTGACATCCGACTTCAACCCCATATTACAGGCCGCCGATTGTACGGAAATTCACTCTTAATTCAACACCCTCACCATCGCGGTCGCTGTCCTCATCAAAATCCTGCCG
>JBCDCU010000381.1:0-3274 GCA_039181265.1 Pseudomonadota bacterium | reverse complement strand
GCGACAAATTGTTCTCTGCCTTAACGCTACGGCAACTTACAGGTGATGTGGGGATTCAATACACTTTTCAGTCGCAACACTTTGTGATAATCGCCCGCCACTTGTAAACCGCGCCTTCCAGCGCGGACGGAATTTGTTGTGGAAGGACCACCTCTGGTGGGCAAATTGGCGGGCGAGAGCGGTGACATAGCGGCGAAGTCCAGCCTCTTCACGCGGGTTGAAGGAAAAAAATATGAAAAACCCTGCGAAAGATAATCCTGATTTGGATGACCGCAGTTCCGCCCAGGAAACGGGCCCAAGCGAGAGATCAAGCTCGCCCGATGTCGTCGAGGCTTCACGATACATTGCGCGCATGGCGAGCGATCTTTCAGCCATTGCGGCGCGGTCTGATCTTACCCTTCTCGCCTATCTTCTCGATATGGCGCGTGTTGAAGCACAAATGGTTGCTCAGGGGGCGGCCTGTGGAGGAGGGCAGGCAGGCGACGAAGCTTCGACCGGCTAACCGACTACCACCAAGTGTCGCTGCGATCTGATGATCTGCCTTACGGAGTGTCGTCTGGCTGGATCGCAAGGCTGACGCGATGCCCGCCGTGACGCGTGACTTTAGCGGCAATTTCAAGATCAGCGAGTGCTGCAAGAACGTCTCCGGTGCCGAAGCCCGTCTCCCGAACAACGTCGTCAATTGCGACTGGTGTTACAGACAGGCTCGAAAGGATCGTGGCACGAACAATGTCCGTCCCGGTTGTTGCTGAAGTGCGTGAAGGCGCTGCATTAAACTGCGCAGGCTCCTCCGGAAAGAGCGGTGGAACAACCGAAAGGCCAGTGTTGAGGTCTTCCAGAATATCTTCCGCGTTTCTAACAAGGCGCGCGCCATCGCGGATCAGGCGATTGCAGCCTTCAGCGCGTGGATCAAGCGGCGATCCTGGGATTGCGAAGACATCCCGATCCTGTTCGAGTGCCGTTCGGGCGGTGATCAGGGACCCCGAACGCAGTGCAGCTTCAACAATCAAAGTTGCAATACTCAGCCCGGATATCAGTCGATTTCGACGCGGAAAGTCTTTTGCGCGGGGCTCCGCCCAAGGCGGCATTTCGCTGACAATCGCACCACCGTTTTCGATGATGTCGTAGTAGAGGGACTCGTTTTCCTTCGGATAGATCCTTGCATGGCCGCCGGCAAGAACGGCCACCGTCCCCGTAGGCAGACTTGCTTTATGGGCCGCAGTGTCGATCCCGCGGGCGAGGCCGGATACAATGGCGCAACCGGCCGACCCAAGGTCGCGGCTGATTGTCGATGCGGTCTTCTGACCTGCGACCGAGGCATTGCGGGAGCCAACAACTGCGATCGCACGTGCTGCAGTCATTTTAGTATCGCCGCGGATCAATAAGACAGGCGGCGGATCCGGGATTTGCCTCATAAGTGGCGGATAATCGATATCAGGAAGCGCGATGTAACGAATGCCCGCGTCTTGCGCGGTCTCGATCTCCTGAGCCAACATGGACCGGTCCGGCAAAGCCGGGGGCTTGCCGCCACCTGAGCGCGCGATTTCCGGAAGGGCCTTGAGCGCCTCTTCGGCCGAACCAAACCGCTCGATCAGATTTCGGAAAGTAATTGGCCCAATCCTTGGCGTGCGGGCTAGCTGAAGCCAGGAAAGCTTCGTCTCGTCATCAAGGGATGCGCCCAAGTGAGCGTCCGCGTCGGGCTTTGGACCGAACAAATCCGAATTATCGCTTTTCGCCAAAGTGGCTTTATCCTTTTTGTCCGATCCGGCTTTCAGTACCACGGATCAGGCGCATTATGTTTTGATGGTGTTTGATCCAGCAAAGCAGGGTCAGGACCATGAATAGTTCGGAATACTGAAAGTAACTGAATGCCCTAAGTGCAAACGGAACGGCGAGTGTTGCAAGAAGTGCCGCAAGCGAAGAATAGCGAGTAATCGCTGCCGTTGCGAGCCACACAACCGCGGCAACAAGCAAGGCGGGCCACGCAAGGCCTGCGAGAATACCAAGATAGGTGGCAACACCTTTGCCGCCTTTGAACGAGAGCCAAACCGGAAAAAGATGCCCCAGAAATGCCCCGAGCCCTGCTGAAACCGCAAAATCAGGTCCGCCAGCTGCATATGCAGCAACGACCGCGACCGTTCCCTTGAGCGCGTCGAGCAGGAGCGTCAGCGCTGCGAGTTTTTTGTTCCCCGTGCGAAGGACATTCGTTGCGCCGATATTGCCGGAACCGATTTGTCTGATGTCACCCTGGCCAGCAAGCTTTGTGAGGATCAGTCCAAACGGAATCGAGCCCAGCAGATAACCGATCGCAAGCCAGGTCAGGAAATAGGGAAGGGCGGAACTCCAGGTGATCGGATCTGGCATGGCGGTATCGGGTTAAACAGACTTGTTGGTGGCGGTCTTACCGAATTCCTGCCTTTTGCGATAGATGGCTAAAACCGAAAGACTTCACGCCCGCCAATGTAAGTCGATAAAACCTTCCCGCTAAATCGCGCGCCCTCGAAGGCCGTGTTCTTGGAGCGCGATCTCAGCGCGTCTTCGGTCAAGACCCATGGGTGATCGAAATCGACCGTCACGAAATCCGCTGGCATACCTTTGGAAAGTGAACCCGAAGCAAGTCCGAATCGTGAAGCCGGATTGGCGGTCACCGAGCGGATCGCCTCCATGAGGCTCAATTCTTCGCTGTGAACCAACCGCATGAGGGCGGGAAGTAGTGTTTCAAGCCCGATCGCACCGTCCGCGGCGTCCGCGAAGGGATGGCGCTTATGATCGACATCGCGAGGCTCGTGGTCGGAGTGAACGATATCGATCGTGCCGTTTGCAACTGCATCCACAACAGCGCGTCGGTCCTCTTCAAGGCGCAGTGGTGGGGAGAGCTTGAAGAATGTGCGATAGGCGCCGATATCGGTCTCGTTCAAGGTGAGATTGTTAATTGAGGCTCCAGCCGTAACGTCAAGCCCGACCTTCTTGGCGCGTGCGATGAGTTCTACGGATTCTGCACAGGAAATGGCGGCTGCGTGGTATCGGCCACCAGTGAGGGCCGCCAGGCGCAAATCACGCTCGAGCATGATAATTTCCGATTCCTTCGGAATTCCTGGAAGACCGAGACGGCTTGCCATCTCGCCTTCGTTCATCACGCCGTCGCCGCTCAAGCTTCGATCATCCGTATGGTGAACAATGATGGCGCCGAAATCCTTGGCATAGGAAAGGGCTCGCCGCATCAGGCTTGAATTGGTGATGCTTCGGCGTCCATTCGTAAAGGCCGGAGCGCCCG
>JBCDCU010000380.1:0-3275 GCA_039181265.1 Pseudomonadota bacterium | reverse complement strand
TTCGCTGGTACAGCCTATGCGACGTCGAAAGCAGCATTGGCCTCCCTAACGCGGGAAATGGCCGCCGATTTCGGGCCGCATGCCATTCGGGTGAATGCCATCGCTCCGGGCGAGATCGATACCGCGATCCTGTCACCTGGAACTGAAAAGCTAGTTGAAGAAATCCCGCTCAGGCGGCTTGGCCAAACAGCTGAAGTTGCCGAAACGATCTATTATTTGTGCGATGAACGCTCAAGCTACGTGACCGGCGCGGAGATCCATGTGAATGGCGGCCAGCACGTATAAGAAATGAAAACGCCTTAGACTGAGTTGGCACGCAGAGCCGTTGAAGACTGGTGCGAACGCGGCGCATGGAGAAAGGTCCAGGCGGGCGCAGAAAGTGATTTCAGATTGCCCGCATCGCTTTCCTCAACTCGATACTCGGCGAATTTCCGCGCCATGCGAGATGAACGGGCCGCTAATGTATGCCCCGGACGATCGACAATTGCGATCGGCATAGACTGCACGATATCTTCCCATCTCTCCCATTTATGAAAATGGGTGAGATTGTCTGCACCCATCACCCAGATGAACCGCACCGCTGGATAGCGCGCCCGCAAATAGAGGACGAGATCGGCGGAGTATCGCGTGTTCAGGGTTTTCTCAAGGCCGGTAACGTCGATCCGTGGGTTATCGATAAGCTTGTGGGAAAGCGCGATGCGGTCTTCCAATTCAGGCAGGCCTGAATGGTCCTTAAGCGGATTTCCGGGCGAAACCATCCACCATAGCCTTTTGAGCGCAAGGCGCTTCATTGCGGTTTCAGCGACATGGACGTGTCCCTCATGAGGCGGATTAAACGAGCCGCCGTAAAGTCCCACTGCCATGCCATCCTCGACAAAGGGGACCTTGAGCGCGTCCTTAAAGGACCAAAGCTTGTGGGACTGTCGCATTAGACCGGCGCCGGAGAGGAAAGTGTCTAGTCCTGTTGGAAATGCAAAGGCCTTTGAGGAGCCGTTATCAGGAACGTGTCTGGCCAGACCCGCGCACCTGATATTGGAAACTCGTCAATTGCTCGAGGCCGACTGGACCGCGCGCATGCATCTTGCCTGTCGCGATGCCGATCTCGGCCCCCATTCCAAATTCCCCGCCATCTGCGAATTGCGTCGACGCAGTGTGCAGAAGGATCGCCGAATCGACTTCCCGGAAGAAGCGGTCTGCGACAGCGTCATTTTCCGTGATCACCGCCTCAGTATGATTTGATGAATAGGTCCGGATATGGTCGAGCGCGCCATCAAGGCCCGGCACGACGCGCATGGATACGACCGCATCAAGGTATTCGGTGCGCCAGTCTTCTTCATTTGCCGGTTTTGCGTCGGCAACAAGCGCCTGAACGGTGTCGTCGCCGCGGATTTCGCAGCCTTGTTTCAACAATGCTTCGCAGACAGGCTGAACATGACTTTCAGCAACCGCTGCGTCGATCAGAACCGTTTCAACAGCCCCGCAAATCCCGGTGCGGCGCATCTTCGCGTTCGCCACAACGTCCACGCTCATATCGAGCTTTGCGTCCTGATCGATAAAGATGTGGCAGAGCCCTTCAAGATGAGCGAAAACTGGAACACGGGCTTCATTTTGAACCCGTTCAACAAGCCCTTTGCCGCCGCGCGGAACGATGACGTCAATTGCGCCGTCCAAACCGCTCAACATGAGCGCGACGGCAAAGCGATCAGGTGTTGGCACGATCTGTATCGCCGTCTCCGGTAGACCGGCAGCTTTGAGCCCGTCTGTCAGGCAAGCATGGATCGCCCGGCTTGAATGAAAGGAATCGGAGCCACCGCGCAAGATTGAAGCGTTGCCCGCTTTCAGGCAGAGCGCCCCCGCATCCGCTGTCACGTTGGGTCTGCTTTCAAAAATAACGCCAATCACGCCAAGCGGTGTGCTCACCCTCGATATTTCGAGGCCATTCGGGCGCTGCCATTGCGCGATCACCCGACCAACCGGGTCATCCAATTCCGCTATCGCTTCCAGTCCTTCCGCGATACCGGAAATCCGTTCAGGCGTTAAATGAAGACGGTCGAGCATCGCTGCAGACAGGCCATTTTCGCGACCGACCGCCATATCGATTTGGTTTGCTTGAAGGATCTCGGCTTCACGGTCACGCATAGCCTGAGCGGCAGCGGTAAGCGCTGCGTTTTTTTGTTCTGTCGGCGCCGTGGCAAGCTTATGGGCAGCATCCCGTGCATTACGTCCAAGCACATCCATGATGCTCGCGACATCATTGTGTGTCGTTTTATCGAGGTTTTCGATGGCGTCGACCTGCATGACCCGGCTCCTTTAGCCCTCCAACAGAGGTGTGCTTAATAAGCGAAACCGTGAAGAGCGGCAAGCGTTGTCCCTATTTACCTGAAAGCCCCATCCCGGCGCTTTGGGCGGAAGCCTCCCGCAAGACCAGGTCATCACGATGAATGAGAGCTGCACGTGGAGGATATCCAAGAACGGCTTCAATATCACCGCTTCGAAGCCCAACAATCCGACGCGCATCGCTCACGTCGTAGCCGACAAGACCGCGGCCGATTTCTCGCCCGTCGGGATCCTGTACCAGAACCGTGTCACCGCGTTCGAATGTTCCTGATACCGAGGTCACGCCTGCCGGAAGAAGGCTGCGCCCCTTTTTGAGCGCGTCGACCGCCCCATAATCGACCGTCAGAGTGCCGTGCGGTTCGAGATGACCCGAGATCCACTTCTTGCGCGCCGTAACAGGGTTTTTTCGAGCTGCAAAGAGCGTTGAAAACGCGCCCTCTTCAATCCTTTTCAGCGGGTTCAGTTCTGTGCCTGATGCAATCAGCATGGCCGTTCCGCCTTCGGCCGCAATTTTGGCGGCCTCGATTTTCGTGCGCATACCACCAGACGCAAACGCCGTTCCGGATGCGCCAGCCATGGCCTCAATCTCCGGCGTAATCTCGGCCACATCGGCTATGTGGCGGGCGTTGGGATCGACTTGCGGCGGAGCGCTATAAAGCCCGTCAACATCGGAGAGGAGCACAAGGCAATCCGCTCCCGCCATGGTGGCGACACGTGCACCCAGGCGATCATTATCGCCGTAACGGATTTCCTGTGTCGCGACGGTATCGTTCTCATTGATAATCGGCACCGCTCCGACCCTCAGGAGCGTTTCAATCGTGGCGCGGGCATTGAGATAGCGCCGTCTTTCTTCGGTATCGGAAAGGGTAAGCAAGATTGCCCTTGCAAGAGCCTGGGATGAAGCCTTTCGCCGTCATGCTCTGACGACCGGACAGATC
>JBCDCU010000379.1:0-3283 GCA_039181265.1 Pseudomonadota bacterium | reverse complement strand
ATCCGTCGACGTTCTGAGCGCAATTGCCGAATACAGTACGCTTTACGACTGATCAGTAAGCCCCATATTCCGCAACACCGGGTGTCTGAAACCTCTGTGCCCCGACAAGTGCGGTGATCTCTTCCGCGTTGCAACACCGCAAGCGTCGAAACCGCTTTGACATGCACAAAACCAGTGATATTTGAGCGCCATGACCGACCTTGCCCATATTCGAAATTTTTCGATCGTTGCACACATCGATCACGGAAAATCGACGCTCGCCGACCGCCTCATTCAAGTGACTGGCGGCTTGAGCGAACGCGAAATGAAAGATCAGGTGCTCGATAATATGGAGATCGAGCGCGAGCGCGGGATCACCATCAAAGCTCAAACGGTTCGCTTGGAATTCAAGGCAAAGGACGGCGAAGTCTATGTCCTGAACCTCATCGACACGCCGGGGCATGTGGATTTCGCCTATGAAGTCAACCGTTCGCTCGCCGCATGCGAAGGATCTCTTTTGGTCGTCGATGCCTCGCAGGGCGTTGAGGCGCAAACGCTCGCCAATGTTTATCAGGCAATCGAGGTCGACCATGAGATCGTGCCCGTCCTGAACAAGATCGACCTTCCCGCAGCCGAACCCGATCGCGTCAAAGAGCAGATAGAAGACGTCATCGGCCTTGACGCGAGCGATGCGGTCATGATCTCGGCAAAGACCGGCCTCGGCATTGAGGATGTTCTGGAAGCGATCATTGAACGGCTGCCACCACCCTCGGGTAATCCGGATAATCCGCTCAAGGCGATGCTCGTCGATTCTTATTATGACGCCTATCTCGGCGTCGTGGTGATCGTCCGCATCATCGACGGAACCATGAAAAAGGGGCAGTCGATCAAAATGATCGGAACCGATGCCACGTACTCGATCGAACGCATCGGTGTATTTCGGCCGAAAATGGAAACGGTTGATGCTCTCAATCCCGGCGAAATCGGCTTCATTACCGCGTCGATCAAAGAAGTTGCCGATACCAGGGTCGGCGATACGATTTGTCTCGCCAAGGGCGAACCGGTCGAACCGCTGGCAGGTTTCCGTGAAGCACAACCGGTTGTCTTTTGTGGGCTTTTCCCGGTTGATGCGTCCGAGTTCGAAGAACTTCGCGCGGCCATGGGCAAGTTGAGGCTCAATGACGCGAGTTTTTCCTTTGAAATGGAATCATCAGCAGCGCTCGGATTTGGCTTCCGGTGTGGTTTTCTTGGTCTGCTTCATCTGGAGATCATCCAGGAGCGCCTGGAGCGTGAGTTCGGCCTTGATCTAATCGCGACAGCGCCGAGCGTTGTTTACGAAATGTCGATGACGGACGGCTCGGAGACCGAACTTCACAATCCCGCCGATATGCCGGATGTCGTGAAGATTGCTGAAATCCGGGAACCCTGGATCCGCGCAACAATTCTGACGCCCGACGATTATCTTGGAGCAATTCTGAAACTCTGCCAGGAACGCCGGGGGCTTCAGATCGAACTATCTTATGTCGGCACACGGGCCATGGTGACCTATGACCTTCCGCTCAACGAAGTTGTCTTTGATTTTTATGACCGATTGAAATCCATATCGAAGGGATATGCGAGTTTCGACTATCAAATCACCGACCACCGGGCTGGCGATCTCGTCAAAATGCAGATCCTCGTCAACGCAGAACCTGTCGACGCGCTGTCCATGCTGGTCCATCGCTCTCAAGCAGAAGCGCGCGGCCGTGTCATGTGTGAGAAGCTAAAAGACCTCATCCCGCGCCACATGTTCAAGATTCCGATCCAGGCGGCGATTGGCGGCAGGATTATCGCGCGCGAGACGATTGCCGCTTTGCGCAAAGACGTCACTGCGAAATGTTATGGCGGCGACGTATCCCGGAAGCGCAAGCTTCTTGAGAAGCAAAAGGCGGGTAAAAAGAAGATGCGGCAGTTCGGCAAGGTGGAAATCCCGCAGGAAGCCTTTATCGCCGCTCTTAAAATGGACGGCTAGGCAACAGTCATGAGCGGGCAGATGACCCGGCCGGAAATCATGGCGATCTTAAATGTGACGCCGGATTCCTTTTCCGATGGCGGGAAGTTCGACACGGTGGAAACAGCGGTCGCGCAGGCGCTCTTGTGCGAAGCCGAAGGCGCGGACATCCTGGATATCGGTGCGGAATCAACCCGACCAGGTCATCAGTCCATCAGTGCGGAAGAAGAATGCGCACGTCTTTTACCGGTGCTCGACGCTCTCAAGGACCGACAGGCACTCCCCGTCTCCGTCGACACCTATAAATCCACGGTCGCCGAAAAAGCGCTCGGGAAAGGCGCGCAGATCATCAACGATGTCTGGGGCCTGCAACGGGACGAGCGAATGGCATCTGTCGTCGGGGCCAGTGATGCCTCAGTTGTCATCATGCACAATCGTTTCGAAGGGGCTGATGAGACGATCGACATTTTCGATGACATGGCGCGCTGGTTCGACCGCTCACTCGACCTCGCCCGAAAGGCCGGAATCAGCGACGATAGGATCATTCTGGATCCGGGAATCGGATTTGGAAAAACCTTTGATCAAAACCTGTTGGTTCTCGCTCATGCTGAGAAGCTTCAGCAACGAGGTTTAAGAACCTTGATCGGCCTGTCACGAAAGAGTTTTCTCGGCAAAATCCTCGATACCGACACAGACGACCGCCTTTACGGCACGATGACGGCCAACCTTTTCAGTGTCGCAAAAGGAGCAGACATTATACGCGTCCATGATGTCAAACCGCATGTCGATATGATCAAGGTGCTGATGGCACTTGACGGAGCGGCACGATAAAATAATAAGCTGGCCGGTATTCTTTGGTACTCGGGAAACTTATCCCGCAACGTGGGGGGTGGCGTGCAATGAGCGACAAAATCCTGGTTTCAAACCTGAGGTTGCATGCGCATCACGGGGTGTTCTCGGAAGAGAACACGCTCGGTCAAAAATTCGATATCGATATCGAATGCACACTCGACACGCGCCCGTTTGCGGGTGATGACGACTACCAATCGGCCGTTTGTTACGGCTCTCTGTGCAAGATTGCTGAAGACGTCTCAAACCAGGGACCATTTCGCCTGATCGAAAAGTTCGGCCACGAAATAGCGATGACTGCGCTCCAGCGATATGATGAAATCGAGGCTATTCGTATAGTTGTCCGCAAGCGTTCAGCGCCGGTATCTCAAATAGTCGATTATCTAGGTGTCGATATTACGCGCACACGAAACGATATTCCTCAGTCCGTCGCTGCATCTGACTAACATTGACACAAGCAGCACT
>JBCDCU010000378.1:0-3315 GCA_039181265.1 Pseudomonadota bacterium | reverse complement strand
GGCGACAGTCAGTGGATCGGCGGCGCGGCTGAAAACGGGCATTACGTCAAGCTCAACGATTTCTTCGCCAAAGAAGGGATCGACATGGGCGACTTCATTCCAGCGACCGTGACCGGTTACGCCGAATGGCCCAAGAACACTCCGAACTATTGGGCGCTTCCTGCATTCGGCGATGTCGTCGGCTGGACCTATCGCAAAGACTGGTTCTCACGTCCCGAGCTTCAGGCAGAGTTCAAGGAAAAACATGGCCGCGATCTCGCAGCGCCAACCAGCCTTCAGGAATTAAAAGACATTGCAGAATTCTTCCAGGGCCGGGAGATTGACGGAAAGACCGTCTATGGTGCGTCGATCTATACCGAGCGCGGTTCGGAAGGCATTACAATGGGCGTCACCAACGTCCTTTATAATTTCGGCTTCCAGTATCAGGACCCGGAAAAGCCTTATGAACTTGAAGGTTTCGTGAATTCAGACGCGGCGGTTGCCGGTCTTGAGTTCTACAAGTCTCTCTACGATTGCTGCACACCGCCAGGATCTTCCGACTGGTACATGTCCGAGAACATCGATGCCTTTAAATCCGGACAGGTTGCAATGCAGATGAACTTCGCCTTCATCTGGCCGGGCGTTGAATCCGATCCGAATGTCGGTGGCGGCAAGTCCGGCTATTTCCCGAATCCTCCAGGACCGGGCGGCCACTTTGCCCAACTTGGCGGTCAGGGCATCTCGGTCGTGGTAGCCTCGAGCAAGCAGGAGGCAGCGCTTGAATACATCAAGTGGTTCGCTGATCCGGAAGTTCAGAAGAAATGGTGGCAAGCCGGTGGTTATTCGGCCCTCCGCGCCGTGGTGGAAGATCCATCCTTCGCGACAAGCCAGCCCTATGCTCAAACCTTCCTCGATTCCATGGCAATCGTGAAGGACTTCTGGGCTGAGCCTGCCTATGCATCACTACTTCTTCCGATGCAGGAGCGGATCCACAATTACGTGGTGGCCGGCCAGGGTACTGCGAAGGAAGCGCTAGATGGCCTTGTAAAAGACTGGGACGAAGTCTTCGAGGACGAAGGTCTCAAATAGGCTCTCACTTGCAGAGCTGATCCATTGAAAGCGTGAAGTCCGGCACTGCGCCGGGCTTCACAGCACGCGGATCTTCATCAAGGCTTTACCGGGACAGTCGGCATGAAATCAGTTGCGGAGCGCGCGGCACGGGCAACGCCTGTGCAGGTGGCGAACAAGGTGCGGGGTCTGTCCGACCGTGCGATTGCCTGGATCTTCGTCGCACCGACGATCATCATCCTTCTGGCGATCAATATCTTCCCGCTGATCTGGACGATTTATCTGAGCTTCACGAATTATCGCGTGAACCGGCCGAACCGGGATATCGAATTTATCGGGCTTCGTAATTACGAGCGCATTCTCACCGACAGCGACACCTGGATCACGATGCAGGCGACGGCGCACTTCCTGATCTGGACGATTGTCCTGCAGGTGCTGATCGGCTTCACGCTCGCCTATCTCATCAACAAGAAATTCAAGGGAAACGATCTCTGGACCACAATCATTGTGCTTCCAATGATGCTGTCCCCGGCTGTTGTCGGGAACTTCTGGACGTTTCTCTATCAGCCGCAGATCGGCCTCTTCAATTATTTCATCAGCTTTTTCACCGGCATCGATGAAACGAGTTTCTCGATGATCGGGAGCGTCACGCTCGCCCCCTGGGCAATTATCATCGTGGACACCTGGATGTGGACGCCCTTTGTGATGTTGATCTGCCTTGCAGGCCTGCGCTCGATTCCCGACTCAATCTACGAGGCGGCGGAATGCGACCGGGCCAGCCAGTGGCGGCAATTCTGGACGATTACGGTCCCGATGGTCCTGCCCTTTCTCATGCTTGCCGTTCTCTTCCGCGGCATCGAAAACTTCAAAATGTTCGATCTTGTCGTGCAGCTTACAGGCGGCGGTCCAGGCAACATCACGACGCTGTCTTCCATCGATTTGAAGCGCGAAGCGTTTGAAAAATGGCGCACAGGCTTTGCGTCTGCCTATGCGGTGATCCTGTTCGTCACCGTCTTCGGTCTGGCGTCGATTTACGTCAAAGCCCTCAACCGGGTGAAGCAGAGATGAGCTATTCCGTCACCGAACCCTCCACCGGGCAGAAATGGCTCGCGGGAATTCTCGTCATCACCTATGCGGTGATCACGCTTCTGCCGCTTATCTGGATCATTTCAACCGGCTTCAAATCGTCGGCCGATTCCATTGCTTATCCGCCGAAAGTGCTCTTTGAGCCGACGGTTGAAGGTTATGTGAACCTCTTCACGACCCAGACCCGAATGAGCCCGGACCAGATCGACGAACCACGTGAGGATCTCCCGTGGTACGAGCAGGTCGTGCGCGAAAAGGGCAATACGATCGTCGGCCCATCCCGCTTTTCAGAGCGCTTTTTCAATTCGGTGATCATCGGCTTTGGATCGACTTTTTTCGCGATCGTGCTCGGCACCGCCGCGGCCTATGCGTTTTCGCGGTTCAAGGTGCCTCTCAAGGATGATCTTCTGTTCTTCATCCTGTCGACCCGGATGATGCCTCCGATCGCGGTTGCGATCCCAATCTTCCTGATGTTCCGGTATCTCGGACTTAACGACACCCATGCCGGGATGATCCTTCTTTATACGGCGGTGAACCTGTCGCTTGCGGTCTGGCTCATCAACGGGTTTATCGACGAAATCCCGGTTGAATATGAAGAAGCGGCGCTGATCGACGGCTACACGCGCTTCCAGGCGTTCTACAAGGTTGTCCTGCCACAAGCCGCAACAGGCATCGCTTCAACCGCGATCTTCTGTCTGATTTTTGCCTGGAACGAATATGCATTTGCGGTTCTCCTCACATCCGGCAATGCGCAGACCGCCCCTCCCTTCATCCCGACCATTATCGGTGTTGCTGGTCAGGACTGGCCGGCAGTTGCGGCAGGCGCGACGATCTTCCTTGTGCCCGTCATGGTATTCACAATCCTTCTTCGCAAGCACCTCCTGCGCGGGATTACCTTTGGAGCGGTACGCAAATGAACGGGTTTTTCAGCGATCTTGTGCGCTTTAGGCGCGGGGCCTGGGAAATGGTTGCCTCAATCCTGATTGCGCTTGGCGTTATCATGCTGATGCAGCCCTTCCTCATCACGCTCTACACCTATTCGTTCATCGTCACCCTGACCGGGACGGTCATGTTCATCATTGTCAGCCACTTTCCGGAGTAATTGATGGCACAAATCCGGATTGAAAATCTGCGCAAGGAATTCGGCTCCTTCACAGCCGTGCAATCCTCGACGTTCACGAT
>JBCDCU010000377.1:0-3316 GCA_039181265.1 Pseudomonadota bacterium | reverse complement strand
TAGATGAATTCGCGCGCCATTTTGAACCTTTGTGCTTGCGGCCGGGCCGCTCTCGTCGTCCGCCCGGTTTAAGGGGATTGCCGGGCCCATGCAAGCGCGTTCGATGACGCTTTTTCCTCACGCTGATGTGAGGTGGAAAAGCGCGCCTTTTGGTCCATTTTCAACCGCGAAACGGCAAACGGGAGTGCGCCATGCGGTTTATGTCTTTCACGATCCTTGGAATGAGCCTCATAGCGGGTTTGAGCTTGCCAGCGCCCGCTTCTGCCTGTGGGCCGGATAGCGATTGCATGATCGGCGAGCGCCATTATCGCATTCGTATGCCGGACCGCCATGATGGGAAAACGCCCGTCGGAGCAATCATTTATGCGCACGGTTATAAAGGATCGGCGAAGGGAGCAATGCGCAATGAGGCGGTGGGTCAGGCGGTATCCGATCTCGGGCTCGCGTTCGTTGCCGTCAAATCCGCGACTGATGACTGGCATATCCCTAATGCACCGTCTCAACATCCTCCGGAAGACCTCGTCGAACTCGCATATTTTGATGCTCTCGTTGATGATCTGAAGGACCGATTCAACATAGATACCGCGAAACTGATGGTGACCGGGTTTTCCGCAGGCGGCATGATGACCTGGACGCTTGCCTGTGAGCGTGCAGAAAAGTTCGCCGGTTTCGCGCCCATTTCCGGAACCTTCTGGGATCCGCATCCGAAAGACTGTCCGTCTGAGCCGGCTCATATCATACATTTTCATGGAACGGCTGATCCCGTTGTTCCACTCAAGGGCCGCAAAATCGGGCCAACCCATCAGGGAAACATCTTTGACGTCCTCACGATGTATGCTGATGACGGTGGGTATGATGGTCTCCAGACTTCAAAACCCCTCAACCTTTCCTGTGAACGGCGAACCAATCCGACCGGGAAAATCCTGGAGTTCTGTCTTCATGACGGAGGGCACCAGTTCCGAACGGACTATATCGTTTGGGCGTTTAGAGAACTCGAGGCGCTCGGCGCTTTTGAAGGCGCAACGAACTAAAGACAGTGCGATAACCGATGCCGCTTTATACGGCGCAAATGTCGGGAACAGTCACGCGCGTTTTCGCCGATCGACCGACCATTCTTGGAAGGATGCCGGTGGAGGATTCGGTGCATGCTTGGTCAATCGCAATATTCAATCTCGAACCAGAAAATCGATCCGTCGCGGCGCAGACCCGCGCATCTGAAACCCGACGGCACACCTGACGACAAGAACCGGATTGAGATCGGCCCAACTGATATCGCGTTTCGCGAATGGGAAGCGCTTGGGCTCGAAATCCCACAACTGGATCAGATGCGTGCCGACCGGTTGGAGCGGATCAAACTTCAGCTTCAACAGCGCGATATCGGCGCGGTCCTTCTGTTTGATCCCTTGAACATCCGCTATGCGACTGACGCCAACAATATGCATGTCTGGATCATGCATAATCCGGCGCGTGCAGCCTTTGTGAGCGCTTCCGGGCATGTCGTACTTTGGGACTTCCACGGCTGCGATCATCTTTCCTCCTACCTCCCGCTCATAAAGGAGGTCCGGCACGGCGCAGGGATCTTCTATTTCGTGGCTGGCGATAAGTCGGAGGATATCGCACAGGCCTTTGCGCGTGACGTAAGCGCGCTGATGAAAACCCATTGCGGCGATAATCGCCGCCTTGCGGTTGATCGCTGGGAAGCGGAGGGCATTCATGCGCTCGAAGCTGAAGGCCTGGAAATCATGAATGGCGGGGCAGTGATGGAACATGCCCGTCTCATCAAGACACCGGAAGAATTAAAGGCTATGCGCTGTGCTGTTGCGACCTGCGAGATCGCAGTCGCAGAAATGCGCAAAGCGCTGGAGCCCGGCATTGCTGAAGTCGAACTCTGGTCAATCCTGCATGCGGAGAATATCGCGCGCGGCGGCGAATGGATCGAGACGCGGATCCTGAATTCCGGGCCACGGACAAATCCCTGGATGCAGGAGGCGGGCCCGCGCAGGATCGAGGCTGGTGAGCTTCTCGGGTTCGACACAGATCTGATCGGACCTTACGGCTATTGTTGCGATATTTCGCGGACCTGGCTCATCGGCGACGGCGAACCTGATGCCGGGCAACTGGAACTTCACAAGGTTGCCTACGATCACATTACGGAAAATGAAACACAGCTTGTCCCGGGTGCGACGTTCAGAGAGCTTACGTTCGGCGGCCACCAGCTTCCTGAAAAATATGTCGAACAACGCTACGGCGTGAAGATGCACGGCGTTGGTCTATGCGACGAGTTTCCGGCGATCCTTTATCCGCAAGACTTCATGGAAGGGGCATTCGACTATGTGGTTGAGCCCGGCATGTGTTTCACCGTGGAGGTCTATGTCGGCGAAGTTGGCGGCAAAAACGGGGTCAAGCTGGAAGACCAAATTATCGTCACCGAGAATGGACCGGAAAACATCACCCGTTGTCCCTTTGACGAAAAACTCATGGGTGGCGTTAGCTTGTGATGTGTGATGCACTGAGCCGTGGTGCAAACTGAACCTGGCTGTGACGCAGTGCTTGTCTTGAACGATCTGAAATTTTCTTACGAGCCGGATGATGGGCCTGCCCCCCGCGCCGGTCTTGGCCTGATTGTCCTGAAGACCGACGAGACGATGGAGCCGGAATTGCGCGCCCTTCTGCCGGAGGATGGTGTCGCGCTCTATCACACGCGCATTGAAAGCGCGCCCGAGGTCACGGCAGAAACGCTTGCTCAAATGGCGGACAAGATGGTCGAGGCTGCGAGCCTTTTGCCCGAGGCAGCCAATCTTAAAGTCATCGCCTATGGATGCACGTCCGGCGCGACGGTGATCGGTGAAAACCGGGTGGAGCAGTTAATCAAATCGGTGCACCCGAGAGTGCTGGTGACGAACCCGCTCACCGCCTTAAAGGCAAAACTGGATGATCTTGGTGCCCGTCGGATTGCCCTCCTAACCCCTTATGTCCCCGAAGTCACGGACGCTCTGCGCGAAGCCCTGAACGATGCGGGTTTTGAAGTTGTCGCGACCGGATCATTTTCGGAAAAGCGCGAGGAGGCGGTGACCCGAATTCCGCCGCAAACCACTCTATCGGCAATTGAAGATCTCGCCGGAACTTGCGACTGTGACGCTGTCTTTGCGTCCTGCACCAATCTCAGGACAGTGCCGATCCTCGCTGAAGCCGAACGTCGGACGGGAAAGCCTGTAATCAGCTCAAATTCCGCGCTTTCCTGGCACATAATGCGTCTTGCCGGCCTCAGTTAGACCGGCCGTTTATCCTGATTGCGGCATATGCTTGCAATTTGCCC
>JBCDCU010000376.1:0-3324 GCA_039181265.1 Pseudomonadota bacterium | reverse complement strand
TTGCAGTGCGAAAAACGTATGTCTGCACTGCATCTGGTGCATATCCACCACTTATGTGGCATATCCACAACGCTTTGTGGGTGAAAATACGTCATGTCATACCTATGCGGTATGTTGAGGCGCCATTATGTGGACAAAATCTTATTCAGCGGCGGATATCTTTGTGACCGGACGGCGTTCAAGGAGTTCGCGCAGGAAACGTCCTGTATAGGAGCGCTCTTCGGCAGCGATATCCTCAGGCGTCCCAACCGCCACGATTTCACCGCCTCCATCGCCACCTTCAGGCCCAAGATCGATGATCCAGTCTGCGGTTTTGATGACTTCCAGATTGTGCTCGATGACGATTACGCTGTTGCCGGTTTCGACGAGTTCATGGAGAACATCGAGAAGCTTCGCGACATCATGGAAATGAAGCCCGGTTGTCGGTTCATCAAGAATGTAGAGCGTTCTGCCGGTTGCCCGCTTCGACAATTCCTTCGCGAGTTTAACGCGTTGCGCTTCACCGCCTGACAACGTCGTTGCCTGCTGGCCAATCTTGATATAGCCAAGTCCAACCCGTTGAAGCGTCACCAGTTTATCGCGGACCGCCGGGAATGCTGAGAAAAATTCAACGCCTTCGTCAACCGTCATCTCAAGAACATCGGAGATCGATTTTCCCTTGAACATCACCTCAAGGGTTTCCCGATTATAGCGTTTGCCGGAACATTGCTCACAGGTCACATAAACATCAGGAAGGAAGTGCATCTCAATCTTGATGACGCCATCGCCCTGGCAAGCCTCGCAGCGTCCACCTTTGACGTTGAACGAGAAGCGTCCTGGCTGATAGCCGCGCGCCTTGGCCTCCGGAAGGCCGGAAAACCATTCGCGGATCGGTGTAAAAGCACCGGTATAGGTGGCAGGATTTGACCGTGGCGTACGACCGATCGGTGACTGGTCGATGTCAATTACCTTGTCGAGGAATTCGAGCCCTTCAATCCGGTCGTGTTCGGCGGGATTATCCCTGGCACCGTTCAGTTTTCGGGCAACCGCCTTATAGAGCGTATCGAGAAGAAGGGTCGATTTCCCACCACCGGAGACGCCCGTCACGCAGGTAAAGAGCCCAAGCGGAATATCGACCGAGACATTCTTCAAATTGTTTGCGCGCGCACCGACAACCCGTATCTGTTTGGATTTCTTGGGTTTTCGCCGGTTTTCAGGAGTGGCGATTGTGAGCGCTCCGGACAGGTAACCACCGGTCAGTGATTTCGGATGCGCGATAATATCGTCTGGCGTGCCGCTCGCGACGATCTCTCCACCATGGATTCCCGCTGCCGGGCCGACGTCAACCACATGATCGGCGGCCAGAATAGCGTCCTCATCATGTTCAACGACAACAACTGTGTTACCGAGATCCCTAAGGCGTTTCAGGGTTTCGAGAAGACGCTCATTATCGCGCTGGTGAAGACCGATGGATGGTTCATCGAGAACGTACAGAACACCGGTGAGCCCCGAGCCGATCTGCGAGGCAAGCCGGATTCGTTGACTTTCCCCGCCCGACAGAGTGCCGGAATTCCGTGACAAAGTGAGGTAATCGAGACCAACATCATTAAGGAACGTCAAACGCTCGTTGATTTCCCTCAGAACCCGACCGGCAATTTCATTTTGTTTCGCGTCAAGTTTCGAGGGAAGCGTCTCGAACCATTCATAGGCCGTTTTGATCGACATTTCACACACTTGCCCGATATGCAGACCCGCAATCTTGACGCAAAGGGCTTCAGGTTTCAGTCGGTAGCCGCCGCAGGCCTCGCACGGGGTCGACGACATGTATTTCTCGATCTCTTCGCGTGACCAGGAGCTTTCCGTTTCCCGCCACCGGCGTTCGAGATTGTTGACCACACCTTCGAAGGGTTTCTTGGTCTTATAAGACCGCAAGCCATCGTCATAAGTGAAGGTTACAGGATCTTCCGTGCCGAAAAGGACGGCGTCGCGAACGGGCTTTTTCAGCTTGTTAAACGGCGTCGTGACCTTCGCACCCATATGGTTTGCGACCGATTGAAGCGTCTGCAGATAATAGGGGGACGTCGACTTTGACCACGGGGCAATCGCGCCCTTTGAAAGCGTTAGCGTGTCGTCCGGCACGACCAGATCGGGGTCGACCCGGCGCTCCGTTCCAAGCCCGTCGCAACGCGGACAGGCTCCGAAGGGATTGTTGAACGAAAACAGACGCGGCTCGATCTCTGAAATCGTAAACCCCGACACCGGACAGGCGAACTTTTCAGAAAAAAGCAGCCGCTCATGGGTCTCGTTCTTGGATTTATTCGCCGATCCACCGGAGGTTTCCTCGACGGGAAGTGGTTTATCAGCAAATTCCGCTATAGCGAGGCCATCGGCCATCTTGAGCGCTGTCTCAAAACTATCGGCAAGGCGGGTGCCGATGTCATCGCGGACAACAAGGCGGTCTACGACCACGTCGATATCGTGTTTGTACTTCTTATCGAGCGGCGGCACGTCGGCAAGTTCATAGAATTCACCATCCACCTTGACCCGCTGGAAGCCCTTTTTCATGAGGTCCGCAAGTTCTTTGCGATATTCGCCCTTTCGACCGCGCACCAATGGAGCGAGAAGGTAGAGCCGGGTCCCTTCTTCAAGCGCCATGACCCGGTCAACCATCTGGCTTACAGTCTGGCTTTCAATCGCAAGGCCAGTCGCTGGTGAATAGGGAATCCCGACGCGGGCAAACAAAAGCCGCATATAGTCGTAGATTTCCGTGACGGTGCCGACCGTGGAGCGCGGATTCTTCGATGTGGTTTTCTGTTCGATGGAGATCGCAGGCGACAGGCCATCGATCTGATCCACATCCGGCTTTTGCATCATCTCAAGGAACTGACGCGCGTAGGCGGAAAGGCTTTCCACATACCGTCGCTGGCCCTCGGCATAAATTGTATCGAAGGCGAGGGACGATTTTCCGGAACCCGACAGGCCGGTCATAACGACGAGCTTATCGCGCGGAATATCAAGATCGACATTCTTGAGGTTATGCTCGCGGGCACCTCGGACCGATATCATTTTCGCGTTCTTATCAACGGCGCGTGGCATGCAAGCTCCCTCGCATTAGCGGACTTCAGTAAAGCTTAAGTCGCAGACCGGACTTGTCGAGGCAAGGTCCGTTTGATCACCGTCCTTTTCCCCGCTGAATTCGTGAGAACAAACCACTCACACCATACATTCGCAAGAACAAAAAAGGAACAAATATCTTGACTCACAGCTTTTGCTGGATGATTTTGTGAACTGATGTGGGTGGATTGTGGATGACGTCAATGCTTGCGGTCATAACGTTTCGACGAG
>JBCDCU010000375.1:0-3325 GCA_039181265.1 Pseudomonadota bacterium | reverse complement strand
CCGTCACGCGACGCATTCAGGCGCTCTACAAGGATCTTATTCGCCAGCAAGTGTGCTGAGGTCGGCCTCTTCACGCGCCGAAAGGCGCTGCCAGTCGTCGCCCATCTGGTTGCGTAACCATGTCATCTGACGTTTGGCATAACGCCGACTTTCCTGGCTTGCGCTTTCGATCGCGCCTTGCAGGTCGGTTTCACCACGCAGATATGCGGTAAGCTGAGGAACGCCGATCGCCTTTAGAGCCGGGCGATCAGACGGGAGTTCGAGCGCCATAAGGTCCCTCACCTCATCCAGCGCACCGGCATCTACCATTTGTTGGAACCTTTTATCGATCCTTGAATAGAGATCCGAACGGTCGGGAAGCAGGACAAGTTTATGGCAGCGCACCTCTTCAAGAAGCGCCTCAGTCTGCCGCTCCTTTTTCCATGCTCCAAGCGGACGCCCTGTTGCCTCATAGACTTCCAAAGCTCGTAAAATCCTTTGTGAGTCACCTTCTTCGAGACTATTCGCACCCTCGGGGTCCACAGCTCTCAACCTTGCAAAAAGAACCTCTTTCCCATCTCTCGCAAGGGCGTCCCGCACCCGTGCTCTGACCTCGGCGGGGACATCCGGAACCTCCGCAAAACCCTCGGTCAACGCTTTGAAATAAAGACCCGTGCCGCCGACGAGAATTATCAATGCAGTTTCTTCTATCCGATCAAGACATTGCCGCACTGCGCGTAACCATGCGCCCGTGGAGTAGACGTCTGAAGCGCTCATATACCCGAAGAGTTCATGATGCACTCGCGCTTCCTGGGCGGGCTCCGGGCGTGCCGTGATGACACGCAACTCCCGGTAGACCTGCATGGAATCGGCATTAATGATGACCGCGGGGCGGCCACGCGCCATAGCACATTCGGCTAGATCGAGAGCGAGCGCTGACTTGCCGCTCGCAGTCGGTCCCGCTATCAAAACAAAGCGGCGCTGACTTCTTCCACCTTCCTTCATCAAGCGATCCAATAATGTCCCTTGTTCTCACACTGATATCTCATCCGGATGATCCAAAACTTACCGATATTGTGATCGGCGCCATTGCAGATCATCTGGGCCGGGCAATCGATGTAACATGGCTCAACCCGGGAATCGCCTGCGATATCGCGCTTTTAGAGGGTGAGGCAGCCGAAACAATAGCCCCTCTTGCCCAGATGTTTACGGAAACACGGATCGATTATGCGGTTCTCGAAGCTGATGGACGCCGCAAAGCGCTCCTGCTTGCGGATATGGACTCCACCATGATTGAACAAGAGTGCATCGACGAACTCGCCGCTAGCCTCGGTCTGAAAGACCAAGTGGCAGCGATTACCGAAAAGGCAATGCGCGGCGATATCGCATTTGAACCGGCCTTGCGTGAACGAGTATTCCTGCTTGCAGGTCTTCCGGTTTCAGCAATTGATATTGTTTTCGATACCCGTATCTCGCTGAGGTCCGGCGGCCGCACTCTTGTGCGCACCATGAAAGCCCATGGCGCCTATACGGCGCTGGTGTCAGGGGGCTTCACGCATTTTACGAACAAGATTGCAGATCTGCTCGACTTTGATGAACACCGGGCAAACCGCCTCATGGTCAGCGGTTCAACATTGAGCGGGCATGTCGCTGAGCCGATCCTTGGGGCATCCGCGAAACTGGAAGCGCTTGAAGACCTCACGAAGCGACTGGGCCTTGCGCCATCACAAACGATGGCAATCGGCGACGGTGCCAATGATCTTGCAATGATTGAAAAGGCCGGGATGGGTGTTGCGGTGCACGCAAAGCCCAAGGTTGCAGAGCGTGCCGATCATGCCATTCAATTCGGGGATCTCACGGCCCTGCTTTATCTGCAGGGGTTCCGGAAGAGCGCATTCTCAGACTAGCGCTCTTCCTTGATCCGGGGCCTTTGTCTTATTCCTCAATTTTGAGAGCGACAAAACGCAATTCACCGTCCGCGCCTGAAAGAAGAAGCAGTGCTGACTTGCGGTCTTCACTGGAAAGGGCTTCTACGCGGGCCTTCACGTCTGCGGGTTCCGTGACCGCTTCCTGACTGACTTCAAGGATGACCTCTCCCGCACGAACGCCTTTTTCTTCAGCGCTCGACCCCTCCTCAACTGCCGTGATTACGACGCCTTTGGTCTGCTCGGGAATCTTGAAATTCTCACGTAACTCGTCGCTCAGCACCTCAATCGTGAGGCCAAGAAGCGAAAGGGTCGTTTCTTTTTCCTCTTCTTCCGCCTGGGGTTGAACTTCGTTTGCAGCGACCTTCTCGCCCTCTTCAAGGCGGCCGAGATTGACCTGCACTGTTTCTTCCTGGCCCTTCCTAAGCACGAGAACGTCGACTTCCTTGCCGACCGGCGTGTCTGCCACCATCCTCGGCAGGTCACGCATTTGTTCAACACGGCGACCGTCGAACTCAAGAACAACGTCACCGGAAAGGATCCCAGCTTTTGCCGCTGGACCGCCTTCCGTCACGCCCGCAACCAAGGCTCCGCGCGGTTCATCAATGCCAAGTCCCTCGGCGATATCATCCGTCACCTGCTGGATTCGCACGCCGAGCCAGCCGCGTCGGGTTTCGCCAAAGGCACGCAATTGCGAGATAACCGCAACAGCCGTATCACTCGGCACGGAAAAGCCGATACCGACGGACCCCCCGCCGGATGGTGAAAAGATTGCGGTGTTGATACCAATCACCTGGCCGTCACGATTGAACAATGGTCCACCCGAGTTTCCTCGGTTGATTGCCGCATCGGTCTGAATGAAATTGTCGTACGGACCTGCATTGATATCGCGATTAATCGCGGACACGATACCAGCGGTCACGGTTCCGCCGAGGCCAAACGGGTTACCGATCGCCATCACCCAATCGCCAACACGCATGTCACTTGATCTGCCGAACTCCACGGACGGTAGAGGGCTCTCCGGTTCGACTTTCAGGACAGCGAGATCCGTCTTCTCATCACGCCCGATAACTGTTGCGACGAGTTTTGTGCCATCGGCGAAATTGGCGGTAATTTCGTCGGCATCAGCGATCACATGATTATTCGTGATGATGATACCATCCGGGTCGATGACAAAGCCGGAGCCGAGCGACTGAACGCGCCGTGGCTGATTCCGGCCGCGCCCTTCGCGATTATAGAATTCTTCGAAGAACTCCTGAAACGGTGAGCCTTCCGGAAGTTCGGGCCGAACAGGACCCCGATCATTGTTATTGCCGCTGATGTTTTGCGCGGTCGAAATATTGACGACGGCCTTTGGAAGATCCTCGGCAAGATCAGCAACAGAATCCGGCTCATTATGGGCTCTCGTTTCTGTTTGCGGG
>JBCDCU010000374.1:0-3342 GCA_039181265.1 Pseudomonadota bacterium | reverse complement strand
TGGTGCGCATGGCCCAGAACTTCTCCATGCGCCTTCCGCTCGCAGACGGTCAGGGCAATTTTGGATCGATCGACGGCGACCCGCCCGCAGCCATGCGGTACACGGAAATCCGCCTTGCGAAGGTTTCTCACACGCTCCTTGACGATATCGACAAGGACACGGTCGATTTTCAGGACAATTACGACAATTCCGAACTCGAACCGGTCGTCCTTCCGGCCAAGTTCCCGAACCTTCTGGTGAATGGATCAGGTGGGATCGCCGTCGGTATGGCGACGAATATCCCGCCTCACAACCTTGGTGAGGTCATTGCCGCCTGCAAAGCCTATATCGATGATCCGTCAATCGATGTGCTCGGTCTCATGAACTACATTCCCGGACCAGATTTCCCGACCGGCGCGCAGATCCTTGGTCGCTCCGGCATTCGCCAGGCCTACCTCACCGGGCGTGGCAGTGTGGTCATGCGGGGTAAGGTCGAAGTCGAGGAAATCCGCAGAGAACGCGAAGCGCTGATCGTCACCGAGATCCCCTATCAGGTGAACAAGGCGAGCATGATCGAGAAGATCGCAGAACTCGTGCGGGACAAGCGGATCGAAGGCATATCCGATATTCGCGACGAGAGCGACCGGAACGGTATGCGGGTCGTCATCGAACTGAAGCGCGATGCAGTAGCCGACGTTATCCTCAATCAGCTCTACCGCTTCTCGCCGCTGCAATCGACCTTCGGTGTCAACATCGTGGCGCTCAATGGCGGCAAGCCGGAACAGATGACGCTGCTGGATCTCATTCGTGCTTTTGTCGGATTTCGGGAAGAAGTCGTTTCCCGGCGGACCAAATTCCTACTCAACAAAGCGCGGGAACGCGCCCATGTCTTGGTTGGCTTGGCAATTGCCGTTGCAAACATCGACGAGGTGATTTCGCTCATCCGAAGCGCGCCAGATCCAGCCACAGCCCGCGCGCAATTGATGGAACGCCACTGGCCCGCCAAAGACGTCGCGCCATTAGTCGAGCTCATCGACGATCCGCGTCATGGCCTTGAAACCGATGGCACATACCGTCTCTCAGAAGAGCAGGCACGGGCCATCCTGGATCTCAGGCTTCAACGCCTCACAGCCCTTGGCCGCGAAGAGATCGATGGTGAACTCCAGAAGCTTGCCGAAAGCATCCGCGATTATCTCGATATCCTCGGCTCCCGCGAGCGGATCATGACGATCATCAAGGATGAACTGACTGAAATCTCGGATGAATTTTCAAACGAGCGTCGCACGGAAATCCTCGAGGGCGGCGCGGATCTTGAAGATGAAGACCTGATCCAGCGCGAGGATATGGTTCTGACCGTCACCCACGGCGGCTATATCAAGCGCGTCGCCCTTGACACTTACCGCGCGCAACGCCGTGGCGGCAAGGGCAGGGCAGGGATGTCCACCAAGGACGAGGACTTCGTGACCCGTCTCTTTGTGGCGAACACCCACACACCGATCCTGTTTTTCACCTCGCGCGGCATTGTCTACAAGATGAAGGTCTGGCGGCTCCCGCTCGCAGCACCCCACGCGCGCGGCAAGGCCCTTGTCAATCTCTTACCGCTTGAACAGGGCGAGCGGATCACAACCATCATGCCGCTTCCGGAAGACGAGGAAAGCTGGAATACACTTGATGTGATGTTTGCCACCAACCGCGGATCGGTCAGACGGAACAAGCTCTCGGATTTCGTTCAGGTGAACCGTAACGGCAAGATTGCTATGAAGCTAGATGACGGCATGGACATACTTGCTGTTGAACCGTGCAACGAAAACGACGATGTGTTGCTGACAACCACTAATGGTCTTTGCATCCGCTTCCCGGTAACCGACGTCCGGGTTTTCCAAAGCCGCGACTCGACCGGTGTAAGGGGTATTAATCTTGGCCAGAACGATGAAGTGATTTCCATGTCGATCGTCCGGCATTTCGAAGCGCGGCCGGATGAACGGACATTGTACCTGAAACAACGGCGCCTGATTGATGGCAATACCGGCGATTTCAGCGAAGACGACGAAGAAACACCGAGCGAAAACGCGCAGCTTGACCCGGAACGCTACGCTGAGATGAGCGCGGCGGAAGAATTCCTCCTCACCGTTTCGGAAAATGGCTACGGCAAGCGGTCTTCCCTCTTCGAGTACCGGATCTCAGGCCGCGGCGGAAAAGGCATCGCCGCAATGACGGTCAGCCAGCGAAACGGCCCCTTGATCGCATCTTTCCCGATTGAAGAGAGCGACCAACTCATGCTTGTTACCGATCAAGGCAAGCTGATCCGTATTCCGGTGGACGGTATCCGTATTGCCGGCCGCTCAACCCAGGGCGTGACGCTGTTCCAAACGGCTGAAGGCGAACGGGTTGTATCGGTTGAGCGCATTTCGGACGTCGGAGGTGATGGAGACGAGGCGGAAGAAGAAGAAGCGACGGAGGAATAGTCCGTCGCTGTTTCAAATCCCTTGCGATTGTTTTGCTCTGATGTTTCGGGATTGTGCCGAAACGGTATCTGAAGGAGCGGCGTAGATGATGTTTGAACCCTCGGTTCTTTTGACCTACTGCCTTGCATCGATTGCGATCATCATCGTGCCCGGTCCAACGGTCACAGTGATCATTGCCAATTCACTCAGTAATGGCAGCCGTGCGGGGTACGCCAATGTCGCGGGGACTCAGGCAGGTCTCGCAATTATGATCGTCATTCTGGCGCTCGGTCTTGAAACGATTGTCGAGAACCTCTCACACGTCTTCACCTATGTGAAACTTGCGGGCGCCGCTTATTTGATCTGGCTCGGTTACAAGCTCCTTCGATCCGATGGACAAATTGGCCAGCCCGGTAAGAACGAAAAGGCAAAATCTCTTTTCGGGTACTTCTGGCAGGGCTTTCTGGTGATTTGGTCAAACCCCAAAGCGCTGTTTTTCTTTGGCGCTTTCATCCCGCAGTTCATTGACCCGACCCAGGACGCGATCACACAGACACTTATCCTCGGCTTCATTTTCATGGCGCTCGCCACGCTGCTCGATGGCGCCTATGCGGCACTGGCCGGTGGCGCAGGCAAGCTCCTCACGCGCTCGAATGTCCGGTTCCTGGAAACGGTAAGTGGAACCTGCCTGATTGGCGGCGGGCTCTGGCTTGCTTTCAGCAAAAAGGCGTAAAGCAGGGCTGAATTACCCATCTACCGCGTCAAAAGGCGTTGCGTAAGCCTATTTTGCAAAGTATCAGGGCTGCCATGAAACGCATCGCCTTTTATCCTGGCTCTTTTGATCCGATTACCAATGGCCATATCGATGTCCTCGTCCAAAGCGCGGCCTTGTTCGATGAAATCATCGTTGGAATAGGCG
>JBCDCU010000373.1:0-3356 GCA_039181265.1 Pseudomonadota bacterium | reverse complement strand
GTCCACATCGTTTTCCTGGTTACGTTTGCCGTAAAGGAAAGGAGACCCGGTATCTGTCGTGACTGAACCGCCTGCTGCAAGAAGGACCGCGTGACCAGCCGCTGTATCCCATTCCATTGTGCGGCCATAGCGCGGATAAAGATCTGCTTCTCCTGCGGCGACAAGGCAGAATTTCAGCGATGAGCCGATCGAAACGGTCTCATTCACTCCCGATTCTTCGAGAAAACGGGCGGTTTTTTCATCCATGTGAGAGCGCGAAGCAACCGCAGTCAGACGACCGGCTTTCGGGGTGCGGGTCGTTATCAGGCGGGATTCGTCATTCGCGATTTCGAAGGCGCCAGAGCCGAGGCTTGCCGAAAACGTTCGTTTGAGGGCAGGGGCGTGGACTATGCCCGCGACGGGGACGCCGTTTTCAACAAGCGCAATATTGACTGTGAAGGCACCGTTGCGGCTCAGAAACTCGCGGGTTCCATCGAGCGGATCGACAAGGACGAAGCAATCTCCAATCTCAGGGATCCGCCCGGCCGCCGCTTCTTCTTCCGCAACGATCGGGAGCGCCGGAAATTCACTTTCTAGCCCCTGAAGGATCAACGCCTCGGCGACGCGATCTGCTTCAGTCACCGGCGACTTGTCGTCTTTTTCTTCAACGTCGAAGTCCGTGTTGTAGATTGCCATGATCTCGTCGCCGGCTTTAAGCGCAAGCGAGAGAGCGATCTCGGCAAAACGCTCGCGATCCAATTCGGACATTTTCGGAGGCTCTTGTTTGTTCGATCTAAAGAATGGGCGCAGAAACACCGGTCCGGCGGCGGTTAATATACGCTCCGGTCAAGCTTGTCATAGATTATTTTGCGCATGATCCGGTCAAACAAACCCGGCGCCAGTTTGGCGGAGGCTGACACCAATTGGTTTTGCGTGCCTGGAACGAATTCCGCAAAGCGCCGGTCCAGCTGAAAATAAAGGTTGCGGGCCACCGCATCGGGATCCATCCGGCTTTCCGCTTTGGCATCCGGCGGCGCGTGGCGCTCGGCCTGGGCGGTCCGCATTGGCCCCGGGAAAACGGTCATGACGTGGATGCCTTCCCACTTCAGCAAGCGCCGCATGGAGGTGCCGAGGCTCGCCAACGCAGCTTTGGATGCTGCGTATGATGCAGCCCCTGGATATCCAGTCCGGACAGAAAGCGAGGAAACAAGAACAATACTTGCGCCAGGTGGCAGGGCATTGGCTTCAAGCAATCGCTTGATGATCAGAACCGGCGCAGTCAAATTCACATCCGTTACACGGCGATGAACCGCTTCTGGGATCGTCTCGAAAGGCCCGGTTGCACTGATCGCCGCATTCAGGATGACCGTCACATAGGGGGCGTGTTCCAGAATGTCGGTGATCGGATCGCCCGGCTTCAGATCCGCGAGATCGCGGGTGAGGCGAATGATCTTATCATTCGGCTGATCACCCTCAGGCCACGCTCGATCGAGGCCGATGACATGCCGTGATCGCGCTTGTGCCCGGCGCGCCAGTGCCTCGCCAAGTCCGGATGCTGCGCCTGTTACGAGAACATTCATGCGCTTTCTCCGCTTTTTTGCTGGCCAAGAACGCTGCGTTTGATCGCATGAAAAATCAGTGCAGAGGCCGGATAGCGTTTCTTCACGCGCCCCGTTTCAAGACTTTTTATAATACCTTGCGCAACCTCGTCCGCTGTCATGTACAAAGAGGCAAGCGGCGGGTTGAGAAGTCCGGATTTCCGATGAAAGCTCGTCCGTGTCGGTCCTGGAATGACCTCCTGAACGTGGATCCGCCCCTTCCATTCCGTGCGAAGATTGCGAGCAAAATCGGTAAGGCCTGACTTGGTTGCCGTATAGAGTGCATAGTGCGGTGTGCCACGCCAGCTTGCCGTCGAGCCCACGAAAAGGACAGATCCGGACGCGCGTTCAAGATGGCCGGCCAGACCGTTCGTTAGAACCATCGGTGCTGTCAGGTTGACGGTAATCTGGGTTGTCATGTGGTCCGCCGGTTCTTCCTTGAAATGGCCGACATATCCGGTTGCTGCGTTATGAACCAGATGATCCAGTTCATTCCAGCCGAGGCTTTCCAGCTTCGCCATTATCGTTTCCAGAAAGCTTGCTTCGGATAAATCAGCCTCGCAATAAGCGAGTGTGCGGGGAAGACCGCTTCTTTTCGGCGATCTGCGACCAATGGCGAGCACCTGTGCGCCACGTTCTTTAAGCGCGATGGCGGCCGCCTTGCCGATGCCATCCGTCGCACCGGTCACAATGATTTTTGAACCTTGAACAGTACGGGCCAATCCCAATCCCTTGTCTCTTGAGCTCCCGATCGGCAGTGAAACTGCGCTAGACCATCGGTCACGTTGTCGGATTGTGAATAGCTTTAAGAGCGTCCCGTGTCATCGATTGTTCATCAGTTTTGGCACTGGAAAGATCTATTTGTGTACGAATGTGATTGCAAAAATCGCATAGCGCCATTGAGCTTTCGTCATTGGTATTGTGACAACCAGATCATTATCTCCCCTCCACACGCCGCGGCGGCGACGAGGCAAACAAGAAAAACAAAAACACGGTTTGACGCGAACGCGCTTTTGCTTTGACCGAATTTGCCCCCCGCCTGCGGCTATTCATCATCTTAGGAGATACCAATGTCGTTATTGTCAACGATCAAAGGCTGGCTGGAACGCCAGCGCACCTACAACGAACTGAGTGGTCTAACCCGGCATGAACTGCGCGATATCGGGATCGAGGGTGATCTCGACAGCTTCTTCCGCGCTCGAAGAAATCGCAAATAGCCGTTATCTTAAAAAAAAACCGCCGGTCATTGACCGGCGGTTTTGCCACTAAGGGGTGTCTTGAGGCTACTGGCGGCAGCGAATGCGGACCTTGCGGCCATATTCGTCGCGGTACCAGCATTTGCGAACAGAGGCTGCGCCACCAAGCGCGCCAGCTGCAGCACCGGCGCCCGCGCCAATCGCAGCACCACGGCCGCCACCGAATATGCCTCCGATGATTGCGCCGGTTGCTGCACCAACACCAGCGCCGATACCAGCGCGTTTTTTACGGTCACCTTTTTTGACGCCATGCGGGCAGTGGTCCTTATAGGTGTATCCGTCAGAATCCCAGAATTTGCAGCGTTTTTTATGGACATGAACGATCGCCGAAGAAGCGGCATGATCTTTGAAGACGGCGGCGCCCGGAAGGCCACCGGCAGAAGCGGTCTGTGCGGCGAGCGCAATGCCACCGGCTGCGAGAATTGTCATAATACGTTTCATTCGACGCTCTCCTTATCCCTGTTGGGTTAGAGTTACTTTATCACATTTTGCGCGTGTTGCCTGAATTGCACCTGAACGGACC
>JBCDCU010000372.1:0-3360 GCA_039181265.1 Pseudomonadota bacterium | reverse complement strand
GTGATCGCTGACCATCTGCGCGCAACAAGCTTCCTGATTGCCGACGGCGTTTTGCCGTCGAATGACGGGCGTGGCTATGTTCTACGCCGTATCATGCGTCGTGCCATGCGCCATGCCCATTTGCTCGGTGCTAACGAACCGCTGATCTGGCGTATGGTGCCGACCCTGGTGCGGGAAATGGGGCAGGCATTCCCTGAGCTTGCTCGCGGAGAAGCCCTCATCACTGAAACTCTTCGTCTGGAAGAAGAGCGCTTCCGCCGCACGCTGGACCGTGGTCTGACCATCCTTGATGACGCGACGGCGTCTATGGGTGCGGGGGATACGCTCGACGGCGAGACGGCCTTCAAACTCTATGACACTTACGGTTTTCCGCTCGATCTAACGCAGGATGCGTTGCGGCCGCGCAAAATCGGCGTTGCGGTTGATGGCTTTAACGCTGCGATGGAACGTCAAAAAGCAGAATCCCGCGCAGCATGGGCCGGATCCGGTGATGTGGGTGAGGAGAGCTTGTGGCTCACACTGAGGGATGAGGTCGGGACGACCGAGTTTCTTGGCTATGAAATGGAGCGGGCTGAAGCCATTGTAAAAGCAATCGTCCGTGGTGGTGAGCGCGTGGAAAGCCTCTCTGAAGGAGATGAGGCTGCCATTATCACCAATCAGACGCCGTTTTACGGAGAGTCCGGTGGTCAGATTGGTGACACGGGTACAATCGTAGCTGGCGAGGCCACTTTCCGTGTCACGGACACGCAAAAGAAAGGCGGCGGCGTCTTTGTTCATAGCGGGATTATGGAAAAGAGCGGTCTGCAGAACGGAACCGCCGTTGATATGCAAATCGACAGCGAGCGCCGCACTCTCATCAGGGCGAACCATTCTGCGACCCACTTGATCCACGAAGCTTTGCGCGAGGTCTTAGGCACCCACGTTGCCCAGAAAGGGTCGCTCGTCTCCGATGAGCGATTGCGGTTTGACTTCTCCCATCCAAAGCCAATGAACGAAGCTGAACTGAGGCAGGTTGAAGATATGGCGAATGCCATTGTTCTTCAAAATGCGCAGGTCTCAACACGGGTGATGGCGGTCGATGACGCGATCGAAGCGGGCGCTATGGCACTTTTCGGTGAAAAGTATGGCGATGAAGTCCGCGTGGTTTCGATGGGCGAGGCGCAGGAGGGAGAAAAGAAGGGCAAAACCTATTCGCTTGAACTCTGTGGTGGAACGCATGTCCGTCGGACTGGCGATATCGGCGTCATCAAGATTGTGCAGGAATCGGCAAGTGCAGCTGGTGTCCGTCGGCTTGAAGCTTTGACGGCCGATGGAGCGCGGCGCGAATTCAACGATTACGAAACGCAACTCCGTCAGATTGCCGCTCTTCTCAAAGTTGGCGTGCAAGATCTCGCACCGCGGGTTGAGGCTCTCTTGGATGAACGCAAACGCCTTGAGCGAGATCTCAAAGACGCCAAGAAACAATTGGCGCTTTCCGGAGGATCCGGTGAGGCGTCAGCGGATGATAAGCCCATCGATGTAAACGGTGTGTCTTTCCTGGGGCGGGTTGTCAGGGGGATCGCACCAAAGGACCTCAAGGGCATTGTCGATGAAGCAAAGACATCGATCGGGTCCGGCGTGATCGCCCTTGTCGGGATCAGCGACGATGGCAAGGCAGGTATCGTTGTCGGCGTAACCGACGATCTCACCAGCCGGTTCAATGCAGTCGATCTGGTAAGGCTTGGATCGGCAGCGCTCGGTGGAAAGGGCGGCGGCGGTCGGCCGGATATGGCGCAGGCGGGAGGCCCGAACGCCGCAGACGCAGACAAGGCTGTAGATGAGGTTCGCGCGGCGCTTTAGTCAGATCTAAGAAAGGCTATAGCCAATTGATTTCTCAAGAAGAAATCGCCCGACAGGCTTCGCGTAGAATTTCAGGAATTGGAACCGCTTGATTCAAAAGGTGAAGCGGATCCGCTCACGTCCATACGGCAAAAGACGACTCAACAACTTAGTATTCGATACAAAAATGGCGGCCGGAAGGCCGCCATATCATATTCCACGGAAAGGTTTGCGCCATCCCGTGACGCTTCAGATTGGAGCTAGCCAATCGCCTTTTGAAGGTTCTCATCGACCTTATCGAGAAAGCCGATTGTTGAAAGCCATGGCTGATCCGGACCGATCAGAAGTGCGAGGTCTTTGGTCATGAACCCAGTCTCGACCGTATTGATGCAAACCTTTTCAAGCGTATCGGCAAAGTTCGCAAGCGGCTCGTTCTCATCAAGCTTTGCACGGTGAGCGAGGCCCCGCGTCCAGGCAAAGATCGACGCAATTGAGTTCGTTGAAGTCTGCTCGCCTTTTTGATGCTGACGATAGTGACGGGTCACGGTTCCGTGGGCTGCTTCCGCTTCAACGGTGTCGCCGTCCGGCGTCATGAGAACAGATGTCATCAGACCGAGCGAACCAAAGCCCTGAGCGACCGTGTCGGATTGGACGTCGCCATCGTAGTTCTTACAGGCCCAGACATAACCGCCTGACCATTTCAGCGCTGAGGCGACCATATCGTCGATCAGACGGTGCTCATACCAGATCTTCTTTTCTTCGAACTGATCTTTGAACTCGCTTTCATAGATCTCCTGGAAGATATCTTTGAAGCGACCGTCATAGACCTTCATGATTGTGTTCTTGGTCGAAAGATAAACGGGCACGCCACGCTGCAAACCGTAATTCATGGATGCGCGGGCGAAATCACGGATGGAATCATCGCGGTTATACATGCCCATGGCAACACCGGCTGACGGCGCGTCATAGATTTCGTATTCCATCTCCTTGCCGTCGTCGCCGACGAACTTCATGTAGAGCTTGCCTTTGCCGGGGAATTTGAAATCCGTCGCGCGATACTGGTCGCCGAATGCGTGACGGCCAACGATAATCGGCTGGGTCCAACCGGGTACAAGGCGAGGGACGTTTTTGCAGATAATCGGTTCCCGGAAAATCACACCACCAAGAATGTTGCGGATCGTTCCGTTCGGGGAGCGCCACATTTTCTTCAGGCCGAACTCTTCAACACGCGCTTCATCCGGCGTGATGGTGGCGCATTTGATTCCGACACCATGTTCTTTGATCGCTTCAGCAGCGTCGATTGTGATCTGGTCGTCGGTCCGGTCGCGTTCTTCAATGCCGAGGTCGTAATAGTGCAAGTCGACATCAAGGTAAGGATGGATGAGTTTTTCCTTGATGAAGGCCCAGATGATGCGGGTCATCTCGTCGCCGTCGAGTTCGACGACGGGGTTTGCAACTTTTATTTTGTCCATGATTTTCCTCGCAAATTGAAGTCCCCGAGTGGAGGTCGCAGCTCCTCATAGCAAAGGGCCGGGCTGCCCG
>JBCDCU010000371.1:0-3391 GCA_039181265.1 Pseudomonadota bacterium | reverse complement strand
TATACACATAACAACATCTTCTTTTTTAAAAACTACTAAATAGCCCGCCCCCACTAACCCCCCCACATTCTCTGTTTTTTTTTTACCACCCCCCGCGGGGGGGGCCCCCCCCCCCCCGACCCCGGCTCAACTGGTATAATGCTTCTAAAGGTTGGATGATCACCGCGACCAAGACAATGGCGGTAGAACTTGCAGCCCACGGGGTAAGGGTGAACGCGATCAATCCGGTTGCAGGCGAAACCCCGCTTTTGAAATCCTTCATGGGCGAAGACACCCCGGAAATGCGTGAAAAATTCCTTTCCACGATCCCACTGGGCCGGTTTTCGACACCGGATGATATCGGGTCCGCGGCGGCGTTTTTGTGTTCCGATGAAGCATCAATGATCACAGGCGCCTGCCTTGAGGTCGATGGTGGGCGCTGCATCTGATTGGGCGTCCAGAGGATAAAATGAAATGAGCGATGTCACACCGGTCCTCTATGAAAAACGTGGGAAGGTTGCTCTCCTCACCCTGAACCGTCCCGGTATTATGAACGCCATGGATCAACCGATGCTCGTGCGCATGGCTGAGGCACTCGATGAAGCTGAAGCCGATGAGGATGTCGGTGCCATCGTCCTGACCGGAGCGGGCAAGGGGTTTTCGTCCGGTTTTGATCTTAAAGCTCAGGCCGGGTCCACGCCGCAAGGTGTCCATGAATGGCGCCCTGTTCTGAGGCGTGATTTCGATACGGTGATGCGGTTTTGGTCATCACCGAAGCCGACGATAGCAGCCGTTCATGGGCCTGCTCTCGCCGGTGCCTGTGAACTGGCGATGGCCTGCGACGTGACGATCTGCGACGAGACGGCAACATTCGGCGAGCCGGAACTGAAATTCGGTGCCGGTATCGTCGTGATGATCCTGCCATGGATTGCGGGCCCGAAGATCGCGAAGGAAATCATCCTTTCCGGCGAAGACCGGCTGAGCGCCGAGCGAGCAAAAGAGGTTGGGATGGTCAATCGCGTTGTCGCCGCAGGTCAGCATCTCGACGAGGCGATTGCGCTCGCCAATCGCATGGCGGCTTTCGAACCCGATCTCGTTCGGCAGACAAAACGGGCCATCAATCGCGCGTTCGAACTGATGGGTATGGGCGAGGCGTTGGAAGCGGCTCTCGATATCGACCTTCTGATTGAGGGTGAAGGAACCGAAACGAAGCGTCAGTTTCTGGAAATCGCCCGAAAGGATGGGTTGCGCGCCGCTATATCCTGGCGCGATGAGCGTTTGTCGAAGAGCTGAAGCCTCGGAGTCAGGTGTCCAGCATCACCTCGAAACCACCATAGATCAGGCGCCTACCATCGAAAGGCATCGTATCCGGTGACATTTCCATATCCGGATCTTCCATGACTTCCGCCATGCCTTTGTCACGCACTTCCTTCGACGGCCAGAAGACAAAACCGCAAACGACATTCTCTCCGGGTTCGCATTTCACGGCTTTCGGGAAAGAGGTGATTTCACCCTCCGGAATGCTGTCGCCCCAGCTTTCAAGGACTTTGAGCGCCCCGTGCCGTTTAAAGACCAGTGAGGCTTTTTCAGCATGGGCAAGGTAAGATTCGCGATTTCTGGCCGGTACGGCAGCCACAAAGGCATCGATATAGGTCATGCGTTTCTCCTCCAACGCAGCCTTATCCTCAAACAGCTGTCAGTCCGCCATCAATGGAAAGCGCCTGGCCCGTCATGAAGGTGTTTTCCGGATCGGCTGCCCATAAGATAGCCTGAACCACTTCTTCGGTTCGGGCAAGCCGCCGCATGGGGATCCTTGCTGAAAAGCGCTGCTCAGTCGCCTCGCGGTCAAGGCCACGGCTTGTGGCAAGTTCCTCCGCAAGATCGGTGAAAAGCGGGGTCGTCGCAAAGGATGGGCAGACGGCGTTAACACGCACATTGGCACGCGCCGCTTCATCAGCCGCGGCTTTGGTCAGACCGACAACTGCATGTTTTGCGGCAGCATAGGCGGCGAGGCCTCCGGCACCGACAAGCCCCGCGGCAGACGACACATTCACGATCGCACCGCGTTTCTTCAAAAGCATCGGCGGTAATTGATATTTGAGGCCAAGGAACACACCACGCGCATTCACAGCCATCATGCGCTCGTAAGTTTCGATATCGATCTCCGGCAGGGGCGTTACAGCATGAGCAACACCCGCATTGTTGATCGCAATATCGAGGGTTCCGAAGGTCGCAAGGACTGCATCAACCTGCGCTTTCACATCTTCCTCACGGCTCACATCCGCGCGGAGTGTGATCAGATCATCAGATGAAATCGCGATCTCTCTGCCCGTGGTCGAAAGTGCGTCGAGATCGATATCGCTGAGGCAAAGTCTGGCCCCTTCGCGCGCGAAACGCTCCGCTGCCGCTTTCCCAAAACCGCTCGCAGCCCCGGTAATCAGAACCGATTGGCCCTGAAAACGCCCATCAGCCATTGTCGAGAGCTTTCAGGCCGCGTGCCGCAAAGTTCGGGACCTGTGCGCCGAGTTTAAGGGCTTTTTCCGGGTTGGACGCATTGCCCTCAAGGGCACGTTTTTTGACCCCCTGTAGGATCGCAGCCATGCGGAAGAAGCAGAACGCGAGATAAAAGGCGAAATCGGGAATTCCGGAAAGGCCGCGCCGCTCGCAATAGCGTGCGATGAAGGTTTCATCGCTTGGAATCCCAAGTTCGGCACGATCAACACCCTCAAGGCCGCGGCTGTCGTCGCCCACGGGCATTTGCCACTGCATGATGACATAGGCAAGGTCGGCAAAAGGATGACCGGTCGTCGAGAGTTCCCAGTCGAGAACGGCAAGGCAGCGCGTCGCATCATGGTTGAAGATCAGATTGTCGAGACGGTAATCGCCATGAACCAGCCCGTGCATCCCGTCATCATCCGGCAATCCGTCCTGGAGCGCTTCAATGAGGCGGTCCATATCGGACAGTGGTTCTGTTTCAGAGAGCTTGTATTGCTTTGACCAGCGGCCGATCTGACGCTCGAAATAATTGCCGGGGCGGCCGAAATCTGAAAGCCCGGTCGCTTCCAGATCGATATCGTGAAGGGCGGCAAGAACCCGGTTCATCTCATCGAACACGGCGATCCGATGGTCGCGGTCGAGGTCCCGCAAACGCGGGTCGTTGAAGTTCCGGCCATCCACATGATCCATCACGTAGAACATGGAACCAATCACGGCTTCGTCTTCGCAGAGGAGGTGCATCCTCGCGACCGGAACATCGGAACCCTGCAGGGCTTTCTGGACACGAAACTCCCGATCAACCGCGTGAGCCGACTTCAGGAGCTCGCCGGGTGGTTTCCGGCGGAGCACATATTTGCGTTTCGGCGTGATCAGGAGAAAGGTCGGGTTCGACTGACCCGTTTCGAATTTCTTTGCG
>JBCDCU010000370.1:0-3398 GCA_039181265.1 Pseudomonadota bacterium | reverse complement strand
TGTTTTTTATTGTTCTCGGTGCAGCACTCTACTTTGGGTACGAGCCTGCATTTATTGCTTTGCAGGCTGATGCAAGAACCGAATTGGAAGCGCAAAGCTTCGATCTCATTTCCGGTGACACGGCCATACTGGATGCCTCAACGGCGTTGGCGGATGATACCGACGGTACAATTCGGCAGGTCCGCCTCCTTAAGGGTGCCGCGTTTTTCGATGTGAATAGTGAGACCAGACCCTTTGCAGTTGTTGTAGACGGTCTGACCGTCGAGGTTCTTGGGACTGCTTTTGAGGTGGCCAAGTTTAACGAGAGCGTTTCGGTCTCCGTTGCCGAGGGGCGTGTCGCTGTTCGGATCGGGGTCGGAACCTGGACCGTGCAGTCCGGTCAGCGATTGACCTTGGATGACAACAGGCGGGTCCTTACGGAGGAAAGCCCTGAAAACAATATCGCCAATTGGCGAGACGGCTTTCTTGTCACCGATGGCATGACCTTCGGTGAGGTTGCCGAGGTCATTGATCGAAGATTACAGGGCCCGATCTTGATCTTGGATGATGGCCTAGCCAAAACGCGGGTTTCCGGTCGGATCGATCTTTCCCGCCCGATCATCACGCTGCGTGCTCTTGCAGCAACTAAGAACGGCACCGTCAGGTCAATTTGGGGACTTGGAACTATCGTGGCCGGTGAATAACGGCACATTTATTCTTCAATTTTTCAATGGCTTACGAGAAGTTGAGAAAAAATATCATATTTTTTCAGGAAATTCGTCTTCGCCATCCGTTTGTTGCGTGAAATGGGGTTCAGTAGCGACGGTACGGGGCGCAATGAAAAATACATTAGTGACGACGGCAATGTCCGTGAGCTTGTTGGCAACAGGTGTTGGTCAGGCTGCCGACGGACAGGTTCAAACGATTGATGTGCCTGAGCAGCCACTCGATGTGGCCATCAATGAACTGAGTCGAGAGACCGGCAGCATTATTGTGGCACAACAGGCCGTCTTGCGTGACAAGAAGAGCCGTGCGGTGAAAGGAAAGTTCACCGCCCATGAGGCCTTGATGTCCATGATCGCCGGGTCCGGGCTTGCCATCCTTGAGCTACCCGACAGGACGTTTACGTTGACCGAGGCCGCTTCTTCGCAAGACGGCGATTTTCTGCTCGATCAGGTCATCATTGAGGGCGAACGCAGCGACCGTCCCTTGGCAGAAACGCCTGCTTCCATCGTCGTCGTCACAGGCGAGCAGGCGGATCAACCCTCGAATACAAATCTTGTAGACGCTATTAGCGGAATCCCGAATGTCTATGCCGATCCGACCAATTTCCGTTTGCCCACCATTCGCGGCATCGAGCCAACAGCCGGAGCCGTCGGGGGCGGCGCGATTACCTCCGGGGCTCAGGCGCGCGTCAATGTGATCGTCGATGGGGTCGCGCGACCCCAGCAAGCCTCCGGCGCGGTGACAGGGAATTTCGGCACTTGGGACACGGAGCAGATCGAAGTTGCCCGCGGTCCGCAATCGACCTTGGGCGGCCGCAACTCTCTGGCCGGAAATGTCCGGATCCAGACCAAGGATCCCGTTCATTTCTTTGAAAGCGCCATCCGGGGATTTTACTTTAACCAGGACGGCACGTTCGGCGGTGCGGGGCTTTTGAATGTTCCGGTGGTCAAGGATCAGGTCGCGCTCAGGGTAACAGCTGAGGCCACTGAGGGGACAAGCTTCATTGATTATACGAATCCGTCGATTGCAGATATTGCCGATGATTATGAAACAAATGACTTTGAGCGGTATCGCGGAAAACTTTTGATTACCCCGGATGATCTCCCCGGGCTGGAATTTCAGTTGCTGACAGAATTCAACCGAACACAATCGCCCGTTGATAACGTGGCGGATGCCGGAACTTTTGTGAACACCGCGGGGCCTGATGGTCTGGTCGTCTTTTTCGACAATGACCAATTCGTTATAAGCCCTGAGCTGACATACGCCTTTACAGACAAAATCGAGCTAAAGGCGCAATATTCCTTCGTCGATAACGAGAATGCGGTGCCGGCAGAGCTTTCCGACGTAACCGGATTTCCGGTCGCACAGAATCTTGAAACGCATTTCGTAGAGGTCTTCGTTCGTGCGCAGGATATCAGCGTTTTGAACAGAGGCGTGGTCGGGGTCACATTCGAAAGTTCCGATGACGACATCAATGGCGCTTTCATCCCCCTCGGCGACTTTGCGGCCGACGGCATCATTGAGAACTTTGGCGTTTATGCGGAAGGAGAATTTGCTCTGCACGAAAAGCTCGCCTTGATCCTGGGGGGCGGGTCGAAAGACAGACCGAAACGAGAACATTCGCCTTCGATAGCCCTTTTCCCTTTATTGCAGGTGGCGCGCTCGAGCTTGACAATGCCGAGACGGTCTTCATTCCAAAAGTCGGCTTGCGATACGATCTGAACGACAACGTGACGCTCGGATATCAATATTCAGAAGGGTTCAGAGCCGGTGGATTGGATTTTGATTTCATTGATCCGGCAAACGGGTTCACAATTTTTGATTCAGAAACCCTGCGCCAGCACGAAATCTATACGAGAACATCTTTCCTTGATGAACGCCTAACCCTCAATGGCAGTGCGTTTTACTACAAGCTCGAGGATGCGCAAACGCCGGGCGCTGCGGCAATTGGTGTGTTTTTGCGCGGTAACCTGCCGGAAGTTCGTGGTTTGGGGCTGGAGCTGGATGGAACCTACGATTTCGGTCGTGGTTTCACCGCGAGCGCGGGCCTAGGCCTGCTTGATACCGAAATCACGGATGCAGGAGATGTTGTACCGGAATTCGAGGGTGACGAAGCCCCCTTTGCCCCGAACGTGACTGCGAACTTTGGTGTTGGCTATGCCTCTGACAATGGGTTCGACGCTTTTGTCCGGGTGAGATATGTCGCCGGTCTTATAGATAGTCTCGGTGGTGCCGAAATTCCAAGGTTCACGACCCTCGATCTCGGGGGCGGGTATGAGCACGAAACCAACAAAGGTCACACGTTTAGGATCGACGCCTTCGTCAATAATGTGTTCGACGACAGGATCGTGACCGGCAGCTTCGATGGTCAGGAGTTTTTAGGCCGCCCCCGGACCTTCGGCATTAGCGGCACAGTGAAGTTTTAGGCGGCAAAGCCCATTCGACAAATGGATATCTTGATGATGGACCGTCTATGCAGGCTGTTTTGTCACGCGAGAAAATGTTGCGGATGAGGCACACCCAGCCAACAGAGGTCTTTTGAACGCATCCTGAAACCTTGACTCAATTTTTGGTTCTCGAGCTATTGTAAGAAAAACAGCCAGCCACGCACGCGAAGCCAGCCAATTTCAGTAGCTTGAGAACCGCCAGTAAAGTCAAAATGGGTGCGCCATGGCAGATCCAGCCCTTTCAAC
>JBCDCU010000369.1:0-3403 GCA_039181265.1 Pseudomonadota bacterium | reverse complement strand
GTAAAGATCGAAGATCGCCATTGTCTTTCCTCTCTGGTTCAGAAAATCTGATGTTTCAGATCTTATGATCAGGATATTTGAACATTTCTCTTGTTCAATCAAACGAAACGTTCTAATGTTCATGTTCAGTAAAACTGAATTAAGAGATTGGCCATGAACAGTCCCTCCAATGACTTTTCGACCACGTCACCGTTGGCACTTGAACACGACCTGTTGCGCACATTCGTTGCCATTGTGGAGACGGGAAGTTTTAAGGCGGCGGCCGACATGGTGTTTCGCACACCGTCCGCCGTTTCCATGCAGGTCAAGAAATTGGAAGATATTGTCGGGCGCACTTTGCTACGCCGTGATGCGAGAGCGGTCAGTCTCACACCGGACGGTGAGATGCTTCTCTCTTATGCAAGACGCATCCTGCAATTATCCGATGAAGCGATCCGCCATTTCCGAAAACCGTTGGTGGAAGGCACCGTTCGCTTGGGGGCGCACGACGATGATGGCAGCCGTTTTCTGCCGTCAATATTGAAACGTTTTGCGATCACCCACCCGGGCGTCATGGTCGATGTGATCTTCGAATCGAGCGTCAGTCTTTCCAAAAAAGTGAAGAAGGGCGAAATCGATCTTGCGATCATTGCGTTCTTTCAGGAAGAGCGTCCCGATCCGGATGTCGAAATCATTCTCGAAGAACAACTTGTCTGGGCGGGGGTAAGGGGTGGATGCGCCCATAAATGCGATCCGCTTCCCGTCTCAATGTGGGAAGAAGGCTGTCCTTGGCGCGCAGACGCAACGGCTGCACTTGCGAGTGCTGGACGAAAATACCGCCTTGCCTACATGTCCGCTCATACCGCAGGGCAACGTGCGGCTGTTCTTGCTGATCTTGCTGTTGCGCCGTTTCCGGCAAGCCTTGTCGAGCCGCCGATGGTTGAATTGACGCCCCAGGACGGACTGCCGAAGCTCGGCACCTACCGTGACGGGTTAATCGTCAGGCCGGATCCGGGTGATGCCGTGCTTGCCGTCGCGGACCATGTGAAGAGTGCGTTCAAGGATATGCAGCTTAACCGGCCGCCCCGGCAAGCCGATCACGCCCTTGTCTGATGAGATAGGCGCGCAATTCCTCAATCGCTGAGCGGCGGTCGCCCTCTGCTCTTGAGACGAGAAAATAGCCGAGGCTTGGCCGCTCTATCGCAGGTCCCATCCTGATAATCTCTCCGCTGTCGGCGAGCGGCCCATCAAGTGCAACATAGCCGAGCGCCACACCCTCGCCGCACCTCACCATGTCAAGAAGCGTTGGGTAGCTTCGGATGTCGGATTTTTGCGGCTCGCCCGGCATCGGTACCCCATGGTGGTCGAACCATCGCTGCCATGTCATCCAGCCATAATGATGCGGGTCTCCGTGCTCCAAGAGCCATTCCGGGCGCAGTGATTGCGGTAAGCGTTCGGGATCAAGGTCGGGTTCACGCTCAAGAAAGGCGGGCGCCGCGATAACGTGGACGGTCTCCTTAAAGAGCGGATCCGCTCGCATCCCGGGCCAATGTCCTTCGCCAAATCGGACGGATAGGTCAACGCGCTCATCGTCGAAATCCTCATAGCGTTCGGATGTCACGAAATTGATGGCGGCCCCTTTAACCGCGCCCCTCATCGCAGTGATCTGCGGCATCAACCACAAATGCGTCATGCCGAAAGACGCGCCGACAACGATATCGGTTTCCTTGCGGGACACGAGGCCGCGTAAGCCCACATCAAGCCGGTCGAGGACAGACGTTATGAGCTCCGCGGCATTCTCGCCGTCGGGTGTCAGGCGCACCGAATTGCCCGTGCGTATAAAAAGATCAACGCCGAGCCAGGCCTCCAGATTGTTCACCTGACGGGTCACCGCAGGCTGGGCCACGCCAAGCTCTTCCGCAGCATGGGTGAAATTCCCGTGCCGTGCTGCAGCCTCAAAAGTCCTTAAGGCATTAAGGGGTGGTAGTCTCCTTCGCATTACGTCCTCAGCATAACATCAGGTTATGGCAGCCTATCTATTTCTTAGATTTCAGGAAAGGAGGGAATACGATATTGTTTGGCTTCAAGTTTGAAACCGGAAGGCGGCGTGATGGACAAGGTAAGCTTTACGCAGATGAAGGACGGGACGCAGGAAGATTATGAATTCCTGACCGCCCATGAAATCGAATATGCCGGGCACACCGCTGACCGTCTCCTGAAGGCCTTGAAAGAGCTTGACGAAGGATTGTCCGGATATCAGGTGACCCGGCTTGGCCATTCTGTCCAATCGGCAACGCGTGCCTGGCGTGACGGGGCTGACATCGACTGGGTGGTCGCAGCCCTTCTCCATGATATCGGCGATATTTTCGCACCCTATAATCATGATGAATATGCCGCGACGATCCTGAGACCCTTCCTGCGTGAACAATGCGCATGGTGTGTTCAGACCCATGGCGCGTTTCAGATGATTTATTATGGCCATCACCTGGAAGGGTATGATCAGCACAAACGCGAGCGCCACAGGGGCAGTCCCTATTTCGACGATTGCGCGGCCTTTTGTGAGCGTTGGGATCAGGCAAGTTTCGATCCAGCCTATGATGATCTTCCGCTTGAGTTCTTCGCACCCATGGTCCGCGAAGTCTTCGCACGCAAACCGTTTGATCCTTCAGTGATCCGGGCAGGAGAACGCGAACCCCTCGTCAATGAAACCGTTGCAGAAGCGCGGGCGGAAGCCTGAGTGTAATTCGGGAAATAAGCTGATGTCCGAAACGAAGACCACGCCTGAAAAGCGTGTCAGGAAGACGTGGAACTACACGCCTGTCCTGCCACTCACTCTCGCGCCTTACTGGGATTGGCCGGCAAAGCCGCTCGCTTCGCTGGTGTATCTCCTGAAAAGCTGGAATCCGATCGGTATGCGGTGCCTTTTCCTGGTTGCTGCGACTGTCACGTGGATCTGGTTCACGCCTGATCTTGCGCGTGCCGAGACACTCGGTTTCTCATGGGTCTTCGAGGTCTGGCTGCGGAACATGGTGATCGTTACCGTTGTTGCGGGCGGTCTTCATCTTTTGCTGTGGCGCTTCAAACTCCAGGGCGACGATTATCGGTACGATCTCAAGCCGATGGCGCGCGGTTCGAAGGTGTTTCACTTCAAGAACCAGGTCTATGACAACATGTTCTGGTCCTATGTCGCCGTCCAGTTCTGGACCTTCTGGGAATGCCTCATGTGGTGGTCATACGCGAACGGCTACGCGACGATGATCACCTTTGAGGATCATCCGATCTGGTTTCTGGCGCTGATTGTCTTCGTGCCGATCTGGGCCGGTTTTCATTTCTACTGGCTCCACCGGCTCCTTCATGTCGGCAAACTCTACACCTGGTTTCATTCCTGGCATCACAAGAACACGAATACGGGGCCCTGGTCGGG
>JBCDCU010000368.1:0-3407 GCA_039181265.1 Pseudomonadota bacterium | reverse complement strand
CTCTCTTTCACCGCCCGCGCAGACGGCATTACCGTTCGCGATGTTATTGCGGAATTGAAGGGCAGAATTGGCTGATGCTCGCTCCGACAGCCACGCTTGACACCAGCAAGGATCAGCCGTTTCGACTGCTGAGCGATGCTGAACAGGCGGCCGAGGCGATGCCCGACCTTCTCCTGAAAGCGAGGACAGTGGCACGGACCATTATGTCGGGTTGGCATGGCCGGAGAATGGCCGGGCCCGGAGAGGCCTTCTGGCAATTCCGGCCATTCGTGGAAGGCGAGAACGCGCATACGATCGATTGGCGACGCTCCGCTCGCGATGACACTGTGTTTATCCGGGAACGCGAATGGGAGGCGGCGCAAACCGCGTGGCTCTGGCTTGATCTGACGAAGAGTATGCAATTCGGCTCGACGCTCTCAGGCGTCACGAAACGCGCCCGGTCGATTGTACTCACCCTCGCAATGGCTGAGCTTTTGGCCGCGGGCGGCGAACGCACCGGGCTTCTTGGTCACACGCGGGCAACCACCACGCGCAACGCTGCGGAAAAATTTGCAAGCCGCATTGCCCGGGCCGGTGTCCTTGATACGAGCGAAGGCATGCCACACCCCGACGGTGTTAACCGCTTTGCCGAAGTGATCCTATTTGGTGATTTTCTGGACCCGATTGCAGAACTTGAGAGTTTTCTCCATGAGATTGCCCGCAAGGGAACACGTGGTCATGTCGTGCAGGTTTTGGATCCGATCGAAGAATCGTTTCCCTTTCAGGGTCGCGTCGAATTCACCGATCCCGAAACCGGCATGAAAGTGACGGCAAGCCGGGCGCAATCTTACCGCGACGAATATCGCGACCGCCTCGAAACCCGGCGGCAGGCGGTCAAAGAACTGTGCGCTCGCCTCGATTGGACATTCCTCATTCACCACACTGACCGTCCGGCCAGCGAAGCGGTGTTGACCCTCTACAATCGCATGGCAGGAGGGCGCATCTGATGCTTGGCCTCCCGATCGCCTTTGCGGCACCTTTTGTCCTTCTCGGATTGTTGGCTCTGCCGGTCATCTGGTGGCTTCTCCGGCTCATGCCGCCCCGGCCACGCGCCCAGGCGTTTCCGCCGACACGGCTTCTTGCTGAAATCACCAAGAAGGAAGACACCCCGCATCGCAGCCCCTGGTGGTTGACCGCGCTGAGACTGCTCCTTGCAGCTTTTGCAATTATCGCGTTGTCAGGCCCGCTCTATCAGCCGGATATCGGCGAGGAAACCGCGAGCAATCCGCTGGTCCTCATTGTTGACAATGGCTGGTCGGCCGCACGCGATTGGGACCGCCGTACCGAGACAGCACGTGGCATCCTGGATGGAGCAATCCGCAACCAGCGTCCGGTCGCGCTTGTCATGACGAGCGATCCCGAAAATGTTGATGTTCGCCTTCAGGAACCGGAAGAAGCGCTTGAAAGACTGAGTGCTCAGGAACCGGTTCCCTATCGCGAAGACCGGCTTCTGGCAGCTCAAAGGATCGAACGGGCCTTTTCAGGTGATGGCAATGCGCCATCCCAGGATCTGTCGTTCATCTGGATTGCAAGTCCTCTCTCATCGCAAATCCAAACAAAGAGCGACGCAAACGCAAACCCCGACCGCGCTTTTGCGGAGCGTCTCGAAAACCTCGGGACATTGATAATACGCCATGAGGAAAGCGCGGGCATTGCCGTAACCAATGCCGAAAACAATGCGCGAAACCTTGAAGTGACCCTTAAGCGCCTGCCCGAACAGGGTCCGGGTCTGACATTGCGCGCACTTGATCAGGACGGTTTGTCGCTTGCCGATCTTGACATCACATTCGAGGATGAAAGCCTCGAGACGCGCATCAGTGTCGAGCTGCCAATCGAGCTTCGAAACGAAATCCGCCGCCTGGTCGTCGCCGAGACTGGCGCTGCGATCCTCGATAGCGCTGGCGCCGTTTATCTTGTTGATGACCGCTCACGGCGCAGAAGCGTTGGACTTGTATCAGGCGTCTCATCCGATCTGTCACAGCCCCTGCTGTCTCCGCTCTATTACCTCAATCGAGCCCTGGAACCATTTGCCGATATCCGTGAAGCACAAACAGCCAATCTCGCAGAAGCCATTCCGACGCTCATAAAGTCCGGGGTCTCAATGTTGGTATTGGCGGATGTCGGTCGCTTGCCGGATAGCGAAAACCAGCGTCTGCGTGAATTCATGACGCGCGGTGGAACGGTTATCCGTTTTGCAGGTCCGCGTCTTGCCGCAGCAGAAGATGACCTGACACCGGTGACCTTAAGGGCGGGAGAGCGCAATCTCGGCGGATCCCTTACCTGGGAAGAACCGCAGAAGCTTGCACGGTTTTCAGAAAACGGTCCGTTCTCCGGTATGCGGCTTCCTGATGACATCGAAGTCAGGCGTCAGGTTCTCGCTCAACCGGACTTTGATCTCCTGCAAAAGACCTGGGCCGAACTGGAAGACGGGACCCCGTTGGTAACGGCTGAGCGAAATGGCGACGGCTGGCTTGTCCTCTTCCACGTGACTGCCGATGCAACCTGGTCGAGCCTTCCGATATCCGGTGCTTTTGTCGAAATGCTCACCAAGCTTGTCGCCTTCTCATCGGTCCCCGCGAGCGAAGCCGACAGGACAGCCGGAGAGGAACGCGTCGTCTATCCGCCTTACCAAACCCTAGATGCCTTTGGCCGGATGGGTGCACCGACAGATACGGCGGAACCGATTGCGCTCGCTGAACTCGACAATCTCACCGCCTCGCGGACAGCACCGCCAGGCCTTTATGGAAAATCGGCAAGTCTGATTGCGCACAATCTTATGCAGTCGGACGAAGCTTTTATTGCCCTTGATCCCGCTGAGGCTGCACCGGGTGCCACAATACTTCCGCTCGGTGAAGCCACCGCAACTGATCTCAAACCATTGTTCTTTACCCTCATGATGCTTCTCCTCATCGCTGACGCGGTCATCGTTGCTGCCCTTGCGGGCCTGTTCTCTGCCAATGTCGTCCGTCGCATCTCGATTGCGAACGGCGCAATTGTGCTCGCTTGTGCTGGTGCCCTCATGCTCGCTCTGGCGGCGCCCTCCGCCAACGCACAGCAGACGGAGGAAAGCGACGACCAGCTGATCGACGCAACACTGACGACACGGCTTGCCTATGTGGTAACCGGGGACCAACGCATAGACGACACCAGTCTCGCGGGATTACGGGGGCTCACCCATTTCCTGACGCAGCGGACGGCTCTTGAACCCGGAGAGCCGGTGGGTCTGGATCTCGCCAATGACGAATTGTCGTTCTTTCCCCTGCTCTATTGGCCGATCCACGAAGGTTCGGAGGTTCCCGACAGCGCGACGATGGCGCGCGTCGACGCCTTTATGAAACAGGGTGGAACGGTTCTTTTTGATACGCGCG
>JBCDCU010000367.1:0-3419 GCA_039181265.1 Pseudomonadota bacterium | reverse complement strand
ATGTCATTTGCGTCGATCGCGACCCGGGCAAGATTGAAATGCTCGATGCCGGCAAAGTGCCGATCTACGAGCCCGGACTTGACGCACTTATGGCCAAAAACGTCGAGGCAGGCCGCCTGTCCTTCACCACCGATCTCGCCACGGCCGTCGACGGCGCGGACGCTGTTTTCATCGCAGTGGGCACACCGACACGTCGCGGCGATGGTCACGCAGATCTGACCTACGTCATGGCGGCCGCCGAAGAAGTCGCGCGCGCGCTGACGGATTATGCGGTCATCGTGACAAAATCGACTGTTCCGGTAGGGACCAACCGTCAGGTCAAAGAGGCTGTGGCCCGTGCAAATCCAAAGGCCAGCTTCGATGTCGCCTCAAACCCTGAGTTCCTGCGTGAAGGCGCAGCGATTGATGACTTCATGAAGCCCGACCGCGTTGTTGTTGGCGTCGAGTCAGATCGCGCGGCCCAAGTAATGGCGGATATCTATCGCCCACTTTACCTGCGCGATTTCCCGATTGTGACGACAGATCTTGAATCGGCGGAAATGATCAAATACGCGGCGAATGCGTTCCTTGCGACCAAGATCACCTTCATCAATGAAATTGCGGCACTCTCCGAACGGGTCGGCGCGGACGTGAAGGAAGTGTCCAGGGGTATTGGCCTTGACGGCCGGATCGGCAACAAGTTTCTCCATGCTGGTCCAGGCTATGGTGGATCCTGTTTTCCCAAAGATACCAGCGCCTTGGCGCGCATCGGACAAGAGCACGCTGTGCCCCAGTCGATTGTCGAAACAGTCATTCGCGTGAATGATGGAGTGAAGGCGCGAATGATCCAGAAGCTGCGCGATCTGTGCGACGGGACGTTCAACAGCAAGACGATCTCCGTGCTCGGCGTGACCTTCAAGCCCAACACTGACGACATGCGCGATGCGCCATCCTTGACCATTATCCCAGCCCTCGTGGGCGGCGGTGCTACGGTCCGGGTCGTTGATCCTCAAGGCAAACGCGAGGGCGAGGCTCTCCTGCCCGGAGTGGCGTGGCACGAGGATCCCTATACGGCAACGGAGGGCGCGGATTTGTTGGTTGTTCTGACCGAGTGGAACGAATTCCGAGCTCTGGATCTCACGCGTCTGGCCGGGTCCATGAAAACGCCGCACATGGCCGATTTGCGCAATGTGTACACGGCGGAAAGCGCGAGCCAGGCGGGCTTTACTGCCTATGAATGCGTGGGCCGGCCGGGTCTTTCCGCTTCCGAAGAACGGTCTTTGCGGGCGATTTAAACCAGCTCCAGGGCTTGAAACGCAAAGAGGCGGGAAGGTCGTAGTGACGCCTTCCCGCCTCTTCTACTGAAGCCTGACCTCAGGCTAGAAAGACAAAGTCATCCGAATTCAAAGAGTTTTCTGAGACACGGAGCACATGCGTGCCGGATCTGTCCCCGCTGAGCTCTGACAGATCAATATCCAGACCATCTTTGGTCTTAGTGACATAGTCGTCCCTGCCGTCGATAACGCCGTCTCCATTGCTGTCGAGATCGGAAAACCGGCCGAACCCGTCCAGCACAATCAAGTCATTTTCGTTCGAGTCAAAGTCCTCGATCACGTCCTTACCAACACCATCTTCTTTGCGGAAAACGAATTGGTCAGCACCCTTGCCACCAATCATGATGTCGTTGCCTGACCCACCTTCCAGAACATCGTTACCGTCATTGCCTCTCAGGGTGTCCTGTCCCGCGCCGCCGAAAACAGTATCGTCACCCGATCCACCCGCCATGATGTCGTTGCCTTCGTCGCCGCTCAGCACATCGTCATCCCAGCCGCCTAGAAGCGCGTCATTGCCTGAGCCTCCGAGCAAGGTATCGGCGCCGCTTCCACCATCGAGCCTATCGTTACCGGCGCCACCCTCGACCCAGTCATCATCTTTGCCGCCGCGCAAAATGTCATTGCCGTTGCCGCCAAACATGTGGTCCGCTCCAAGGTCACCATCAAGGCGATCATTCCCGTCTCCGCCCAGGATCGTGTCATTGCCGTCCTCACCGCGGATGCGATCGCTGTCATCACCGCCAAACGCGAGGTCATCGCCACGACCGCCCCTGATAAGATCGCGGTCATCACCGCCAGACAAAGTGTCATTGCCTACGTCGCCGACCAACCGGTCATTCCCTGACCCGCCAAAGATCAGGTCATTGCCTGCGCCGCCATGCACGAAGTCATTCCCAGCTTGGGCGTGGACCACATCATTTCCGGATTTGTACCGCAGACTGTTCCGTCCATTCGACGAATCTTCCTGTGCTGCGTCCAAAGCCGAATTGCTAAGCTCAGGCTCGGCGTTTGAGTACTGAGCCTCACGCGACCTCGGAACAGCATACTCGTACTCCTCCCGGTCCGGGCTCGGATCGCTTATCTCTTCCTGCTCTTCATCATCGTCGTCGCCATCATTATCGATTTCGTCGTCGTCATCTTCATTGCGCTCTTCATCATCGCGCTCGTCTTCCTTTTCGACGATGGGCTTTTCTTCAATGATCGGCTTTTCTTCAATGATGGGTTCCTGGGTCTCACCCCGCAATAGAGCTTGCAAATCAATGCCGTCCCACGCATCAAAGAATGATTTCTTCGAGTCGAAAACCGGGTTTGCCTGTTTGCCTTCGTTAACCAGCCATCTATCCACCGAGGTTTCATTATCCGCCAGAACGATATCGTGTGTGAACCACGGTTCGTGGAATTTCGCCGAGTCATCTATGCGAATGTTGCGGTTCCCGGCATCACTAAAGTCGTTCTCGATCACGTCGACATTCTGTGCTCCGATCAGGCGCAGCGCCCAGCTTGCGCTGTCCGTGATCTTGTTACCCTGCACAAGCACGTTTGAAACTTCAAACTTGTATCCTCCACTGAGGAATCCTGATGGGTAGGCGCCAAGATTGCTGTATCCGCCTACTTCGATCGCAATTCCGGCGCCCGAGATCTCATTGTTAAGCACAATGATGTCTTGTGCTCCACCTTTCATATTGATGCCGAGGTTGTTGATATCCTTGATGATATTGCTGTCAATGACGACACGCTCACCGCCCACGATATCAATGCCGGCCTCCATGCGCCCACCACCAATGATCTCGTTGTTTTCGATCACAATATCGGTGGATTTGCTGATCTTTACGCCATCACCGGCGCCGCGATAGATCACATTGTTGATGATCTCAATATTGCTCGCCGGATCTGTTTTATTGTCGACGGAATGTATGTGGATGACCTGCTTGTGATCATCGTTGCTGCCGTGCAGTTCAAACCCGTCAATGACAATGTGGTCTTCACCATCGATCTGGATTGTGTCTTCGTTAGCTTTGGCCGGTTTGATGACCGCCTTGCCGGGACCATCTGCCGATTTCAGAGTGATCGGCGCGCCTTTGGTACCGCTTTCATTAAACTCGAGGT
>JBCDCU010000366.1:0-3423 GCA_039181265.1 Pseudomonadota bacterium | reverse complement strand
TGGTCTTGCTGCGGCGGGTTATGGACACGGGCGCTCAATTGTTAAATGGTGATGCAAAGAACACGTCATGAAAGACGGGCCGGGGGACCTATGACGCAACGAACGAAGAACGCGGTGATTTTTTTCTCAGCCGCAGCACTCCTTGTACTGACACTGGCTGGACCTGCTGATGCCCAGAGGCGGCAATACTTCGGTGCGATTGCGTTGTCGCCATCGACGGGCGCGATCGGCTGGGCTTTCGACCATCCTTCGCAGGTAAGTGCCGAGAATCAGGCGTTGCGTGGCTGTTACAATTATGCTGGAGACTGTCGCGTCGGTACCTGGTTTCGAAATGCCTGTGGTGCGGTCGCAATTGGTAACGGCGGGGGCTGGGGCGCTGCATGGGGTGGATCCAGGCGGGCTGCGGAAAACGCCGCCATCAATGCATGTAACCGAAACACCAATCGATGCACGGTGCGCCGTTGGGTCTGCACGGCTCGCTAGGTCTGCGGAACCGGTGACATGTCGCCGGTAGATGTCATAGTCTGAACATCGCGATGAACCGTTTGGAATTCCATAAATCGTTCAAGGCGACCGGCCCTGTCGTCATTCCGGTTATCCATGTTCTGGATACGCCGCGTACGGTGAAAAACATTGAGATCGCGATTCGAGAGGGCGCGGCTGGTGTTTTTCTCATCAATCACGATTTTGGCGTCCCCGAGTTTTTGCCGATCATCACCGATGTCAGGCGACACTTTCCGAGCCTTTTTCTAGGGGTGAATTTTCTCGGTGTTTCGGGGCGCGATGCCTTCCCTGTCCTTGCAAGGGTTGAACAGGAGAACGGCACGACAGTCGATGCCTACTGGGCCGATAATGCTCACATCGATGAGAAGGGCGGAGACCAGGAAACCGCTAACGATATTGCCGCAGCACGGCACGAATCCGGATGGCGGGGGCTTTATTTCGGGGGAACTGCATTCAAGAAACAACGGCCGGTCAAACCAGAGGATTACGCTGCTGCCGCGCGAGAAGCGCGCCCTTTTATGGATGTCATCACCACATCGGGCACGGCCACTGGTATTGAGGCAGATCTTGGAAAGATCGACGATTTTCGCGAAGGCGCGGGTGATCAAGCCTTGGCGCTTGCATCCGGAATCACGCCTGAAAACGCGCAGTCCTATACGAAGGTTGATTGTTTTATGGTGGCGACGGGTATCAACGAGGAGGGTAACTTCTACGATATTGACGCAGGGCGTCTGCGGCGTTTGATGGAGGTAACCCGGAATCTTGGTGCGGAGGCCCGTGATGCAGCCTGATAAAACATCGTTTGATCCCGGGCCGCGCGACGATCGCTGGTATTTGCGTCTGATGGCGCCGAACACGAAGGGTCCGAAATTCGCATGGCTGGACCCAACCTCGATTTACATCAATGGCGCCGCATTCCACGCCATGCTTGATGACCTTGAAGCGGATCTGGACGGCGTACGCGCCGATGTAGTAGCTGGTCTTGATGCGATGGGTTTCGTGCTTGGCGCAGCGCTCGCCGCACGGTTGAAGATCGGTTTCCTGCCGATCCGCAAAGCCGGAAAGCTGTGCGTTGATACCGACCGCGTGAGTTTCACGAATTATTCGGGCCGTAATCAGGACATGGAAATGCGCCAGCCGGGCTTCGGCGAGGGCACGAAGGTGCTCCTCGTTGACCAGTGGATCGAAACCGGTGGCACAATGGATGGCGCAATTCGTCTCGTCGAGCGCCAGGGCGGAACAGTCGCTGGTCTTGTGGCGATCGCGATCGAAGAGAATGCGGTTACAGAAGCATACCGGACGCGATTTCCCTGCGTATCAGCCGTTGTGCCGGGCTCCTACTGGCAAGAGGAATGCAACCGCCAGACCTTATCAAGTTTCGAAAGCTATGACCCGAAGGCGGTTTTTCCGACCATCAAGCCATAGCGATTTCGCAAGACCGTAAACCGTTATCCAAGCGTGCGATTGACGATGTCGCGGACATCAGCGGACAAACCGGCTGAATTCGCAATGCGTTTCAAGGCACGCTCGGCGCGATCCCGTCTGCGCGGTTCGAGAAGGCGCCATGCGCTGAAGCAGGTTAAAAGCCGCGCTGCAACCTGAGGATTCGTTGCATCGAGATCGACCACGATGTTCGAGAGGAACTGGTAGCCGGCACCGTCGGCACGATGAAACTGGCTCTGGTTACTGGCAGCAAATGCCCCTATGAGCGAACGGATCCGGTTCGGGTTGGTAATGGAAAAGACCGGATGTTTCATCAACTCCTTTACGGTCGCGAGCGTACCGTCGAATGGCGACATCGCTTGAACAGCGAACCATTTGTCCATCACCAGAGGCTTCGACCGGTATCTTTTGTCGAAGTCGCGCAAGGCTGCCTCAGCGTATTTATCGCGATTCAAAACGAGCGCCGACAGGGCCGCGAACCGATCGGTGAGATTGGTTGCTTCATCATATTGCTGACGCGCGAAAGCAAGTCCGCTTGCCGTTCCTGTCGCAAGGACGGAAAGGGCCGCGTTTTTCAATTGCCGCTTTGCGACCTGTTCGCCCTTCGGAGAATAGGCTTCTCGGACTTGATTCTTCTCATAGATCGTAATCAGCGTCTGCTCGGCGCGCCGGGCAAGCTCCGCCTTCAGCCATTGGCTGGCATCATGAATAATCGCGGGATTGACGTTTGAACCAAGCGCCTGGGCAATGTCGGTCTCGCTCGCAAAGCCAAGGAATTGAGAGCGGAAGGCGGGATCGAGGTCTTCATTGCCGATGGTCGCCTCGACGCCATCGAAAAAGCAGTCAAACCCTTCTTTGACGGGCCGGTCCTCGGTCACGCTATGGATCTTATCAAGGACCACTCTGAGCGCGATCGTCTGCATCGCCTGCCAGCGGTTGAAACTGTCGCTATCATTCCCGATGAGGTGGATGAGATCGTCTTCGCTCAGCGGTTGTTCAAGGCGAACGGGCGCAGAGAATTCTCGCAATAGCGATGGCACCGGTCGTTCCGGAACCCCCTTGAATACGATCTGGTGGTGGATGTTTTTCAGGTGAATAACATCGCCCGTGACATCCGCCCCCGTCACCGTATCGAATGCAAGATCGTCTCCGTTTTTGCCCACCAGACCGAACTTGACCGGAATATGCAACGCCTTCTTGGTCTCCTGACCCGGGGTCGCAGGTGTCTTCTGGTGAACATCCAATCTGAGTGTCTTGCCAGCTTCATCATAATCCTGCGCAACCACGATCTGCGGAGTGCCGGCTTGCTCGTACCAGAGTTTGAATTGCGCAAGATCGATCCCGGCGCCATCTTCGAGCGATGACATGAAATCTTCAATCGTCGCCGCTTGCCCATCATGGCGGTCGAAGTATAGATCAACGCCTTTTCGGAAACCGTCTTCTCCGGCAATGGTCTTGATCATCCGGACGAGTTCA
>JBCDCU010000365.1:0-3424 GCA_039181265.1 Pseudomonadota bacterium | reverse complement strand
GCGAAAATAAAATCGGTGTGTGCATCAGGAACCTGCCGCTTCACGATCCCCTCTCCCGGGCCACGGCCGAACCAGCCGCCGCTGAGGAATGCAGAAAGCGCCTGATCGACCTGATAGGTATCGCCGGATGCGGGATCAAGGAAGCGGTCAATGCGCCCCGTTACGTGGGGCACGAAAAGATAAGCGGCAAAGAGCCCGCCAAGGCCGAGAAGCCAGAGGATCGCAATCCAGATCCAGGAAAGACCAGCCATAAAAAACATGGCACACCATGTCATCACCACAAGCGCGGTTTGACCGATATCCGGTTGCGCGACAAGAAGTGCGCAAAACACGCCGAGGAGAAGGATTGCAAAGAGATTGCCCGGTAGCTCCGGCCGCCGTGCGCTTTCGGAAAAAAACCAGGCGCACAACACGATGAAGGCCGGTTTAACGATTTCGGACGGTTGAAGCGAAAATCCCATAATCGAGATCCAACGCCGCGATCCTTTGATCTCAGCCCCAGCAATCAGGGTGTAGACGAGAAGCCCGATACCGATGATGAAGACAAGCAGGCAAAGCCGTCTGATCATTTTCGGACTGAGCAGCGACACTCCGATGAGCAACAAAAGTGCCGGGACGACAAAGACCGCATGCCGTTTTACGAAGAAAAAACTCTCAAGTTTCAATTGTTCCGCGATCGAGGGGCTTGCGGCAAAGGACAGGATCAATCCCACAAACAGAAGGGCAATCAACCCGAAGAGCATCGGCTTGTCGACAGTCCACCACCAATTACCAAGGGGAGATCGGTCCGCCCTCGAAATCATCCCGCTTACTCCGGATGGCAAAGGCCCTGCAAACCTCTGCCATGCTTCCCATCACAATTCCTGAAGTGCGTCTGTAACCGCTTCACGGAAACAATCGCCCCTCACCTCGAAATTGGCGAATTGATCGAAGCTCGCACAGGCCGGGGACAAGAGCACAACCGGATTGGCGGCAGCACCGTTCTTGACGGCTTCAAGCGCCATTCTGGCAGCGCCTTCAACGGCATTCTTCAATGTGCCGGCAGGCGTAAACGCAACGTGTCCCGAGAGGCTCTTTGCGAAAAGATCGCTCGCATCGCCAATAAGAAAGGCATGCCTGATTTTTGGAAAGAAAGGGTTAAGACTTTCTATACCGCCGTCTTTAGCGACACCACCAAGGATCCAATAAATCCCATCAAAACTGGCGAGCGCGCGAGCAGCCGCTTCGGCATTCGTCGCCTTGGAATCATTGATAAAAAGAACGCCATTTTTCTCGGCAACCTGTTCCATACGATGCGCCAGGCCGCCAAAGCTCCTGAAACCGGCACGGATCTCTTCGGGGGCAAGGCCGAGTTCTGAGAGCACAGCCCATGCGATCGCGGCATTTTGCAGATTGTGCTCCCCGCGAAGGGATACAATCCCTTCAAGATCGGCAACGACCTGGCCGCCCTTCAATACCTTTTGATTGCGCCCTTCGATATCGGCGACACCGTTGAGCGCAACCCGAATGACTGGCACGCCGCGCCCTTCCGTGGCGCTGGCGATTTCGAGCGATGCCTGATCATCGACACCGACGACCGCTGTTTGTGAACCATACGCCAGCCGCGCTTTTACGTTTGCATAGTGCTCAAAGGTCCCATGGCGATCGAGATGATCAGGCGACAGATTAAGATGAACACCAATTGACGGATCAAGGGTTGGGGCAAGATCGATCTGGTAAGAGGAGCATTCGACCACGTAGTGACTGTTGGGACGTGGCGGATCGAGGGTGAGAACCGCACGGCCAATATTGCCGCCCATTTGGCTGTCGCGCCCGGCCGCTTTCAGGCAATGATGGATGAGAGCCGTTGTTGTCGATTTCCCGTTTGTTCCTGTGATAGCCACGAACGGACAATCCGGTGCTGCAGCGCGGCGCTCACGGGCGAAAACGTCAACATCTCCGATAATCTCTATGGAGGCTGCCCGGGCTTTTTCGACGCTCCAGTGAGGTTTAGGGTGCGTTAAGGGAACGCCGGGCGACAGGATGAGCGCGTCATAATCCGAAAAATCGACGTCCCGGAGATCACCAACCGACAGACCGCGTGCTTCAGCCTCGGCAACACGTCCCGCATCGTCATCGAAACAGAGAATTTCAGCACCGCCGGCGACAAAAGCTTCAGCCGTCGCAAGCCCCGAGCCTCCAAGGCCAAACAGAAGAACGCGTTTTCCGGCAAAAGTCGTGACCGGGATCATCTGATCAGCGCAGTTTCAGGGTGGTGAGGCCAATCAGTGCCAAGACAACCGAAATAATCCAGAACCGGATGACAACTTGCGGCTCGGTCCAGCCCTTTTGTTCAAAATGGTGGTGGATCGGTGCCATCCGAAACACCCTCTTGCCCGTCGTCTTAAAGGAAACGACCTGAATAATCACTGAAATCGCCTCAAGAACGAAGAGGCCGCCGACGATGGCAAGTACGATTTCGTGTTTCGTCGCAACCGCAATGGTTCCAAGGGCACCGCCAAGGCCAAGCGATCCAGTGTCACCCATGAAGATTGCCGCAGGCGGCGCGTTAAACCATAGGAATCCGAGTCCAGCCCCGATGATCGCACCGCAGATGATCGATAATTCACCCGTGCCTGTAACATTGTGGATTTGAAGGTAATCCGCAAACACCGAGTTGCCGGAAAGGTAGGCGATCAATCCGAAAGTGCCCATTGCAATCATAACGGGCACGATTGCGAGCCCATCAAGTCCATCGGTAAGGTTCACCGCATTGCCAGTACCGACGATAACAAAGGCTGCAAATGGAATGAAAAACAGGCCAAGATTGAGGAGGAGATCCTTGAAAAACGGGAATGTCAGGCTCGTTGCAAATGGGCTCTCCCCGATCCGAACGATATAATAACAGGCGGCGGCCGCGATCAGGAACTCCAGCAACAGGCGAACTCGGCCTGAGAATCCCTTGTGACTTTGTTTCGTGACCTTGAGATAATCATCATAGAATCCGATCGCGCCGAAACCGAGCGTTACGAAAATGACAGTCTGGACGTAAGGGTTGGTGAGATCCGCCCAAAGCAGCGTCGAAATGAACAGTCCGGAGAGGATCATCAGGCCGCCCATCGTCGGCGTTCCGGCTTTTGCGACGATATGACTTTGTGGTCCGTCGGCCCTGATCGGTTGGCCTTTGCCCTGACGGATCCTCAATGCTTTGATGATGGCTGGCCCGAATAGAAAGACAACCATCATCGCTGTGACGGTCGCGAGACCAGCGCGGAAGGTGATGTACCGGAAAACGTTGAAGACAGGGAACGTGTCGGAAAATTCACTTAAAAGAAGAAGCATCGATCGGCTTTCCAGTTAAACCCGGATCTGGTTCAAGCGCTCTGGTCAACGGAGCATAAAATGTCGGCTTACAGCGCTTCGGGAGGGAAACGGCGCTGGAGCG
>JBCDCU010000364.1:0-3427 GCA_039181265.1 Pseudomonadota bacterium | reverse complement strand
GACCGCCCGATCCCCGAAGGTCAGCGCAAGAAGCTCGCGCAATTCTGCAATGTGCGCGAATCGTCGGTTATTCCGGCGCTTGATGCTGCGAGCATTTATGATGTTCCTTTGACCTATCACGATGTCGGTCTCGACCAGGAGGTGCTGAACGCGTTCGGAATGGATGTGGGGCCAGAGCCGAACCTGGATCATTGGCGAGAGATCTCAAGCTCAATCGCAAGTCCCGAAGGCGAGGTGACCATTGCGATTGTCGGCAAATATGTCGATCTGCACGATGCTTATAAGTCGTTGATTGAAGCGCTCACCCATGGCGGCATCGCCAATCGGACACGCGTTAATCTCGAATGGATCGCGTCTGAGATTTTCGAAGAAGAAGATCCGACCCCGCACCTTGATGATGTCAACGGGATCCTTGTGCCCGGCGGATTTGGCGAGCGGGGAGCGGAAGGAAAGATCGAAGCCGTTCGATATGCGCGCGAACACAACGTTCCGTATTTCGGTATTTGTTTCGGCATGCAAATGGCGGTCCTTGAGGCCGCCCGCAATCTTGCGGGGATTGAGAACGCAACCTCATCCGAATTTGGTCCCGGTGGAGAGCCGCTGGTCGGTCTGATGACGGAATGGGTGCGCGGCAACGAGGTTGAAAAGCGCATAGCGAACGGCAATCTCGGCGGCACGCTGCGCCTCGGCGCTTATCCGGCGCATCTTAGACGCGAAAGTAGAATTGCAGAGATTTACGGGCAATCGGCGATCTCTGAACGGCATCGGCATCGCTACGAGGTGAATGTCGCTTATCGGGACCAGCTTGAGGCGACGGGCCTTCATTTCGCCGGTATGTCGCCTGATGGCATTCTTCCCGAAACCGTCGAGCGACATGATCATCCCTGGTTTGTAGGCGTTCAGTTCCACCCGGAACTTAAAAGCCGTCCATTCCAGCCGCATCCGCTCTTTTCCTCTTTTGTCGCCGCAGCGCTTGAACAAAGCCGTCTTGTCTGATGCCTCGTGCACTCGATCACCTTGTTCTCACAGTCAAGGATCTGACAACTTCGCGGGAGCGCTTTGAGGCGCTGGGCTTCAGTGTCAATGCAACCGGTTACCACCCGTTCGGGACGGCAAACTGCTGCATTTTCTTTGAAAACGACACCTATCTGGAACCGCTCGCCGTCTATGATATGGCGAAGGCGGCGAAGGCGCTAAGCGATTCCAATCCGTTTGTCATGATGGATCAGGCCTATCGCAATACATTCGGCGATCAGGGTCTTTCCGGCATAGCGTTGAAAACGCAGGATGCCGTTGCTGACCAAAAGGCTTTTGCAACCGGCGGCGCAGAAGATCGCACCATGCTGAGTTTTGAACGCGAAGCAAAGCATCCCGATGGCACCAGCGACCTATTGAAGGTGCAGGGGGCCTATTGCGCAAAATCCGATTTTCCGGGGTGCTCGTTTTTTACCGTTGAATGGCTGGGTGATCCCTCAGCCGTGCGACGGATCCGATCTGCACCGGAGCATCCAAATGGCGCCATCGGTGTCACCGATGCATATTTTATGGAAGGCGAGGGGGACGGGGCCGTTGATTTCATGGGGCTTGCCTTTGATGCGACGGCTACCCCCGAAAGCTATGGGTCGAAATTCGCACTACCAGGTTTTAACGTCCACACGTTTTCAGAAGTACACAATCTCCCAGAAACACTGGCCGGGTTCGGGGCCGGAGACAATACACGTTTCCACGCGTTTGCTTTTCGGGTCGCTGTTGGCGATCCGGAGCGTGTCGCCTATAACCTCACTCATAACCGTATTCCATTTGAAAAACACGGCGAGGATGTTGCAGTTCCGGCTGCTGAGGGGCAGGGTGCCGCGATCGTTTTTGGTACGTAAGGGACTTTGATGGATAACCCCCCAAATCCTAAGGTCACCGTCGGTGATGTGGTCTTTGACAATGAAGCACCTTTTGTCCTGATTTCAGGCCCTTGTCAGCTCGAAAACCGGGATCACGCGATCACGCTCGCGATCGCGTTGAGTGCCATGTGTAAAGCGCTTGGGATTTCTTACGTGTTCAAGGCGAGCTTCGATAAGGCAAACAGGACGAGCCTTTCGGGTAAACGGGGAATGGGACTCGATGGAGCCCTGCCAATCTTCGACGAGATCCGTCATGATCTTGAAATTCCAGTCCTGACTGACGTTCACAATGAAGCGCAGTGTGCGCTCTTGAAGGATCATGTGGATGTGTTGCAGATTCCTGCGTTTCTTTGCCGGCAAACGGATTTGCTTGTTGCGGCAGCGGAAACGGGCCTGCCCGTCAATGTAAAGAAAGGGCAGTTCCTCGCCCCCTGGGACATGAGGAACGTCATCCAGAAAGTCACGCAGAGCGGGAATCCGAACGTGCTTCTGACCGAGCGCGGCACGTCTTTTGGATACAACACACTTGTTTCGGATATGAGGGGTTTGCCGGAAATGGCCTTAACCGGGGCGCCGGTAATCTTCGACGCTACTCATTCAGTCCAACAGCCCGGAGGCCTTGGCGGGGCTTCGGGCGGACAACGCCATTATGTGCCTGTGCTCGCACGTGCAGCCGTCGCTGTAGGCGTCGCGGGTCTTTTCATGGAATGTCACGATAACCCTGATGAAGCTCCCTCGGATGGTCCAGTCATGGTGCCATTGACGGAGATGGAAGGGCTTTTGAAAACGCTGGTTGCTCTCGACAAAACGGCGAAGGAAAATCGCTTTTCCTTCGCCGCGGGAGGTTAGGTCTGAGCGTTTAGACGCTCAGGGGGATTTTTTTCTTCTTTGTCTTCCGGGCTTTGAAACCGTCGAAGCGTGTTCCTGCCTCTTTGCGCGATTGTTCCAAGCGCTTTTTGTGGTTGCACTCGATCAATGTCAGGAGCGGAGACGCTTGCTTGCTCCCAGTTCTCCGCTCCCAGGCAATCCACATCACTTACGGTTTCTGCGGCGTTTTTCACGTTTGACGAACCAATTGTCTTCTTCGATGGCCAGAAGACGGTTCACGTCAGACTGATAGATGTTCTTGATTTTGCCTTTCAGACGAAGGCGTTGCAGCTGTTGACGTTCTGCAATCGTGAGAAGCTGGTCCGGGTTTTGACCAAGTGGTGAAGCACCACGGCCTGCCTGTGCGGGAACGGCGAAAGTTGCGATTGAAAGACCCAATAAGATCAAGGCGGCAAGTTTTGTGTTCATGGTCATTATCCTTTCAGCAGGGCGTCCTCGGCCCCAGATCATTGTGTCGCTTGCTGATCACCAGCGAGCGCTTTCACATTTGGTGTTTCCCGTCACTTGCCTGCGATCATGACGATTGCGGCAGAAACGAGCGTGGTGGAAACGGACATACTTGTCCGTTTCGAGGCCAAGTCTTTGGTCTCGATAAAACGGCGAAGGAAAATCGCTTTTCCTTCGCCGGGAAGAGGTTAGGTTGG
>JBCDCU010000363.1:0-3454 GCA_039181265.1 Pseudomonadota bacterium | reverse complement strand
TCGCGAAGGCGAAATCGCCATCGCTAAGCGCATTGAAGCTGGCCGCGATGCGATGATCCGCGGCCTGTGTGAATCGCCGCTGACCTTCGAAGCGATGATGGTTTGGCGCGACGAGCTTGTGAATGAACGCATTCTGCTGCGTGATCTGATCGATCTTGAAGCGACTTATGGCGCGGAAAACCCGGCGCCTGAAGAAGACGAGCTCGACGAAGAAGAAGCCGAAGCGCGCGAGAACGAAACCGTTGAAGAGCGCCACGCTCGCGAAGAACGCGAGGACGAAGAAGAAGGCGCGGCCATGTCGATGTCCGGCATGGAAGCTGAGCTGCGCGAAGGCGTGCTCGATAAGCTCGACGAGATCGCTGCCGGGTTCGCCAAGTTCCGTAAGCTGCAGGAAAAGCTGGTCGGTCGGCGCATGGAAGGCAAAGGTCTGACACCAAAAGATCGCGAATCCTATGATGGGATTTCGCAGAACATTGTTGATGAGCTCAAGACGATGCACATCAACAATGCGCGGATCGAAGCTCTGGTTGAGCAACTCTATGCGATTAACAAGAAGCTGATGGGCCTTGAAGGCCAGTTGATGCGCCTTGCGGATGCGCATGGTGTGCCACGCTCAGAGTTCTTGAAAAACTATTTTGGCCGCGAGCTTGATCCAACTTGGGTCGAAGACGTCGCTGCCATGTCAAAGAAGTGGGAACGCTTCACAGAACGCGAAGAGACAAAGATCGAAGCCATTCGCGGCGAGATCCAAATGGTCGCGCAAGAGATTGGTATTCCGATCGATGACTATCGTCAGATTGTTCAGCGCGTCCAAAAAGGTGAGCGCGAAGCACGGATCGCAAAGAAGGAAATGGTCGAAGCGAACCTTCGCCTCGTGATCTCGATTGCGAAGAAATACACCAATCGCGGCCTGCAATTCCTGGATCTTATTCAGGAAGGCAATATCGGCCTGATGAAGGCGGTGGATAAGTTCGAATACCGCCGTGGCTATAAGTTCTCGACCTATGCGACGTGGTGGATCCGTCAGGCGATCACACGTTCGATTGCAGACCAAGCGCGAACGATCCGTATTCCGGTGCACATGATTGAGACGATCAACAAAATCGTGCGCTCACAGCGCCAGATGCTCCACGAGATTGGCCGAGAGCCAACGCCGGAAGAGTTGGCCGAAAAGCTCGGCCTGCCGCTTGAGAAGATCCGTAAGGTTCTGAAAATTGCGAAAGAGCCAATTTCTCTGGAAACCCCAATTGGCGATGATGAAGATTCCAACCTTGGCGATTTTATCGAAGACAAAGCGGCGCTGTTGCCCGTCGATGCGGCGATCCAGTCGAACCTGCGTGAGACCACGACCCGTGTGCTCGCGTCTCTGACACCGCGCGAGGAGCGTGTGCTGCGCATGCGCTTCGGGATCGGGATGAACACGGACCACACGCTTGAAGAGGTCGGCCAGCAATTCTCGGTCACACGCGAACGTATTCGTCAGATCGAAGCGAAAGCGCTGCGCAAGCTGAAACACCCAAGCCGTAGCCGGAAGCTCCGGAGCTTCCTGGACACCTAAGGTTTAGTTGCGATCTATTGATCAGGGCCCGCGGCGAGGACACTCGCGGCGGGCTTTTTCTGATGGATCTTCTTTGCGACAAAGGACATCAAATAGGCATTCGGCCAGTTCAGGAACATCAGCGCTCCGGCAAACGGTCCCATCGGGGTAAACAAGGCAGCGAACACAAGCAGGATCGCGATGGCGACTTCGCCCCGAAAAATCCAAACCGTCTGGCGTGTGAGCAAAATCTCTTTATCCGACAGTCCGACGACGTCTGCTTTCCTGACCGCATGCGCGTACATGAAGCTCATCAGTGTGTAGATGACAGCATATCCAGCTCCGAAGAACGCCATGCTCCGCGCCGAATTGGTGATGTCCATTTCGGTTTCCAGGAGCTGTGAGTAATCCCCTGTGGTGGAGCCGATCACGTACCAAAAGAAACTGTCGAAGATGAAGCGCAGCGGATAGGCCGTGAACAGGACCATCAAGAGCAAAGCCGAATTGATCAGCACGACGACATTGTCGGCCAGAGCATAGCGCCTGAAGAACACGAAATGCGCATTCCAGATCATGAATAAGATGACGAAACTCGCCGTCACTGGAATGATCGAGATCAGGAAATGGACGAGTTCTGAAAAGGTCTGAGGCGGCGCGCCTCCAAACAGCATCATACCAAGCGCCAAGGCGAAAACGATGTCCGACAGATTCTCGATCCGCGTGACGCTCTGCCCACGCCATTCGAAATCAGGATCGTGATCTAAGTGTTTGGCGATTTCATTGCGCATACCCGGAGCCCTCTGCGAAATTAGACTAGTGCGTTTGCGGCAAAGAAAAACCCCGGCCGCATGGACCGGGGTTCTCAATTTGAATTCAGTCTCGCTTAGAGCGCGTCAGTCAGCTCTGGAACGGCGTTGAAAAGGTCTGCGACCAGGCCGTAATCAGCAACTTGGAAGATTGGCGCTTCCTCGTCTTTGTTAATTGCGACGATGATCTTAGAGTCCTTCATACCGGCCAAGTGCTGGATCGCACCAGAGATGCCGACGGCGATGTAAAGCTCAGGCGCCACGATCTTACCGGTCTGACCGACTTGGTAATCGTTTGGTGCATAGCCTGCATCAACCGCTGCGCGAGACGCGCCAACGGCAGCACCAAGCTTATCAGCCAGAGGGTTCATCAGGCGCTCAAACTCCTCCGCAGAGCCGAGGGCACGGCCGCCAGAGACGATCCGCTTTGCCGCGGTCAGTTCTGGACGATCGCTTGCGACGATCTCTTCTGAAACGAAGGAAGACTTGAATGGGCCAGCCTGGGCATCGACAGCCTCGACAGCTGCAGATCCGCCAGCGCCTGCCGCTTCGAAGGCTGTTCCACGTACGGTGACAACCTTCTTCGCGTCGGATGATTTCACGGTCATGATCGCGTTACCGGCATAGATCGGGCGAACAAATGTGTCCTGACCTTCAATCCCGATAATGTCAGACAGCTGCATCACATCCAGCTTCGCGGCGATGCGCGGTGTTACGTTCTTGCCCATAGTGGTGGCAGGCGCGAACAGAGCGTCATAGCCGTCCATCATTGGGACGATCAGCGCTTCCATGGCTTCGGCGAGTTGCTTTTCATAAGCGTCGCCATCGGCGTGTAGCACTTTGCGGACACCATCGATGCCAGCTGCCGCAGCGGCGACATCGCCAGCGCCTTTGCCTGCAACGAGGACGTCTACATCGCCGCCAAACGTTTTGGCCGCGGTGACGGTTTTCGCGGTGGCGTCAGACAGCGCCGCATTGTCGTGATCAGCAATTACAAGAACAGCCATTATACAGCTCCCGCAGTTTTGAGTTTATCAACCAGAGTAGAGACGTCTTCGACTTTCTCGCCAGCTTCACGCACTGGTGGCTCAGTCACCTTCACAACCGTGAG
>JBCDCU010000362.1:0-3466 GCA_039181265.1 Pseudomonadota bacterium | reverse complement strand
CCACCATTACCGCGCCAGCTGATCCCAGATACGGATCACATCATGGTTAATGAAGCCACATTTTGGTTGATGAAACATAAATGCCAGGCTGGGGTGCCTGGCCCAATCGCCGGGAAACGGCCGCTACTGCCCTGAAACGGGGGTTAGGATGTCAACGTCGTTGATGACGGAAATCCGCGGGTTGTCCAAAGGACCGACAATCATGAATTTGGTCGTCAGGCCCTGTCCCGGGTCCTGTGCGTCGTTCTCGGTTGTGACGATCTGGCCGGCCGCTACAAGATCTCCGGTCGATGGCACTGTATGTCCTGTGGCACTGACTTCAAAATCAGCACCAACCATAGTGATCTTGCGCAAGTTCAATCGTCCGCCTTGCTCAACAGTCGCGTGGATCAAAGCGCGTTCAAAGGGTGTCTGAAATCCCGGATTGTTGATCGCCGCCTGATCGAGGCCCTGCGTCTTTGAGAAGACCGCCGGGAGCCAGACACCGCTCAAGGCACCACTTGTAACATCCACGGAGAATTCAAGCTCAGTTGCTTTAGCGAGGCTCCGAGCATCCGTCCCCTTGGCCTGAACACCCATCGCCAACGTCATCTGACCGTTGATCGGCTGGCTCAGCTCAAAGTAATCCCTGAGACTGTCGGCAGCCGCATTGCGCACAATGATATCCGCATTGAGCGTTCTTTCCCCACCGCCAAAACTCAGTTGAGCCTCGCCATCGATGCCAAGACCTTCAAGTTCGGCAGACCCTATCGTGATCGAAAATGTGTCTTCGGATAGAACCAGGGTCGCGGCCAGTTCAGTGAAATTGTATCGCGCAATTTTTGCACTGTCAGCCGACAGACGAATGTCCAGGCGGACGTCTTCTTCGGTAATTGCGAGGACTTCTTGTAGGAGTGACAGATGCGGATTTTCTTCTTCAGCAGCCGTGTGCAAAGCCAGGTTGTCAAAGGCAAGCGTGCCGGAGATATCGACTGTCTCCCGGGACAGATCTACCGCCAGACGACCGTCAGCCTTTCCACCTGCCATTCTAACCGCTATCGGCCGGAAGTTGAGATCGCTGCTTGTAAAAACACCATCGCCAATCAATCTGAGCGCCTCATCCGGCAGGGCGCGACTGCCCTTAAAACCGAGCCAGCTTGCTAAGTCTAGTGCAGACGGTATGTCTGCTTCCAGCGAGCCGTCAGCCGTTATCTCGTCCTTCGCAGTCAGATTGCCTTTGAACGTTGCCTCAAGGCGCTCTCCGGCGACACTGATCTCAGCGGCACTCGCACGCCCGGAGGCAAACAATCCCGGGCGGGCAAGATCGATATCAACGGCCAGGCGTTCCCCGCGAAGGCTAACATCACCATCGATTACCAAAGAACCCGAACGGGGTGGACCGACAATCTTAAGGTTCATGTCGTTCAGCGTGACGGGTTTATCAAAGTCCGGATTCTCGACGATGAGCATGCTGTTTTTGAGTGTTATAAATCGCAGCCTCTCGGGAAAACGCAGACCGGTCTCTTCTTCAGTCTCATCTTCCGGTTCTAAAAAGAACTGCGCTGCGGCCCAATTGTAGCTGCCATCTTCATACCGCGCGACCCGGATCTTCGCGTCTTCAATCTCAAGATACCGGAGTGCCGGACTTCCGTCCCACAGGGACATCACTGAAAGGCGGCCGGATGCCCGCTCGATCTCGGCGATCGGCGCGGAGCCCGCATTGTCGCCGGAAACCGAGACAGGGCCAAAAGTGACGGCGAGATAAGGTAAGACCGTCACGGTCGCACGACCGCGGACCCTGACGTCATGGCCGAACGCTTCGCTCAATTGTGTTTCGATTAATTGATTGAGACGATCTTTGGGAACCAGCCAAAAACTGAACGCCATAGTGGCACTCAGCAGAAGCACCACAAGTGGAATTCCCAGAAGAAGGCGGCGGACAGACAAGTCGGGTCGAATCCTGTTGCAAGAAATCCTCTCCGACCATCAATAACTTAATTCGCGCTGCCTTTAAAGAGCAGCATTCCCGCCACAATGAAATGTCCAGACTTGGAGAGTCCCGAAAATCAATCCTACATCAATCACTCGTTTTCCAATTGGGCTGTGCTATAGCGAGCGGATATTGAAAGGCGACGCGGGAGATGATCATGCCGGAGATGCTTTGGGAACCGAGCCAGACGCAAATCGAAGACCACAATCTTTGGGCGTTCATGAAGGCGGCAAGCGAAAAAACCGGCAAGGATCTCATGGATTATGATCGTCTGCATGACTGGTCGATCACTGACATTGCAGCGTTTTGGGATCTTGTTTGGGATCATTGCGGTATCATTGGTGAAAAGGGAGCGAGGGCCCTGGTCGATGCCGACCGGATGATGTCGGCGAAGTTTTTCCCGGATGCGAGCCTCAACTACGCCGAAAATCTCATGCGTAAGACAGGCGGCGGTGACGCACTGGTTTTCCGCGGTGAAGATAAAATTGCTTATCGCTGGTCCCATGATGAGCTGCACCAGATCGTCTCCAGACTTCAACAAGCCATGACTGACCTCGGCATTGGAGAAGGTGATCGGGTCGCCGCCATGATGCCGAACCTCCCCGAAACGGTGGCGCTGATGCTGGCCGCGACGTCGCTTGGTGCGATTTGGTGCTCGTGCTCACCAGATTTCGGCGAACGCGGCGTTCTCGATCGTTTCCAACAGATCGAACCGAAGCTCTTCATCTGCTGCGACGGCTATTACTACAATGGCAAGCGTCTCGAAATTGCCGACAAACTGAGACCGATCGCCGACGGCCTCCCAAGCGCTGAGAATATCGTTGTCGTTCCCTATATCGGGATTGCCGATACTGTCGCTGAGGGCCTGCCTCGCGCGAAAACGCTTGACGCTCTGACGGCTGGCTATGAACCAAAGCCCGTTACCTTCAAACGTCTTCCGTTCCGCCATCCCCTCTACATTCTGTTCTCATCCGGCACGACTGGCGTCCCGAAGTGTATCGTCCACTCTGCTGGCGGCACACTCATTCAACACCTCAAAGAGCACGTGATTATCAACGGGTTCAAACCGAATGACCGGGTCTTCTTCTTCACCACATGCGGCTGGATGATGTGGAACTGGCTTGTCTCCGGCCTTGCGGCGGAAGCCAGCCTGATGCTCTACGACGGCTCGCCGTTTGCACCATCCGGGACGGTGCTTTTCGACTACGCGCAAGATGAAAAGTTCACCTATTTCGGCACATCGGCAAAATTCATCGACGCATTGAAAAAGGCGGAATTATCACCGGGCACAACCCATGATCTGTCCGCCATGCGCTCATTATGCGCAACGGGGAGTCCCCTCGCGCCGGAAGGGTTCCGTTACATCTATTCGGACATCAAGAAAGACATGCATCTTGCGTCCATGTCCGGCGGTACCGACATCGTGTCTTGCTTTGTCACCGGCGTTCCTTCGAAACCGGTTCATGTTGGCGAAATCCAGGGGGCGGGCCTCGGCAT
>JBCDCU010000361.1:0-3468 GCA_039181265.1 Pseudomonadota bacterium | reverse complement strand
GGTGCATTTTTTGCGCTTGGCACATTGGTGGAACCAACAGAACGCGATCTGACAATCCGGATTCCCTCTAGCCGGATCAATCCGTGACCGGGTTTTCGGTGAATAGGGTACACTGATGCCTGACGGTAACCGGATTGAATATTTCCTGGAAATGATGAGCGTGGAGCGTGGCGCGGCGCAGAACACACTTGAGAGTTACGCCCGCGATCTCAGCGCCTATTCCGCCCATCTATCATACAAGGGAAAAACCCTTGATAATGCCGAAACTGCCGATATCAGAAGCTACCTGTCCGGTCTCTTCGACGAGGGTCTCGCCGCATCGACACTGGCGCGACACCTCTCGGCAATCCGGCAAATTCACAAATTCCTCTATGCCGAGGGATTTCGGACAGACGATCCGAGTGGGCCGGTCGAAAGCCCGAAGAAAACACGCCCATTGCCGAAAGTCATGAGTGAAGATGACGTGGATCGGCTTATCGAGGCGGCGGCCGAACGAGCGGTACGAAAGGTCGCAAGCAAAGCAGAGACACTGCGATCAAAACGGCTCTACACGATGATCGAAGTCCTTTATGCAACCGGGATGCGGGTCTCGGAACTTGTCAGCCTGCCCGCCGCGTCACTCGGTTCTGAAAGCCGGTTCTTGTCTGTGACGGGTAAGGGCAACAAGGAACGGCTCGTGCCATTGAGCGACGCTGCCCGCCTGGCGATGATTGATTTCAAAGAGGCCGTGACGGCTTATCACGGTGTGGCGTCAAAATGGCTCTTTCCCTCTTCCGGCAAATCGGGACACTTTACACGCCAAGCCTTCGCCCGTGACCTCAAAGACCTCGCCATTTCCGTCGGTCTCGACGCGAATGCCGTCTCGCCCCACGTCCTGAGGCACGCATTTGCCAGCCACCTCTTAAACAACGGGGCTGACTTGAAATCGGTTCAGCAGCTTTTGGGACATGCCGACATTTCAACGACGCAGATTTATACCCATGTCCTCGATGAGCGCTTGCGTGCACTGGTCGAAGATCATCACCCGCTGAACGACTGACACTGTATTGACCAAGGCATTGTGTAGGTTTCCTCACTAAGAGCCCGACTTGTTAAATGCCGGTGGACAATCATGCGATTGAAACCCGGTCAGGTTTGGACGGCAGCACCGCAAGCGTTAGATTGAGATCATGGCCCGCTTTTCCCCGCAACTCCTGCAAGAGATCAAGAACCGGCTGACGTTGTCCGATATTGTCGGGCGTCGGGTCTCATGGCACAGGCAGAAAAGCCAACCCCAGAAGGGCGATTATTGGGCCTGCTGCCCGTTCCACAATGAAAAGACACCGAGCTTTCACGTCGATGACAGGCGGGAAATCTATAAGTGCTTCGGGTGTGGTAAAAGCGGCGACCATTTTACCTTTTTGACGGACAAGGAAGGATTGTCTTTTCCGGAAGCCGTCGAACGTCTCGCCGATGAAGCGGGTGTTGCCCTTCCGAAAGCTGATCCGAGGGAAGCCGAACGCGAAAAGAAACGCGCTACACTTTTCGATGTTGTGAAGCTTGCCCAGGACTTTTTCCGGCAATCCCTGCAGGAAAGCGGAGGGGCTGCTGCACGCGGTTATCTGCAAAAGCGCGGCCTGACACCGGAAACGCAAAGGCGATTCGGGATCGGCTACGCGCCAAAATCTCGCAATGCCCTGAAAGAATACCTTGCAGGCAAAGGTATCGATCATCACCAGATGGTGGAGGCGGGTCTCCTCGTAGCAGGGCCCGACATTCCGGTTTCCTATGACAAGTTCCGGGACCGGATCATGTTTCCGATCCTTGATCTGCGCGAACGCCCGATTGCCTTCGGAGGACGTGCGATGGATCCGGATAATCCTGCAAAATATATGAATTCGCCTGAAACGCCGCTCTTCTCGAAACGCTCGGTTCTCTATAATGCAGCCGCAGCCCGAAGCGCTGCACGGGATCGAGGACGGGTCATCGCCGTGGAAGGCTATATGGATGTGATCGCGCTTGCCCAAGCCGGCATCGATGAAGCCCTGGCGCCACTTGGAACGGCGCTCACACCGGAACAACTGAGCCTCATCTGGAAGATGGCGAACGAGCCGATCCTTTGTTTCGATGGAGATGGCGCCGGTCAACGGGCCGCCTACCGCGCGATTGATGTCGCGCTTCCGCTTCTGGCACCTGGAAAAACCGCGCGTTTTGCGATGCTTCCAAACAGCATGGACCCGGATGACATTCTCCGCCAGCAGGGTCGCGAGGCAATGGACGAAATCCTTCAGTCCGCACGCGCACTCTCCGAAATCCTTTGGGCGCGAGAAACCGAAGGAACCGATTTCTCAACACCTGAGCGCCGGGCGGCCCTTGAAGCCAAAACAAAGGACGTCCTCAGCGCCATTGCAGACCAGAACGTGCGCCGCCACTACGAAGAAGCGTTCCGGACGAAAATGCGAGATCTGTTTTACGGGCAGGATAATAGAGGAACGAACGCTAAGGGCGGAGGGGCCAGACCAAACTATAATACGAGGCCCGGCTACGGGAGTTCACCACGCAATCAGATGCAGTCGCGCTCTTCCGGCACCATAGCCATGAGCGAGCAGTTGCGGCGCAATCCCTTGACCGCTCGAAACTATGGTTCAAAAATCCAACGCCATCATATCACGCCACGCGACCTGTTACTGGTGGCGACGTTGATCTATCACCCGACGCTGCTTGATCACCATTTGGAGGATTTTGCCAGCCTTAGCTTCAACAACACGTTACTTCAGGGCATCCAGAATGCCCTGATCGATGGGCAGAGCCGGGACTTCGGAGGGGATGGGGAAACCATGCGCGGCTTTCTGGTAAACCGCGGACTTGCGGCCGAGTTGGAAGAGATTGACCGTCTCGTAAAGAAGCTCGGGCTTTGGCAAATTCAGGCCGAAACCGGAAATTCGATTGCGGAAATCGGCTGGAAACAGGCGCTTGCGCTCCATCATCGGGCTCACACTTTGAACGACGAATTGAAAGCAGCGCAGCGTGCATTGGCGGAAGAAGAGAGCGAGGCGAACCTTGAGCGCCTTCTCGATGTCAACGCTCAGATCGCTCGAATGGAAGGGGCATCCACGCTCATAGACGGGCTTGACGGCAACACAGAGTAGAAAAAAATCGCCTATGGGCTATCTGTCACAGTGAGGGGAACTGGTATTTCCCACAAGAATATCCATATCTGCTCGAAAGGGCTGGCAGATTCGCTGGAGCTGTGCAACAAAAACCGGATGCGTTAACGATTAATCTGGATTTAAGATCGATAGGCTAGGGTCTTACGGGAGACCGGATACCAGCCGAGGTTCGGATCGATTAAGCGGGACGGCGTTTGGGGGCACCATCATAATTCTCGGCCAGCACATCTTGTTCCAATCTGAAAGGGCATCCCCGCCAGGATTGCCCTTGAACTAACGAAACACGTATCGCGGTGTCCGGGGATCAACTCGGCAATAG
>JBCDCU010000360.1:0-3478 GCA_039181265.1 Pseudomonadota bacterium | reverse complement strand
GCCAGAAGAAGCGGCGACAGCCGGTGTCCTTCTTGAAGAGGAACAACGATTGTCAGCGCTCCCGGCCAAAACCGCTCGGCCAGGTGTCGAGCATCAGCGGAGAACTCACCATAATCCCGCGCCATCGCGAAGCCGGACATATGCGCTATCAGCGGATTGAACGAGGGACGTCCTTTCGCTTCATAGATCCGGGCAACCGCCTCGCCGTTCCAGGCATCGGCTGCAAGACCATAAACTGTTTCGGTCGGAAGAGCTGCGAGACCGCCGCGCTCAAGCACATTGCATGCGGTTTCAACGGCTCTCTCATCATCAGCTCTTATGATCTTTGCCATGACTGTCCTTTCGGTCGCCGCGTTCGTTAGCCTTCCTTCGGTTGGGCTGGCAATCCCCTCGACCATCACCTGCGACCATTCAAGGATAATTTAATTGACGTGAATGACTTGAACCTTACGTTTACGTAAGGTAGAGATATTCATCACACGGTGCCTGTTGCGCGCAAATCGAGGGTCTCGCTTCCGGTTGTCACAATCAGGCTTTTCGGACAGATTGATCGCCGAGGAATAAGGGTGCGGGTCAGTATCGCGTAACCACATGACGCGAAGACCGACCGGGCGCCGAGGGAGAGGAAAAGACAATGTACAAAGCCCCAGTCGACGAAATTGCCTTCACGCTCAAAGATGTCATCGGCCTTGGCGAAGCAATGGAGCAAAACCTTGCCGGAGATCTCTCCGAAGACCTTTTGACGGCGATCCTTGAAGAGGCGGGAAAATTCGCGAACGAAGAAATTGCACCGCTCAACGTTGTCGGAGACCAGCAGGGCCTGACGCTCAAGAATGCCGAGGTGACGACACCGGAAGGCTTTGCAAAGACCTATAAGGCCTGGTGCGAAGCAGGCTGGAACAGCCTTACCGGTCTTGAGGAGTTCGGCGGCCAGGGCCTTCCGACGTCGCTTGCAACCGCCACGAATGAGATGTGGAACGCCGCAAATCTTTCGTTTTCGCTTTGCCCGTTGCTGACAATCGGGGCGATCGAGGCGGTCACAATGCACGGCAGCGATGACCTAAAAGCCACCTACCTAGAAAAGCTGATCTCCGGTGAATGGACCGGCACGATGAACCTGACCGAACCGCAATCGGGTTCGGATCTCTCGACACTGAGAAGCCGTGCGGAACCGGAAGACGACGGATCCTTCAGGATCTTCGGTCAAAAGATTTACATCACCTTCGGCGAGCACGACATGGCAGATAATATCTGTCATCTCGTCCTTGCCCGCCTTCCCGATGCACCCAAGGGCGTCAAAGGAATCTCGCTTTTCCTCGTTCCAAAATTCCTGCCGGACGAAGACGGCACGCCTGGAAAGCGCAACGACGTTTTCTGCAACGGTATTGAGGAAAAACTCGGCATCCATGCTTCGCCCACGTGCACGATGATTTTCGGCGACGATCATGCCGTGAACGAGACCGGGAAAGCGGGTGCTATCGGCTACCTGATCGGAGCGCCGCATAATGGTCTTGCCTGCATGTTCACCATGATGAACAGCGCGCGGCTTAATGTGGGAATTCAGGGTGCCGGTATGATTGACCGCGCATACCAGCATGCCCTCGCCTACGCCAATGAGCGCAAGCAGGGTGCGTCACCCCTCCATGACGGAAACGGCATGGCGCCGATCGTGCTTCATCCCGATGTCACCCGTAATCTCATGACGATGAAGAGTATGGGTCAGGCGTCACGAGCCCTTTGTCTTGCCTGCGCGCACGCCCTCGACATGGCCCATAACGGCCCGGAAGACCAACGCGCCTACTGGCAGGCCCGTTCCGACCTCCTGACACCGCTTGCAAAATCCTATTCAACCGATGGCGCCGTTGAGGCTGCTTCGATTGGCGTTCAGGTCCATGGCGGCATGGGCTTCGTGGAGGAAACCGGTGCTGCGCAGTACCTCCGCGATTCCCGGATCCTGCCAATCTACGAAGGGACCAACGGCATTCAGGCAATCGATCTCGTTGGCCGCAAACTGCGCATGGATAACGGGGAAAGCGCCAAGGCCTTTATCTCCGAAATGCGCGCCATCACCGAAGACGTTCGTCAAGCAAACCATGAGGCTTTCGGCCATATGGCAACGCGGCTTTCCGCGGCCCTTGATGACCTTGAGGCGACGACCGAATACATGCTTGAGCAGCTTAAAGCCGGCGCGATTACCGAAGCGTTTGCCGGGGCCACGCCCTATCAAAAGCTCTTCGCGCTCACGGCAGGCGGTGCATTCCACGCAAAAGGCGCTCTCTCATCGGCAAAGACGATGAATGGGAGCGGGCCGGAACATGCCCGGATCAAAAGTGCCCGTTTCTTCGCAGAGAACCTCTTGACGGAAACATCGTCGCTCAGGGCAACGGTCCTTGATGGTGCGCAGGGTGTCCTCGCCGCCACCGAAGACCTTCTCGCAAGCTAGGGCGGACCTGTCATGACTGACCATATCAAGATTACCGAGGAAGACGGCATCCGTATCGTGCGGATCGATCGTGTTGAGAAGAAGAACGCGCTCACTCAGGACATGTATCAAGCCATGGCCGAAGCGCTTGAAACGATGGCTGACAGCGATCTCGGCGCCATCGTCTTTTTCGGAGCGCCCGAAATCTTTACCGCCGGGAATGATATTTCCGACTTCATGGCGCGGGCCATGACAACGGATCTCACCACATCTCCAACGATCCGTTTCCTGAAAGCGCTCGTCACATGTGAAAAACCAATGCTCGCAGGTGTCGACGGGAAGGCGATTGGCGTTGGAACCACAATGCTGATGCATTGCGACCTCGTCTACGCGTCCGACCGGGCAAGCCTTAAGACGCCTTTTCTGACGCTTGGCCTTGTTCCGGAAGCAGGCTCCAGCCTTCTTGCTCCCAAGATCATGGGGCATCAGAGGGCTTTTGAATTGCTGGTCCTCGGCGAGACCTTTTCAGCCGAAAGGGCCCGTGAGGCCGGCCTCGTCAATCAGGTTGTTGCAGACAGTGAGCTTGAAGCGGCAACGCTTGCGGCAGCTCAGAAGCTTGCAAGCCTGCCACCGGAAGCGCTCAATCTCTCACGTGGCCTTCTGCGCTCCAATAGCGAAGACATCATTGCGCGGATCGAAGAGGAATCGCGACTGTTTGCGATGCGTTTGAAATCCGACGAAGCACGTGAGGCTTTCATGGCCTTCATGGAAAAGCGCCCGCCTTCTTTCGTGAAGAAAGCTAGCTGAGGAAGACCGAACAGCGGAAACGCAAGAAAAGGACGAAGGCCAGGGAGGGGCATATGGCTGATCTTTCAGGAAAGACACTCTTTATCACAGGCGCTTCGCGCGGCATCGGCAAGGCCATTGGCCTGCGCGCCGCACGGGATGGCGCGAATGTCGTCATTGCCGCCAAAACGACCGTGCCGCATCCGAAACTGGAAGGGACGATCTATACGGCAGCCGAGGAGATCGAAGAAGCAGGTGGCAAGGCGCTTG
>JBCDCU010000359.1:0-3483 GCA_039181265.1 Pseudomonadota bacterium | reverse complement strand
CTTCGAAGTACGGCGTTCCGAAAACAGCAACCAGCCCGCCGGGCAAACGTCCAGTCATCGCAATCATGATGGTGAGCTCATCCTGTTTCCCGGCGTGCGCGTCGAATATCTTGCCGAAGGGGTGGCCGAGCGCGCTCACGACGCGCCAAAGGTTCGCAAACGCAAACCATGATGAAAAGGATCGCTTCGTCGAGCCCTTTGTCGTCTTCGCGTATTTCCCTTCCATAACGGCGCGAGCGATCGAGCGTGGTGCCGAAGAAGGTACGGCATGAAAAGAGTGATCGCGAGACCTGCCGTATTGACGACGCTGCTTGTCGTATCAACTGCCCTGTCCGCCTGCACACGGCCCCATGGCGATTTTGGCCGCGTCGAGCCAAATTTCCTACACGAAACCGTCCTGCCGAAAACCGGCGCTCTTATCGCAAAGAGGCGCGGTGAACAGGTCTCCAATTTTCGCAAAACGGATGAAGAACGTAAGCTGGAAGACCTTTCCTGGAACATTGTCCGGCCATTGCATGTCGATGATTGGGTATCGGGCACACTGGTAGAAGGGCGGCGCACCCGTGTCTTTCCGGAAATTGCCGACCGCCTCGATCACCGCGCCTATTTGTTCTATTTGCGAGCGGAACCGTTTCGTTCATCAGAAACCCGATGGGACCGTCTGATATCCGATATTCGGACGGATCAGGGTTTTGTTGCGCCGTTTTACGATCAAGCGCGGATTGTTTTCATCAATGACAGGCAGCGGGTCGCCTTTCTTGAAAAGAATGCCGAGGCGTTCGATCTTCCTTACCGTCAGTCTGCAAAGGCGCGGATTGCTGAAAACGAAAAGCTGATTGATGTCGCGCTGCAGAGCTTTCGTTTTCGCTATCAGGCCTATGATCACGCGATACGGCGCCTGACGGTCGAAACGCCGTCACCGCGCGCGCAAGTTGCGTTCGATGAACTGCAGAAATACGGCAAAATCATCGAAACGGGCGGTGATCGTGGTCTGCCCTTCTTCGATGAGCCCGAACTTCTCTCATCGAGGATTGTTGCCGAAGGTCCGCTTCCAGGCGATCTGAAAGATCCCGGGGAGAAACTACCGTTGCAGAAATAGCGATCGACGTCACTCGCACCGGGCTTGGGACATCGCATCGATGATGATGCCGTCATAAGCGCTGAGCGGGCGAAAGATTTTGTAGATTGCAAACGCATTGTCGACATCGAGTATGGCCTCGATCGTCGGATCATCCTCGCGTGCGAGGCGTTCGCGTTCTATCGCCTCTTCCAGAAGGTCGGCGCGCTGCGCATCTGTGAGCGGTGGTGGAACCGGGAGCGGCGTTAACGGATCGACCGGTGCGAGGCGGTTTGGGTCTTCGATTGTCGGCAATACTTCCTGGCGTTTTTTGTTGAGGTGAAAAAGCTCAAGATCGAGTTCGCCATTGCGGGACGCGCCATCATGAAGATTATAGATCATCTCCGCATTTTCGTTGAAGATCGTCACATTCCAGAAACTTGTACTGGGTGGCGCCGCCATGGTGACCGGCCCGGTCTTCAGGTTAAATCGGCAAATGGCGTAGACCATCGCCGGATCCGCTGTTCCAAGAAGGCGCACGGCGGTTGGATGATCACCGATAAGGTGGAATTCCCTGTTGTCGCCAAGTTGGGCCAACCGGTTCCAGACCTTCTGATCGGCAAAATTCGGCAACGCGATTACCGCGCCGATATGAATAAGGGCGCCGAGCACGAGACTGACCAGAATGTAACGAATAAGGGTGGTCACAGGCAGACCTCCCGCTCGATCACTGGTGGCCTTACCGTGTCGTCAAGGCCCCCGCTGGCAAGGGGGGTGTCATAGATCCTGAGGACAAGCTCGAACCTGTTCGTTTCTTCCGAAACCGGTAACCAGTTTCCTGGAAAAACCCGCGCACTGATCGTGACGGTCAGCGACTGATCTTCGTCCCATATGACGTCATCTGATGTGAGGTAACTGTCGAGTTCCGGTTGCCGGGGCTCCGTGGCGGTTGCCGTAAGCGTCCAGAGGCGGCCACGGGGAACAACACCGGAGATTCGGTACCGACATTGCCCGGTGAGCCCGGCGCCTTCAGTGTCGGTTCTCGCGACAAGCGCGAGGCCCTCGGTCGAACTCATCCAGACCGATCCAATGCGGGCAAAGAGTGCTTTGCTGTATGGATCCGCTGTCGGCTCGCCCGCGACCGGCCAGGCTTCCCATAGCCCGACATCGACCGTGTTAAATTGCAGTCCCCGCTCGAGAGTCACGAAGGCGGACCCAATCCCAAGCGCCGCCGCGGTCAGGCTGACAATGATAAAGGATAGAGCAAAGCGCACTGGACCTTAATTGCTGCTTGCCGTTCGTTCTTCGCTCGCAAGATTGCCCCTGAGCGGCGCGAGCGCGGTATCGAACGATCCGTTTCGTGTTTTCAAGAGTGTGCCAAGACCATTCAGGATTTCGGTCGAGCGGGGCGATAGCACCTTCGGGTCTGCGATCGTGGCCGCATTTGTTCCATCGTCTTCTTCATCGACGCGTGCAACGGTCAGGTCGGCTTGTCCTTTTTCGTCAAGGAAAGGAATCGGACGGCTCTCAATGCCGCTGTGCGCGAACGTCATCAATTCCTTCCAGGTCATCGCCGGGAGACGACCTCCGGTCAGCCTGTTGGTCGGCTCGTAATTGTCGTTGCCATACCAGACTGCGGCCACATAATTGCCTGTGTATCCGACAAACCAGGCGTCGCGATAAGACTGGGTCGTGCCTGTCTTGCCGGCTGTCCTGCGATCATCAAGTTTGGCGCGTCGGCCGGTGCCCCATTCGGGAACCTGAGCGAGGATCTCATTCATTGATGCCACAGCGTCTTCGGATAGAACGCGCGGGCGCTCGAAACCTTCAGTCTGGTCGATGATAACTTCGCCGCGCGAGTTCAGGATCTTCAAAAACGGTTTTGGATAAGCGCGATAGCCGCCATTCGCAAAGACCGCATAGCCGGTCGTCATTTCGAGCACGTTGATTTCCGATGTGCCGATAGCGAGGGTCGGATCGTTGCGCAATTCGCTGGTAACGCCCATGGCCCGTGTCGTCTCTATGACCTTTGAACGCCCAACCTTTGGATGGTGCATCAACCGAACAGGCACGGTATTGATCGACCGGACAAGCGCCTGGGTGAGCGTCACCGGCCCGGAATAACTCAGAGAATAATTCTTCGGAGACCAATTCCCGATATAGACCGGTGCATCCCGGACAACGGATCGGGGCGTGAATCCAGATTCCATGGCCGTTGCATAAACAAAGCCCTTGAACGTGGACCCTGGAGAGCGGAGTGCATCGGTCGCCCGGTTAAACTGGCTCTCACCGTAATCGCGACCGCCGACCATTGCGCGCACGAAGCCTTCGGGCGTCATGATGACGGTCGCGCCCTGGGAAATGTTGAATGCTTCGCCGTTGTCGGTCAGGAAACGGCTGATTGTTCGCTCGGCATGCCGCTGGAG
>JBCDCU010000358.1:0-3498 GCA_039181265.1 Pseudomonadota bacterium | reverse complement strand
GCGCGTCTTCAACCGTCATGGCGTCGAAAAAGACGAACGTGCCATGTCGATTGAACGTGAGGAAATCGAAAGCCTTGCGAAAGACCGTGACGACGAACAGGCAATCCTTGACCGGAACGTTTATTCACGCCTTGCCGACACGCTACTTGGCAAGACGGCGATTGGCGGTCCGAAGGGCTTCTCCGGTGAGAAGACACTTACGCAGGACCTTCTTGACGAGTTCCCGCGCAGTCAGTGGTGGCAGTTCGCGTTTTCCGATGAAGCTTTCATGGGCGAACTAGAAGCTCTGCGCGGCCAGTACGATGAGAGCCGCAAGCTCCTTGAGCAGCGCTTCATCGACAAGGTCGAGAAACTGCAGCGCGGTGACGAACTTCCTCCTGGCGTGATGAAGATGGTAAAAGTCTTCGTTGCGATCAAACGGAAGATCCAGCCGGGCGACAAGATGGCGGGCCGCCACGGTAACAAGGGTGTTGTATCCCGCATTGTTCCTGTCGAAGACATGCCGTTCCTCGAAGACGGCCGCCATGTTGATGTGGTTTTGAACCCACTCGGCGTGCCATCGCGGATGAATGTCGGTCAGATCCTTGAAACGCACCTTGGTTGGGCGTGTGCCGGAATGGGCCAACGCATCGGCGATGTGATGGATGAATACCGCAAATCCGGTGATATCGGGCCTGTGCGTGAGGTTCTCGGCGATGTCTATCAGGGCAGCGTGAAAAACGAGGATATTGCAAAGTTCTCGAACAACGAGATCGAGCTTTTGGGCGATCAGTTGTCAGACGGCGTTTGCATTGCAACGCCGGTCTTCGATGGCGCCCGAGAACCGGACGTTGTGGATTTCCTTGAGAAAGCAGGGCTTCATACATCCGGGCAATCGGAGCTTTATGACGGGCGTACCGGTGAGGCGTTCGATAGGCGCGTGACAGTCGGTTACATCTATATGTTGAAGCTGCACCACCTTGTGGACGACAAAATCCACGCCCGTTCGATTGGTCCGTACTCGCTCGTCACCCAACAGCCGCTTGGTGGTAAAGCGCAGTTCGGCGGACAGCGTTTCGGTGAGATGGAGGTCTGGGCACTCGAAGCTTATGGCGCTGCGTATACGCTGCAGGAGATGCTGACGGTCAAATCGGATGACGTGGCTGGCCGGACCAAGGTCTATGAAGCCATTGTCCGCGGCGACGATACATTCGAAGCCGGCATCCCGGAAAGCTTCAACGTGCTTGTGAAAGAAATGCGCTCACTGGGTCTTGATGTGGAACTTGAAAGTTCCATCGACGAGGACGATGACGGCGGCATGGAAATCGATCACGAGCCTGCAGAGCCTGCCGAATAACGGCGACATCGCAATCGGCCTCAGGCGGCGCAGACATCAAATGCCGCCGCCTGATCATCTGAGCATTCGCAAGCGCTTTTTGAAAGGCGCGGCAGCATAAAAAGGGCAGATGCCCGAGAGGAAAGAAGCAATGAACCAGGATATTGCGAACATCTTCAATCCCAATACGCCGGCCCAGAATTTCGATCAGATCAAAATTTCGATCGCGAGCCCGGAAAAGATCCGGTCTTGGTCTTTTGGTGAGATCAAGAAGCCGGAGACGATCAACTACCGGACCTTCAAACCAGAAAAAGACGGTCTGTTCTGTGCGCGTATTTTCGGACCGGTGAAGGACTATGAGTGCCTTTGCGGAAAATACAAACGCATGAAGTACAAGGGAGTGATCTGCGAAAAGTGCGGCGTGGAAGTGACCCTCCAGCGCGTGCGCCGGGAGCGGATGGGCCACATTGAGCTCGCTGCACCCGTGGCTCACATCTGGTTTTTGAAATCACTGCCAAGCCGTATCGGCCAACTTCTCGATATGACGCTGAAGGATCTTGAGCGCGTCCTTTACTTCGAGAACTTTGTCGTGACAGAGCCCGGTCTGACGCCGATGAAGGAGTATCAGCTCCTCTCAGAAGAAGATTATATGCGCGCCCAGGACGAATATGGCGTGGATAGCTTCACGGCGATGATTGGTGCCGAGGCGATCAAGGAAATCCTTTCCGGTCTCGACCTTGAGCAGCTCGCCGTCAATCTGCGTCAGGAAATCGCTGAATCAACAACCGAGCTGAAGCCGAAAAAGCTCGCCAAGCGTCTGAAAGTCGTGGAGGCGTTCATTGAATCCGGCAACCGCCCGGAATGGATGATCATGGATATCGTTCCGGTGATCCCGCCGGATCTCCGTCCGCTGGTCCCGCTTGATGGCGGCCGGTTCGCAACCTCCGACCTCAACGATCTCTATCGTCGTGTGATCAACCGGAACAACCGTTTGAAGCGGCTTATTGAGCTTCGGGCTCCTGACATCATCATCCGGAACGAGAAACGGATGTTGCAGGAATCAGTTGACGCGCTCTTCGATAACGGACGGCGCGGCCGCACCATTACGGGTGCGAACAAGCGTCCGTTGAAGTCTCTCTCTGACATGCTGAAAGGCAAGCAGGGCCGTTTCCGCCAGAACCTCCTCGGTAAGCGCGTTGACTATTCCGGTCGTTCCGTGATCGTGACGGGTCCGGAGCTGAAATTGCACCAATGCGGTCTGCCTAAGAAGATGGCGCTCGAACTCTTCAAGCCGTTCATCTATTCGCGGCTTGACGCGAAGGGCTATTCTTCAACCGTCAAGCAGGCGAAAAAGCTCGTCGAGAAGGAAAAGCCGGAAGTCTGGGATATCCTTGATGAGGTGATCCGCGAGCATCCGGTTCTTTTGAACCGCGCACCGACGCTTCACCGTCTGGGCATTCAGGCGTTCGAACCGGTTCTCATTGAAGGAAAGGCCATCAACCTTCACCCGCTGGTCTGTTCTGCTTTCAACGCGGACTTTGACGGCGACCAGATGGCGGTCCATGTTCCGTTGTCCCTTGAGGCGCAGCTTGAAGCGCGCGTTCTCATGATGTCGACGAACAACATCCTTCATCCGGCGAACGGACAACCGATTATCGTTCCGTCGCAGGATATGGTTCTTGGTCTTTATTACCTCTCGATCGTTGCGGACAACGAGCCGGGTGAGGGGATGGCGTTCTCTGACATGGGAGAAATCCTCCATGCACTTGAGAACAAGGTTGTGACGCTTCACACGAAGATTAAGGGCCGCTTCAAGACTGTTGACGAAGACGGAAATCCGGTCTCGGCGATTTATGACACGACGCCGGGTCGGATGATCATCGGAAGCCATCTTCCGAAGAATGCCAATGTGCCGTTTGATGTCTGTAACAGCGAGATGACCAAGAAAAACATCTCGAAAATGATCGACTCGGTCTATCGCCATTGCGGTCAGAAGGACACGGTCATCTTCTGTGACCAGATCATGTCGCTCGGCTTCAAGCATGCTTGTACCGCTGGTATTTCTTTCGGCATGGACGACATGGTTGTGCCGACATCGAAATATACCATGGTCGACGAGACTGAATCGCTCGCCTCTGAATTCGAGCAGCAATATCAGGAAAGCGATATTCGCAAAATCCAAT
>JBCDCU010000357.1:0-3505 GCA_039181265.1 Pseudomonadota bacterium | reverse complement strand
AGCTTGCCACCCTTGGCGGCTTTTTTCGCAAGTTTAGCCTGGCGGCGGCGTTCAGCGCGGTTTGCAGCCATTGTGAGCTCCCGTCCGTCTCAGCGTGTCCATCTAATGGGCGCGGTGGGCTATGAATCGCGCCGTCTGTTTCAAAGTTTCGGCCTTTTCGCCATAAGGTTCAAGTAGGCGTTCAGCTTCTGCGACCTCGGCATCAAGGCGCTCGCGAACACCGTCGATACCATACAGGCGAACCAGGGTTGCTTTGCCTTGCTCTGCGTCCTTGCCGGTTGCTTTGCCCATGGTTTCGGCGTCGGCTGTCGCGTCGAGAAGATCGTCTGCAAGCTGGAAGGTGAGCCCGATCACCTCTCCGAAACGAACGAAGCGCGCGCGGTCTTCAGCGCTCGCACCCGCAACCACTGCGCCCAATTCCATAGAGGCGCGCAAGAGTGCGCCGGTTTTCATGGATTGCAGTGTGCGCACCTCTTCCTCGGTTGTTTCTTTGTGTTCGGCGGCGATATCGAGCATCTGGCCACCGACCATGCCGACAGGGCCTGCTGCATGGGCCAGAACCGCGCAAAGGTCGGCGCGGATCGCCGGATCATCGTGTGTCGCGGGATCCGCCAGGATCGCAAAGGCCTGGGTCTGGAGGCCGTCGCCAGCGAGAATCGCCGTTGCTTCGTCATATTGTTTGTGGGTGGTCGGCTTGCCGCGCCGCAAGTCGTCATCATCCATTGCCGGAAGATCGTCATGGACGAGCGAGTAACAATGAATAAGCTCGATCGCGACGCCCGCCCGGCGTGCACCGAGGCTTTCGTTGCCAAGAAGCCGGGCAGCCTCGATAGCCAAAAACGGGCGCACCCGCTTGCCACCATTGAGTGTTGCGTACCGCATTGAGTCGAACAGCCGATCCGGCCAGCCGATGCCCGGCGGTGGCGTGAAACTCAAAAGGGAATCGAGGTCTTTTTCAACGATGGCTGCGACATGCGAGAGGTGTTCGTTGAATGCGGTGAAATCGGGTTTCGACATGGAGGTGCTTTACAGATGCGCCAGGAAGCAGGCAGGTTGGTAATTCTTCGCCGGACCTTATTTCACAAATATGTGCGGGATGCCAAGCGGTCTCGGAGAGGGTTTTCCTGACTTCGGTAGTTGCCAAGACATGTCGCAAATGGCAGCAAGCCGTCCTTGCAGAGTGTTCGCTGCAACAGAAGGATGACAGTTGGACGATCCGATGACCCGTGAGGCGCAGGCGAAAGACGCTCGTAAAGCCAGTGCAGGCGAGGCAACGGCGCGCCCGAATAAAACCGGGCGCCGAAGAGCCGAGCGTAAAAAGAAGACGGTTTCGCCGATCCGGCGCTTCATCGGGCAAAGTGTCAGAATTCTCGCGTTCTGTATTGGTATTCTTATCGCCATTCCTCTTGTTCTGGTTCCTCTCTACTCCGTCGTGCCGGCGATCTCGACGCTGATGCTCTATGACCTTGCAACCTTCAAAGGTTACAAACGAACCTGGGTTTCTCTGGACGATATTGCGCCTGTTGGCGTCAACTCCGTTATGGTGTCGGAGGATGCGCGCCACTGCGAGCATAATGGTGTCGACTGGGCCGTTTTTTATCGGGTTGTTGAAGACTATCTTGATGGTGGCAGGGCGCGGGGCGCGAGCACGATTACGATGCAGACGGTCAAGAATCTCTTCTTGACCAACCATCGCTCCGTGGTGAGGAAAGCTGTCGAGATTCCGATCGCCCTTTATGCCGATCTTGTCTGGTCGAAACGGCGAACGATGGAGATCTATCTGAATATCGCGGAATGGGATAACCAGGTCTATGGGATCGGAGCGGCATCAGAGCATTATTTCGGCCGGCCCGCCTCGAAGCTTAACCGCCGTCAGGCTGCACTTCTTGCGGTGTCCCTGCCAAATCCAAAACAGCGCAATCCCGCCAAGCCGAGCCGAACACTGAATCGCCTTGCGAATACCATCGTTGAGCGTGCTCGGGCGGCAAATTCCTATAATCAATGTGTCTTCCCGAAAAAGGACGCGAAATCGGGCGGATAAGGCACGATTTTTTGATCGCGACCTCTGGTCAATCTGAAACTTTGACGGTATAAGCCCCGCACTTGAATTGAGGCGCCCCTGCCTGGCAACGCCCGTTGTGGCACCGCGGAGCGCAGACATTACCAAATCGGAGAAGACCAATGGCTGTCCCAAAGAGTAAGGTGACACGCATGAAGCGCGGCCATCGCCGCTCGCACGATGCGCTTGAACAACCAACCTATGTTGAAGATAAGAATTCCGGCGAACTGCGCCGCCCGCACCACATCGACCTTAAGACCGGTATGTATCGCGGCCGCCAGGTGCTTGAGCCAAAGGACGACGTTTGATCGCGTATCTTTGACGACGACCAAGTTTGAAGATTTCGAAAACCCGGCTCACAATGCCGGGTTTTTCGATCCAAATTGAGTGTTAGCTCCAAGGCCCTTGAGCGAGCGATCCGATCCGGTTACGGGATCCACCGATAGCAGCGAGGAAACCGCCCATGATGATCCTGCGCAATTTTCCCCTGCTGGTAATTCCGCTCGTCATTTACAATGTCCTTGCCTATGGCACGGGTGGTGCGACCGGTGTGGATTGGCAGGCGCCAGCCTATTCATTCGATATGCTGTCGGGAGCGACCTTCGATCTAACGCTTGGCGGCGTTTTGATCCTATTTGCACTGGTCTTGCTTTTCATCGAGATCTTGAAGGCAACCCGAACTGCAAAAGCAACGATTATCGACCACCTGGCATCGACGCTGGTCTTTCTTGTCTATCTTGTGCAGTTTCTTGTCGATCCGACAGCGGCAAGCACCACCTATGTGATTCTGGCGGCGATTGCCTTTCTCGACGTTGTTGCTGGCTATTCGGTGTCGATCCGGGTCGCGTCGCGCGACGTCACCTTTGACCGTCAGCTCTGATCTATTCGACTTGTGCGGAAAAACCTGCAGCCTCGATACCGTGAACGGCACAGGTTTCGTCATTTTCCGAAGTGTCACCCGTAATACCGACAGCACCGACGATGGCGCCATCGGCAAGAACAAGTGCCCCGCCGGGAACCGGCAGGATGCCGTTGTCGTCCATGCCGATGAGGCCGGTCATAAAGTGCGGGCGGTCAATGCCGTTTTTTGCAACCCACCGTCCTCCAACGCCGAGCGCAAGACATCCATTGGCTTTGCCGATGGCCATTTTAGGGCGGAGATTGGAAGCGCCATCTGAGCGCGCGAGCGCTTTGACGTGACCGCCGGCATCAAGCACCGCCACCGTCAGCGGTTTCAACCCCATCTCCGCGCCTTTTTCGAAAGCTGCCTCGATCATCGTATATGCCTGTTTGAGCGTAATTGTTGTCACTGCGTTCTCACTTCCCCGTTAAAGTCCCGGTTTTGGCCTGTTGAGCCAATGATTTCTGTCCCTATTCCTCTGGACCTTTCGGGTACATACGGTATTCAGAACGGGCCTTACAAGACCGAACCGCGTTTTCCCTGTT
>JBCDCU010000356.1:0-3545 GCA_039181265.1 Pseudomonadota bacterium | reverse complement strand
GTTATGGTGAATAAATAATGAAACGTAACGCCACGGGATTGAACGACTTGTTTTCCTGAAAAATCAGTCCTACAGATAAGTATAGGTGATTTGTGCGCAGTCTATCGCGGTATAGAGCTACGCCCGGGGAACCGCAACGCTGACACGTAGGACGCGCAAGTAGGCCGCTCACTCCTGTAGCCACCCAGAACGGGGCAATCTCAGGGATATTTGGACGGCGGGGTTCATCAAGGTGATGAATTGGGACGCGCCTAACGGTTTGCCGTTTCGTTTCTCGCGTATTCTTTCCGCGAACAGTGCTGGGATATTCGGACCTTAAGGTATCGGATGTTGCGCTTTGTTTGGCAGGCTGTGCCGCACAGACACCTCATGGCAGTACGACTGCCCCAGATTTCACCGGGCAAAGGCCCATTACAGGTAAATGCAGTGCTTGACGGCGCGTTCCATACCACTTTTCCGAGAGCCGCAGAACACGGTGCTGGCGAGCGTCATTATGGCGCGCCCTCACCCATCATAAAAGCCATTCCGAGATCAGCCCCATCGGGAGTCGGCATGGTCGTCAAGCGAACAAACACCGAGCCAACACGCATCAGCCGACGGGGATTTTCCCGATACCGGTCTGTTTTCGCGCATCATTCAAAGATGACGCGAGACATGCGCGCGCTCGCGGAGAGAAATTTTAATGGACAACAAAATGCTCATCGACGCCAACCACCCGGAGGAAACCCGGGTCGTGGTTGTGCGTGGCAATCGGGTCGAAGAATTTGACTTTGAAGCGGAGAACAAGAAACAGCTAAGGGGCAATATCTATCTTGCAAAGGTAACCAGGGTCGAGCCTTCCCTTCAGGCTGCCTTCGTCGACTATGGCGGCAATCGCCACGGCTTCCTCGCTTTCTCCGAAATTCACCCCGACTATTACCAAATCCCCGTCGCCGATCGTCAGGCGCTTCTTGAGGAAGAAGCGGAGGCGAATAAACGCGAAGATGCTGATGACGCGGAAGACGATCTGAAACCTAAAACCCGGCGCAAACGCTCCAAAGTCGCGAAAGCCGAGAACAACTCCGACGACGTCATCAAATCCGATCCATCAGATGATCCGGACAAGTCCAGCAATGACGAAGACAAGCTGGAAGCGTCATCTGATGAGGGCGACAACGGGGACGTCGACGCTGCGGCTGAGGAGGCACCGGAAGCCGACGATTCTGAAACCCAGGCAGCAACCAGTGAGTCCGATGCGGCGTCTGACGAAGATGAAGCAGGCAGCGATGCGGAGCCAGCCGCCGAAGAGATCGAAGCCGCAACTGAGACCAGCGACGACGATCCGGACGCCTCGCCTGATGTAGATGCTACATCCGAGCCGGTAGAAGCGGACCCCGAGGAAGCTTCTGAGCTTTCCGCTGATGCCGAAAACATAGATGCCGGCAATGAAGAAGCTGACGCGGTTGAGGTGAAAGAAGAACCGCGGGGGCGCGGACGCCGTCGTACAAAAGCACAAAAAGCGAAAGATGCTGCCGCATCCGAAGAGTCTGCAGATGCAGACGCCGATAACGACAGCAACGGTGACGAAAACGGCGAAGACGAAGAAGAGACAATTGAGTCGGTTGGATCGGGCGATGCTCTGGAAGAAGTACCCGAACGTCGGTCACGCTCCCGCGCCAAGACTTACAAAATCCAGGAAGTCATCAAGCGCCGCCAGATCATTCTCGTTCAGGTTGTCAAAGAGGAACGCGGTAACAAAGGCGCGGCGCTGACGACCTATTTGTCCCTTGCTGGCCGCTATTCAGTCCTGATGCCGAACACCGATCGCGGTGGCGGGATCTCACGCAAGATCACAAACCAAACCGACCGCAAGAGGCTTCGCACCATCGCATCGGACCTAGACGTTCCGGAAGGTATGGGCGTTATTCTTCGCACGGCTGGTGCGAGCCGGACGAAAACCGAGATCAAGCGCGACTTCGAATATCTGATGCGGCTTTGGGAAAACGTTCGGGATTTTACCCTGAAATCGTCCGCGCCAAAGCTCGTCTATGAAGAAGGCAGCCTCCTGAAGCGATCGATCCGCGATCTCTACAACAAGGACATCAAGCAGGTTCTTGTCGCGGGCGATGATGGATATCGAGAGGCAAAGGACTTCATGCGCATGCTCATGCCGAGCCATGCGAAGAATGTCCAACCTTATAAGGATCCGAGCCCGATCTTCGCACGGTACGGCGTTGAAGCTCAGTTGGATGCGATGTTCTCGCCGGAAGTGACGCTGAAATCCGGCGGCTACATTGTCATCAATCAGACCGAAGCTCTGGTATCGATCGATGTGAACTCGGGCCGTTCCACCCGCGAACGGTCAATCGAAGGCACCGCGCTTTCAACCAATCTCGAAGCTGCGGAAGAAGTGGCCCGGCAATTGCGATTGCGGGACCTTGCCGGTCTCGTTGTCATCGACTTCATCGATATGGAGGAGAAGCGCAACAACCGGGCCGTGGAACGCAAACTCAAGGAATGCCTGAAATCAGACCGAGCCCGCATTCAGGTCGGGCGTATTTCGCATTTCGGTCTTCTTGAAATGTCCAGGCAGCGTATTCGGACAGGCGTTCTTGAAAGCACGATGGAAGTCTGCCCGCATTGCCAGGGGACAGGCTATGTTCGCGCACCCGCATCGGTCGCCCTTTATGTGCTGAGAGCCATCGAGGATTACCTCATCAAGGGTTCGAAAAACCATATTATCGTTCGCACACGCACGGCGGTCGCCCTTTACGTTCTTAATCAGAAGCGGGCAAACCTCTCCGAGCTGGAGGCCCGGTTCGGCCTCACAATCACCATTGAGGCTGATGAAACGATCGGCGGCGATTACTGTCAGATTGTACGGGGTGAACGGGCGGAAAATGCCAAGCCGCAACAAATGGTGACACCGGAAACGGTAAACCTGGAAGCGGAGCTGGCACGCGACGAAGAACTCGATGCCGCTGCGGAAGCGGCAGAGCAGGAACTTATCGCGAGCGAAGAGGAAGAAGAGGCGCAACAGCGGCGCGGGAAACGCCGTCGGCGTCGCAGACGGTCCGATGAAGACGCTGATGTGGAAGCGGCCTCCTCCGATAACGATGACGACGAAGTATCGGCGTCCGGCGAGGAAACGGATGAGGATGGGCCGAGGAAGAAGCGGCGCAGACGCGGACGGCGCGGCGGACGTAGAAATCGCGACCGGGAAGCAAACGGCAATGGAGACGTTGAGGCGGCACAATCTGCTGACGAAGATGGTACAGAGGCCACGCCGGCTCCCGACAGTGAAGACGCTGCACCTGACGATGATACTTCTGATGAGCTGGAGCCAGTAGAAGCTGCCGCAACGTCCGATAGTGACCAAGCGTCTGAAGCCGAAGAGATTGCGACGAGCGATGAAGCATCGCCTCTCGAAGAAGACTCGGAACCGTTAGAGGCGAGTGATGAGGCGATGCTTCATCGCTCGTCGCAATCTCTTCGGCTTCAGACGCTTGGTCACTATCGGACGTTGCGGCAGCTTCTACTGGCTCCAGCTCATCAGAAGTATCATC
>JBCDCU010000355.1:0-3578 GCA_039181265.1 Pseudomonadota bacterium | reverse complement strand
TGCCGTAACATGCTGATTTATCTTGAAACCCCGGCGCAGAAGCGAGCATTCACCAATCTGCACTTCGGTTTGAAAGACGATGGCTGCCTTTTCATAGGTCCAAGTGAAAGCCTTGGCGACATGGCACCGTTCTTCGAAACGCGCAGTGAGACGATCAAAGCGTTTACAAAGTCCGGTCACGGCCGGGGGCGGCTGCTCCTGAGCGAAGGTCTCACCTCCATCGGCAATCGGCTCAACCAGCCCTCTCAGCGCGCAACGCATGCGGAGCGCCGCCCGCAAGGCGACTCGCTGATGCTAAGGGCTCTTGAACATGTTGCCGAGACACTTGGCGATCCAGGAGTGCTCATCGGGGCTGACAATCATCTGATTTACTCGTTTGGTGACCTCACCGATTTAATAACGCTTCCCAAGGGGGGCTTTACCTCTGATATCTCCAGGTTGGTGAAAAGCGAATTGCGTGTTCCGCTTGCTGCGGCCTTGCGGCGCTGTGCCACCAACCGAAAATCTGTTTCCTATAACGACATCATTATCCGAAGCGGGACTGAAGACGTAATGCTCTCGCTCCAGATTGATCCGCTACCGTCCACGCAAAAGGATGACCTGAATTTCATTGTTCTGTTTAAGCGGCAGAATCTTGCGACGCCGAAACTAGACGTTGAGAGCGGCCAGCCTGCCGTAATGGCGCATACCGCAAACGAAGAAGCTCTTGAGGTCCTGGAGGCCGAACTCAAATCGACAAAGGAAACCTTACAGGCGACCATAGAAGAGCTCGAAACATCGAACGAAGAATTGCAATCGTCCAATGAGGAGTTGATTGCATCCAATGAAGAGCTCCAATCGACGAACGAAGAGCTCCATTCCGTCAACGAGGAATTGCAAACGGTCAATACAGAGTATCAGGCCAAGATCAACGAGTTGAACGAGGTCTCGGAGGACTTTGAAAATCTTCTGAAAAGCACCAACATCGGCACCATTTTCCTCGACAAGAACCTGCGCATCCGCCGCTTCACCAAAAGCGTCTCAGACGTCATTGACCTGATCGACCATGACATCGGACGAAGGATAGACCAGTTTCGCACATCCTTTGGCGATATCGGTTTCATCGATATCATCAAGCGTGTTTCTCAAACCGGAAAACCGCATATCCAGGAAATTCAGCTCGTCAACGGATTGGCTTTCATGATGCGTGTCCTCCCGTTCCAATCCGCAACGGGAACTGACAGCGGCGTTGTCATAACATTTATTGATGTAACAAGCTTGGAACGCGCCGGGGCGGCTCTCGCCAGAGCTGAAACGGAATTGCAGGAGGTGTTCAGTGCGTTTCCTGCGCCAGCGGCGACCGTAGATTCCAGCGGCATGATCCTGAAAACCAATCCCGCATGGCTCAATATATTCGGATACACCGCTGAGGCTAACAATGGCCGTCATATCAACTCCTTCTTTAATTTGACCACCAACGATCCCTCCGCACAGTCCCACGAAGAAATCTGGGAAACTCTCAAGGACAACTCCGACCTAAATGATTGGCGGGTCTTCGGACTAAAAAACTCGGGCGCGCGTTTTCCCGCGGGCATCCACTTCACTGAGGGTGATCCGGCAATAATCGTTCTCGAAGATCTCTCTGATAAAGAGAAGCAGAACCTTGCTCTAAAGGATGCGATTAACGAACTACGCCGTTCAAACATTGAGCTTGAGCAATTCGGCAGTGTCGTAGCCCATGATCTCAAAGAGCCTCTGCGTGCTGTGCGTGGTTTCGCGAAGTTGGTGCGCGACGATATCGGCGAAACGGAAACCGAGGGCGTCGGAGAACATCTGGACAGGATCGATAGCGGCGTTGCCCGCATGCAGGCGATGATCGACGATCTACTGAACTTCGCAACCATAACCTCTGATGACAGCCATAGGGTGGAAGTCGACTTCGATAAAATCGTCGGCGAAGTCAAAAAGATCCTCAAAACAAAAATCGAACAAACCGGTACCCATATCACGGTCGGCGAGCTTCCAACGTTGCGAGCCCGACCGGGACAGATGATCCACGTGCTCCAGAATCTGATCGACAATGCGATCAAATACCGGTCAGACAATCCGCCCGACATCAAGATTGAAGCTGAACGGCTTAACGGTCGTTGGAAATTTTGTGTTTCCGACAACGGTATCGGCCTGAAAGAGCAACATCGCGAGAAAATTTTTGAGATCTTCAAGCGGCTTCACGGCCGTGGAAAATATGCCGGGACGGGAATCGGTCTCGCTATCGTCAAGAAGATCGTCAACAATCACGGCGGAAGCATCTGGGTAGAATCAGAGATTGGTGTCGGAAGCCGCTTCTTCTTCACGATCGAAGGCGATGACTGAATACAGCAGCAAAGTCGAACGGACGATTCTCCTGATCGAAGACGAGGAGGTTGACGCTGAGTACTTCAGTCGTGCGTTAAAAAGCGAAATTACGGATCTTAAAATAGACACGTTTTGTGACGCCGAAGGGGCCCTTGAGCATCTACGCGACATCAGTGAAGACGCCATTCGAAGCTTACCGCACCTCGTATTGCTTGATCTCAACCTCGACCTGACCAACGGTTTTGAAGTGCTGGAGGAAATCAGAGGTGACGCTCGCCTCATGGTTCTGCCGGTTGTCGTGGTCTCGACTTCCAATTCTAATCGGGATGTCCAGAAAGCCTATCGGATGAAGGTGAACGCCTTCATCAAGAAACCCGACGACATCACAGGCTATGGGAAAATCGCCAAAGCAATTGCGGGCTTCTGGTTCGATGACATTGTTCTCATTCCCTGAGCGCAACAAACAGTCGAGACCAGCCGCTAGACTGAATATTCCCGCGAAATCGCCTTCAGTTTTCCGATAATATTGTGCGCCGTGAGGATATCACCCTCAATATTATGGCTCACTTCATCGATCATCCGTTGAAGAACGACCTCCAGCAGGGCGGACCGACGCTGTTCGTCCTCGCCCCGTGGTTGCGCCTGTTTAGTCGGTGTTTTTTGCGCCCGTAGCGCTGACACGAAACAGGCGGATTCAATCGCCGTCACAAGTGTCTGCGGAGACAGGTTCTCTTTAGCAAGAAACGCATCCGCACCTGCCTGATACCCTTTGTAGCGCACCAATCTCTCGGAAAGGCCGGAAACCAGGATGATTGGAATATGACGTCCCTGACGATTGGTGTAGTGCAAAAATCCTTCTGCGCTACCGTCGACGAGGAAATAGTCGCAGAAGATCAAGTCGATGGGCTCGCTATCTAATATGCGAATGGCATCCTCATCGGTTTGGCTTGATCTGACCGTAATGCGGTATTCGTCAATCTGCTTCAAATGCGATGTCAGGAGAATGATATCGTCTTCGTTGTCGTCGAGAATGAGAGCATTGAGTGATTGTGGTGGCGTAAGAGTGGACAAAGGTTCCTCACGGCGAGCTTTAGGCGAGAAGTATTTGGGCAGTGGTCCATAATGACACAAACACGTCACATTTCCAGCCCGATTCCAGTGAATGTGGCAAGAATAAGAGAAGTGAATCACGTTCCGTTTAAGTTGTGACCTGTTAGTCACATGAGCTGCCATAACAAAAATTT
>JBCDCU010000354.1:0-3634 GCA_039181265.1 Pseudomonadota bacterium | reverse complement strand
TACCCATGCCATATCGTGGATGCGGTCGCGGTTCGGAATATTCGCCGCATATTCCGGATCGTTCAGGAGCGCGCCGAAGGTTTCGGGATTGGGAGAGCGAAAAAGGTATATCCATTCGCCCTGAAGGTCCCCCGCCTCAACGCTCACCACGTCATAGACCTGGATCAATTCAACGCCGTGCTTTTTGGCAAGCGGTTTGACCCATTCAGCGTATTCACGCGCTTCATCATCAGATGACACTTTGTGAATGTCGATAAAGGTGAGCCAGCCCGCCCGGCTCGGGTCGCGTGGGTCCGGGCTTTCGGCGAAGACTGTGCTCGCCGCAAAGACTGCGGTCGCAAACAGCATAGCCGCCAATTTTTTCATGTCTTTCTCCTAAACATGTGGGGAAGGTATTCGTTTCGAATGCACCGACGTTAGAGGAGAAATTTTCAATGCACTACAGGACCTATTCCGTCACAGTGGTGCATAAACTATCCACTCTATTTGAGAAGGTTTATCCATGGACTGGGATCACATGCGGATCTTGTTGGCCGTTCATCGCGAAGGAAGCCTACGCAGTGCTGCTGAACACCTTCGCATCAATCATGCGACAGTTGCCCGAGGACTTCGCGAGATCGAGAGCGCGCTTGGGACCCGCCTCTTTGACAGGTCCGCACGCGGAGTAACGCTCACCCAGCCGGGCGAGACGCTCCTACCCTATGCGGAAGAGATCGAACGGCAAATGCTTGAGGTGCAAAGGCGACTGACGGGCCTCGATAGCAATCCCGCAGGGACCGTGCGGATAAGCCTTCCTCCCTCCTTTGCTCAGGGTTTCTTCGTTCCGATACTTGCTGCCTTTAACGATGCCTATCCCGACATTCGCGTTGAAATTGTCGCAACCAACCGGCTTTCCGATCTCACCCGACAGGAGGCCGATGTATCGATCCGAGCAGCCTATCGGATTGATGATGATCTGGTTGGGCGCAAGCTTGTCGATTACGTTCTCGCAGCCTTTGCTGCCCCGCGCTACATCACTGCCCATCCGAAGCTATTGGAGACCAAAGGTGAAGGGGCGCACTGGCTCGGTTTTGATGGCGATGACGAATGGATCGCAAAAAGCCCGCTTCCCGCTGCGAACGCCCGGCATTCCCTACCGGAAATCTATATGCAGACGGAAGCCGCCGCAGCGGGCCTTGGAATGGCCTGGATCCCAGCCTTTCTTGGCGACACATACCCGGGGATTGAACGCATTCCCGGGATACCGGTAGCACCCGGGCGCAGCATCTGGATTCTGCTCCACAGCGATCTCAGGGGAACGGCGCGGGTTCGGGCCATGGTCGACTTCGTTACCGATTGGGTAACATCAAGGAAGCCGTCTTTTACTGAGTAAGCTCGTGGCGTTCACCAACATTTAGGGAATATCCGGGACACTATGCGAATACTTCCCAATTTACCTTCGTCCTTTGAAAGACGTCCGATGACCGTCAAACCCATCGAACCAATTGTCGATACCGTTCAGGATCAACACGCTCCCGATCTTTCTAATGCCACCTTTGCCGCGATCGTCGCAGAGAACAGCCTTGATGCGATAGTTGTCACCGATACGGCTGGCCGCCTGCAATGGGCAAACCGCGCCTTTCGCCAGATGACCGGGTTTAAACTCGACGATGTCCATGGCCGCAAGCCAGGCGAATTTCTGCAAGGCCCGGACACAAATCAGCAGACCGTGCGGGCAATCTCCAACGCGCTGAAGCAGCGCCATTCAATCCGCACCGAAATACTGAACTACACCAAAGACCGCGAGCCCTACTGGATCGAACTCAATATCTCGCCGGTCTTCGACAACAACGGCTTTCACACGCACTTCATGTCTATCGAGCGCGACATCACAAAGCGCAAACGCGCCGAGGAACGTGAAGAGGCGCTCCGGCGCTCCGATGAGCGCAAGCATAAGGAACGCCAGCTCCTCTCACTCATGAGCGAATGGCTCCATGCATCGAAATCTCTGGATGAGCTTCTTCTCGTCATCAAAACCAGCATGGAGACGCTCTTTCCGAAGACCTCCGGTCAGCTTTTCATCTATTCCAATTCGCGTGACGTTCTGGAAAACGCCTGCGATTGGCCGGAAGCTTCCAAAACGACCTATATTGAGCGCGACGATTGCTGGGCCTTGAGACGTGGTCGCGCCTATGCACTCGGCTCAAGCGCGATCGAGTTCAAATGCAACCATGTTGAAGACGATAAATATGCATCCGTCTGTGCGCCCATTGTCGCCCATGGCGATACGATCGGTCTTCTTCATGTGCGTTTTTCCGATGATCATTTGAAGCTGCCGCTTTCTGAGAGCGCATCTATCCTCTTTGCCGATCACCGTGAGCTCGTTCTCGTCTGCGCCGAACAGATCAGCCTCTCGATTGCCAATGTGAAACTGCGCCATCAGCTTCTCGATCAATCGGTGCAGGACCAATTAACAAAGCTCTGGAACCGCCGCTGGTTCCTCGATGTCGCTTACAAGGAACTGTCACTCGCCGCGGAGAGCAAACAGCCACTGACACTGATCAGCATTGATGTCGACCATTTCAAGAAGTTCAACGACCAATTTGGGCACGATGCAGGCGATGCCGTACTGCGCGCCCTCGGCGAGCTGATGCTTGAGACCTTTACCGACACGCTTTCGCCCTGCCGCCTGGGCGGTGAGGAATTCATGGTCCTCGCACCGAAAACCTCCGAGACGAAAGCGCTTGAAATCGCGGAAGCGTTTCGTAAGTCAGTCAGCAAACTTGAACTGCGCCATGGCGGCGATACCCTGCCCTCGATCACCGTTTCGATCGGGACAGCGGAGTTCCCGCATGACGGAAACGATCTCACATCGTTGATGAAACAGGCCGATGAAGCGCTTTATGCTGCGAAGAATGCAGGTCGGAACCGCGTTGTGAGTGCCCGCACCCGCAAGGCAGCACGTCTGCCGAACGGCCAACTGGCGCTCGCCGATCACCCTCTCCGCAAGGCCATCTAAGGGTCGACCGGGAAGTGGCCTTCACCGTTCATTTGGCACAAGCCCGCTTCCCGTTTATTGCACCCTAGTTGATCTCCTGAACTTTCATCACGAGGTCGTTCCAGTTGCGCTGGTTTTCGATATCGTGCTCAAGCCCTTGCTCGTCCGCGATTGAAAAGCGTTTGATTGCAGGTGTCTTGCTCGTCGCTTGATAAAGCCAATAGGCTTCGGCCTTGAGCGCCTCATCGATTGGCCGGTCGATCGATTCGTAGACCATCTGTTTGCAGGCATTGATCGATTCAGCCGGAAACTGAGCTATCCGTTTTGCAAGGCGGTCCACATAAGGCCCGATTTCATCCGGCTCAAGGGCCTTGTTAATCGTGCCCATCCGTTCCGCGTCATCCGCATCGTAATCCTGTGCACTCAGGATGATTTCAAGCGCACGGCCAAGCCCCGTCTGACGTGCCATGCGCGACGCGCCGCCACCGCACGGCAGGATCCCCATGCCGACTTCCATCTGCATGAATTTGAATTTACCGCGCGCTGCAAATCGCATATCGAGCGCCAGAGCAAGTTCATGCCCGCCACCTCTTGCGAAGCCCTCGAGCTTGGCAATCGTCGCCTGCGGAACCTTACTAAGACGCTCACAAACAGCCT
>JBCDCU010000353.1:0-3637 GCA_039181265.1 Pseudomonadota bacterium | reverse complement strand
GAGCTGCGCATAGGGACGAAGCGACGCGGGCAGTTTCGTATCAACCCAATGGCCCTTGACCGCATCCGAAACCCGGTCTCCCGCACTATCCGACATTACTGTTTCCAAAGGCCCTGCGTTGATTCTGCCCATACATAAGACCAGAGCGGTGGAAAAACCAGTCTGAAGTTGAAAACCGCGACGCTACAACGCTGCAACCGTGACAAAGCAGCATCGCCCATGATAGGCCCGGAGGCGACAGCACAACGTCAACAAAGACCGGCAGAGCATACCGGTCCCACGGGTGGCATGAACGTTTTACTTCTTGGTTCCGGCGGACGCGAGCACGCTCTTTCCTGGGCGATCGGCAATTCCGCCCTTCTCACCCGGCTCTTCGCGGCGCCGGGCAACGCCGGTATTGCCCGCGAGGCAGACATTGTGGATCTCGACCCCGCGGACCACAACGCGGTCATTGCGTTTTGTAAGACGAACACGATTGATCTTGTCGTGATTGGTCCGGAAGCACCTTTAGTCGCGGGGCTTACCGATGACCTCGAAGCTGCAGGGATCAAGGTTTTCGGCCCGAGCCGTGCAGCCTCCATGCTTGAGGGCTCGAAGGACTTTACTAAGAAGCTCTGCACGGAATGCAACATCCCTACAGCACGTTCGCAGACCTTCGATACAGCGGAGGCTGCGATTTCTTATATTCGTTCTGAAGGCGCACCCATCGTTGTAAAAGCTGATGGTCTTGCTGCCGGAAAAGGCGTGGTCGTCGCAGACACCGAGGACGCTGCCGTAGCCGCCGTTGAAGCCTGTTTTGATGGCGCCTTTGGTGCGGCGGGAGCGCAGGTCGTGATTGAAGATTTCCTTCAGGGTGAGGAGGCGAGCTTTTTCGCCTTGTCGGACGGCGTTAATGTCCTTCCCCTCGAGGGCGCGCAGGATCACAAACGTGTCGGTGAGGGCGACACCGGACCGAATACCGGTGGTATGGGGGCTTACTCCCCCGCGCCAATCCTTGATGATGCGATGACCCAGCGCGTCATGGCTGAGATCATCGAGCCCGCAGTAAAGGGCATGGCTGAGCGCGGGACACCTTATCGTGGCGTCCTCTTTGCCGGTCTGATGATTGACGAAAACGGCCCCCAACTCATTGAGTTTAACTGCCGCTTCGGCGATCCTGAATGCCAGGTTTTGATGATGCGGCTGAAAGACGATATTCTCGTTCTTATGAAAGCAACCGCTGACGGCATGCTTGACCGTGTCAGCGCCCGTTTTTTCGACGACACGGCTCTCACCGTGGTTCTCGCGTCAAAGGGCTATCCCGGGTCTTACGATAAGAACACAGAGATCAGAGGGCTCGATAAAGCGGCGTCCGTCGAGGACGTAGAGATTTTTCACGCCGGAACCTCAGAAGACGGCGGACAGCTTCTTGCCACCGGCGGACGTGTCCTCAACGTGACGGCTCTCGGTTCCAATGTTGAGGAGGCGCAGACCCGCGCTTATGAGGCCGCTTCGAAGATCGACTGGGAGAACGGTTTTTATCGTCGCGATATTGGTTGGCGAGCCTTGAACCGCCAACCATCTGAGGAGGCGGGATAGATCGACTTATGACGGTTCGGCGGCTTGATGAAGGCATGATCAACCGCATCGCGGCGGGCGAGGTCATCGAACGTCCCGCGAGCGTCGTCAAAGAGCTTGTTGAAAACGCCATCGACGCCGGTGCGACAGCGGTTGAAATTGTTACCGCGGGAGGCGGAAAGAGCCTCATTCGTGTCAGTGATGACGGAGGAGGCATGACGGCGGAAGACCTCCAGCTTTCCGTTGAGCGCCATTGTACGTCAAAGATCCTCGACGACCTCTTGAATATCGCGACGCTCGGCTTTCGCGGCGAAGCGCTTGCCTCAATTGGCGCAGTGGCGCGGCTTCAGATCGCTACACGCGTTGAAGGCGCTGAGACCGGTTATGCCATTTCCGTTTCCGGCGGGAGGATAGAGGGGCCGAAACCCATCGCGATCAATCGGGGAACGCGTGTTGAAGTGAAGGATCTTTTTTTCGCTGTTCCAGCGCGCCTCAAATTCCTGAAATCGGACCGGGCGGAAGCAAATGCGATCACCGATATTGTCCGCAGGCTTGCGATTGCCAATCCGGCCGTCACATTCGTCCTCGCCGGAGCCGACCGCCAGGAAGTTCGCTTTGCAACGGATGATGTGACAGCAAGCACCGCAGACCTTCAGGCGGAGCGCCTGCGTCAGGTGCTTGGATCTGATTTCGCCGACAATTCCGTTCCCGTTGACGTAAGCCGGGAGGGCGTTCGGCTTTCGGGCCGGATTGGCATTCCGACCTTTAATCGGGCGAATTCCCAGCATCAGTTTTTGAGTGTCAACGGACGCCCGGTTCGCGACCCGCTTCTTCTCTCTGCGGTGCGCGGCGGCTACTCCGATCTCATGCCGAAGGGCAGATACCCGGTTCTCGCGCTCTTCATCGATATCGAGCCGAAGGATGTCGATGTGAACGTGCACCCGGCAAAATCGGATGTGCGGTTCCGCGATGCCGGACTTGTGCGCGGCCTCGTCGTAGGCGCCATCCGCAGGAGCCTCGAAGACGGAGGACTGCGTGCCGACACGGGAGGAACCGCAGCAGCCTTGCGCGCCCTGAAAGAAAGCCGTTCTCAGGTCCATTATCCGAACAATGGGCAACGGGCAGGCTTCCAGCCGCAGACGTCTCCTCATCGTCCCCTCGACTGGAATTACCGTGAAAATGGCTTTCAGAATGGCGCTACAGCGAACGGCACGGACAACCGAGCGGCGCTTCATGAGGCAGAGCAACCTGGCTTTCAGGAAACCGGAGCTCCATCGGCACGGACTGAATTCGAACCGGCTCATTCATCGCACACTGCGTTTGAAGCCCATCCACTCGGCGCAGCGCGCGCTCAAATTCACGAGAATTATATTGTCAGTCAGACCGCCGATGGCCTCGTTCTGATCGACCAGCACGCTGCGCACGAACGCCTCGTTTATGAGCGGCTCAAGACCGCGCATGAGGACAACGGCGTCAAGACGCAGATCCTCCTCATTCCGGATATCGTCGATCTTACAATCGAAGAAGCCGGTACCCTGATGGCCCACGCGGAAGACCTCAAAGCCCTTGGCCTTGTTATCGAAGGTTTCGGCGAAGGTGCAATCGCTGTCCGGGAAGTCCCGGCGCTCCTCGGCAAAGTCGATGCTGTCAGTCTCCTTAAAGATCTCGCAGATACATTGCAGGAAACTGGGAGTGCCGCACTTCTTGCTGACCATATCAACGCCGTTCTCTCCACCATGGCGTGTCACGGCTCCGTGCGCTCAGGTCGAAGGCTGAGGCCGGAGGAAATGAACGCGCTTTTACGGGATATGGAAAAGACGCCAGCAGCAGGACAATGCAACCATGGGCGCCCAACCTTTGTGAAACTTTCACTCACCGAGATTGAAAAACTCTTTGAGCGGCGATAATAAGAAGACCGGGGGAACAACCACGCAAGTCGGACGCCCTTCGGAATGTTAAATGTTAGGGATGTCAGTCAAAGAGATTTTGGAATTGACCCTTCCAAAACCTCGGTGGCGACCACCCGATTTCCGCAAACCTGGATAGATCATGAATCGATTTACAATCCCGACGTCCGGCG
>JBCDCU010000352.1:0-3640 GCA_039181265.1 Pseudomonadota bacterium | reverse complement strand
GGGAAGCACGCGATGTTTCCGCCGCCGGTGTGATCGGCGGCGGGACCATGGGAGCGGGCATTGCCGCGTCGATGCTGCTGTCCGGGCTTTCGGTTACCATGATTGAACGCGATGAGGAGGCAGCCGCCGCCGGTTTTGAGCGCGTGAAAGGCATTCTTGATGGGTCGGTCAAGCGCGGCAAGCTCGCGGAGACGGAGCGTGACGCCCTTCTTTCGGGCAAGTTCAAAGCCGGCTCCGATTACGCTCTTCTCGGCGAGGCGGATCTTACCGTCGAGGCCGTTTTTGAAGACATGGATGTCAAGAAGACCGTCTTCGCGGAACTGGACCGGGCGATGAAACCGGGTGCCATTCTTGCCTCCAACACCAGCTATCTCGATATCAATGAAATTGCGAGCGCAACGGCGCGTCCAGAGGCGGTCATCGGCCTTCACTTTTTCTCTCCAGCGCACATTATGAAACTCCTGGAAATCGTGGTCGCCGATCAAACCGATCCAGATGTTACGGCAACTGGTTTCAAACTTGCGAAGACATTGCGCAAAGTCGCGGTGAGGTCCGGCGTCTGCGACGGCTTCATAGGAAACCGCATTCTTGCCCGTTACCGTCAGGCGGCAGACTATTTGATGCTCGATGGCGCCTCGCCTTACGAGATCGACGAAGCAATCCGCGCCTTCGGTTTTCCGATGGGCCCGTATCAGGTTGCCGATCTGGCAGGGCTTGATATCGGTTGGGCGACGCGCAAGCGAAAAGCGCCAAACCGGGATCCACGGGAACGCTATGTGGCGATTCTGGACAGGATTTGCGAAGAAGGGCACTTCGGACGCAAGACGGGACGTGGCCTTTACCGGTACGATCAGGGCAACCCGAAAGGCGTGCCCGACGAAGAGGTGCTTGCGATGATTGATGCTGAGCGAACGGCCAATGGGATCGCACCGCGCAGCTTCACATCCGATAAGATTGTCGAGCGCTACATGGCTGCGATGGTCAATGAAGCGGCGAGGGTTATCGAAGAAAAGATCGCACTCAGGCCGTCAGATGTCGACGTGACCTTGCTTTACGGCTATGGCTTCCCGCGGTTTCGCGGCGGGCCGACGCTCTATGCCGACCTGGAGGGGCCAAAGACCATCCTTGAGCGCATTGAGTCTTATGCTGACGAGGACGCTTTTTTCTGGCAACCGGCGTCTTTGTTACGGGACCTTGCCGCGAGCGACAGGACCTTTGCGAGCCTTAACGACGACTGATTGCTGATCGGATCCGCGGAGGAGGCGGACCGGATCATCCGGAGACAAAGAGGGGGAGTGATCCATGGATCTCAAATATTCTGAAGACGACCTTGCCTTTCGCGACGAGGTCAGAGGCTACCTTTTGGCAGAACTTCCCGCATCGATTACCGAGAAGACCCGCAAAGGCAAACGGCTTTCGAAAGAAGACCACGATACCTGGCACGCCATCCTCAATCGTAAGGGCTGGTACGCCGGAAGCTGGCCGAGGGAATTCGGAGGACAGGGTTGGTCACCAGCCCAGCGTCATATTTTCGAGGAGGAATATGTGCGCGCCGGTGGGCCGCGTATCGTGCCGTTCGGCGTTGCCATGCTTGGCCCCGTGCTGATGGCTTTTGGCAGCAAATCCCAGCAGGATTTCTATCTTCCCCGGATCCTCGATGGAACCGACTGGTGGTGTCAGGGGTATTCGGAACCGGGTGCTGGATCCGATCTCGCGTCCCTGAAGACACGCGCGGAGCGTGATGGAAGCCATTATGTCGTGAACGGGCAGAAGACCTGGACGACACTTGGTCAGCACGCGAACAAAATTTTCTGCCTCGTGCGCACAAAGTCCGACGGCAAACCGCAAGAAGGCATCTCCTTTCTCTTAATCGATATGGATACGCCGGGCGTTGAAATCCGGCCGATCATCCTCCTCGACGGGGAGCACGAGGTGAACGAAGTCTTCTTCGACAATGCGCGGGTTCCAACAGAGAACCTCGTCGGAGAAGAAAACAAAGGCTGGACCTATGCGAAGTATCTGCTCTCCCACGAGCGGACCAATATCGCAGGGGTTGGCTTTTCGCTTAAGGCCCTCGACAATCTGAAGAGTGTCGCCAGCAAACAGCGTAAGGCAGGGCGACCTTTGATCGACGACCCCGTTTTTGCTTCGAAGATCATGGAGGTCGAATTCCAACTCGACGCCATGCGCACCTCAAATCTTCGGGCGATCTCAGCGGCCGAGACCGGTCAGGATGTCAGTGCTCAGACGTCAATGCTGAAAATCAAGGGAACTGTTATCCGCCAACGGATTAACGATCTGACCCGTGAAGCGCTCGGCCCCTACGCTATCCCGTTCATTTCGGAGGCTCTTGAAGCCGGAAGCAATGTCGAGCCGGTCGGGCCGGACTATGCCAATCCCGTCGCCTCGCAATATTTCAACAACCGGAAAATGTCGATCTACGGCGGGTCGAACGAAATCCAGCGCAATATCATCACTAAGCTGACGATGGGAGGCTAGCGCATGGATTTCACTCATACCGAAGAACGGCGGATGATCGCAGATCAGACCGCCAAGATGATCGCCAACGCCTACCCGATCGACGTCCGGCATAATCACGCGGAAAGCGAATTCGGCTTCTCCCGCGACATGTGGGGACAATTCGCCGAACTTGGCCTTATTGGAGCGCTTTTTCGCGAAGAGGTTGGGGGGTTTGGCGGCGCGGGTTTCGACCTTGCCATCATTTTCGAGGAGCTCGGACGTGGTCTCGTGGTCGAACCCTTCATGGCCACGCTTCTCGCAGGAACGGCCCTTCAGGAAGCTGGCAGCGAAGCGCAAAAGGCACAGCTTGAGAGCGTAATTTCCGGTGAAACCCTGATCGCGTTCGCCCATGGGGAGCCTGACGGCCGTTACGAGCTCTCCCATGTGCGCACAACCGCCGAAGCGGTTGGTTCGAATTACAGACTTACTGGAAACAAAGCGGTTGTTATCAACGGCGATGCGGCGGACCACATAGTGGTTTCAGCACGGCATTCCGGAGACCATGACGATTGCGCCGGATTGTCGCTTTATCTCATCGACAAGAATGCAGAAGGGCTTTCGATCCGCGGGTACCCGACCGTCGACGGGCTCCATGCCGCGGAACTCACCTTGACCAATGTCGAAGCCGAGGTTCTGGAAGGCGCTGCCAAGGATGCCTATCCCATAATCGAGAAGGTCATGGGTGCCGGAGTGTTAGCCCTTTCTGCGGAAGCCCTTGGCGCGATGGACGTTGCGTCAAAGATGACCCTCGATTATCTCAAAACCCGGACCCAGTTCGGCCGTCCGATCGGAACCTTTCAGGCGCTTCAGCATCGTATGGCCGACATGATGATGGAAATCGAACAGATGCGCTCTTCCGTCATTAATGCCGCCGATCGCTTCGATAGCGATTATGTGAGCCGGGAATGGGCTTTAAGTGCTGCCAAGAACCTCACCGGCACGATCGGACGCGTGGTGGCTGAAGAGAGTATTCAGTTACATGGCGGCATCGCCATGACCTGGGAATACGCCCTTGGCCATTATGCGAAACGTATTGTCATGATTGATCATGTTCTGGGAGACGCCGACCATCATATGGAGCGCGCCATCAGTCTCAGGCCGCGTTGCGTGAAAGGCTGAT
>JBCDCU010000351.1:0-3712 GCA_039181265.1 Pseudomonadota bacterium | reverse complement strand
TTTCGGAACATCATGATCCCGTCAGCATCAGGCGCCTGTTTTATGTGGAAAACCTGCCTCGTGCTTTTCCTATCGGCGGCCACAGGAACGGACAGCATTATGTCGCCTGGAGGAAAGGCTCCCCCACACTTCCAACCACTTTTTCGCTTGTACGTGAAAAAAGGTGTGCGTTAGACGCCGTAACAACGCCAGGTCGCATGCATAATTCTTTGATGAGCCGGAATCGGTACAATGGGAAGAGCTCAAAAACCAAAATTAATAAGCGGTTTCCCGTATCATTTTTATGTAAGTAAAACTTATATGAAGCTAGTAGATAAAATCGATGCAAACGGATTTCCGAGCTCTAGGCAGAAATACGTCTCGCAAAAACGGGCAAATTATGTGACATTATGACGCAAGTTCAGCAGGACCCCCCCGAACTTGCTTGCTGGGCTTACTGAGGCCGTCTCCCCCGAGGCGGCCTCTCCTTTTGGTGGGATGTAGTGTTAACACATACCTTCAAAAAAAGATAGAGCCGTATATGGACAATTGCTTATGACGGCCTATCTCGACAGGTTTTTCGCGCCGAAACAGGCGTGACATTCGATCGTGAGCTCTTCGCTTCTCCCGAACCCGCAGAATGCATAAGAACCTGATTAGCCACCCTTTAGGGTCTGGTGAAGGGCCTCTGTGATCTCCCGCGCTTGAACTAACAGCGCGTCATTCCAGGGAGCGGTTCTTGATCGAAAAAGGTTTGCTTGAGACCTCAAAATCACCCCGTCGTCGAGAAGCTTGAGGTGATTGGCCTTCAGGGTCGAGCCGGTCGAAGTAATATCGACAATCGCATCGGCAAGACCGGCCGACGGAGCGCCTTCCGTTGCACCGAGGCTATCGACAATCCGGTAAACCGAAATGCCGTGACCTGCAAAAAAACGCTGCGTCAAGTTCCAGTACTTGGTTGCAATTCTAAGGCGGCGTCCATACCGCACACGATATCCGGCAGCAACGTCATCAAGATCCTCCATCGAGGTCACGTCAACCCAGCTTTCCGGCACAGCGACCACCACATCTGCATGGCCGAAACCAAGCGCAATTACCTGTTCGGTCAAAGCGTCATAATTGGCGATTGTCTCCTTGACGAGATCTTCCCCCGTGACACCCAGATGAACCTTGCCGCGCGCCAATTCGCGCGCGATTTCGGAGGCAGAGAGAAAAGCGATTTCGATTTCCGAATTCCCATCGACCCGGCCGCGATAATTGCGCGCGCCAAACGGAGAAAGTATCGGATAGCCGCTCTTAGAGAAGATCGTCTCACATTCTTCCTTCAGTCGGCCCTTGGAAGGGATGGCAAGAACGAGTTTCTCACCATGATGGCCATTCGTGATCATCTCAATCATCCCCCGCCACGCCATTGCCGCCTGCAAGGCGGTCGAGCCAAAGGGAAAAACCAACGGCAGGCACCGAAGGACCTCCGAGAAGTTCACTCAATCGATCATATCGCCCACCACCCGCAACAGGCCCTCTTCCCGGGTGTCGCCGGTCATGGATTTCGAAAACAAAACCCGTGTAATAGTCGAGTCGGCGCCCGAATCGGGCAGAAAACCTGATCGGTACGTCGGCTTCCAAAAGCCCCTGCGCCATGCGTGCTTGGAACTCTGCGAAAGGTTCAGCGAAATCCACACCATGACCGGAGGCAAAATCACCTAGAGTTTCGCCAACGAGATCTGCAGAACATTCCAGTCGCAGGAAAGCGCGGCAGGTTTCGGCAGTTTCTTGCGAGACTCTGACGTCGGCCCTCGCTTTTTCCAGAAGGCGCGTTGCAATGTCGCCCGGGCTTCGCGCGCCTGCTCCCAAAAGCCCGTGATCGTCCATGCGCGCTTCGATCAATCTCATCAATCCAAGCAGATCATCCGCGTCAACCAGCGGTGCGAGTTCCTCGTCCAAATGGGCTACCGCACTTTCGTCCGTTGCGACCATTCGCTTCAACTGACGCTCTAAAAGCGTGTCATCACCGAATGCGCGCAGCAACCTGTCACACCAAATTGTCGGCAATCCGATCGGACCGACAAGCGCTTCAAAAAAAGCGGGATCACCGATCGAGACAATTGGATCGATTTCCGGATAAAGGCGCACCGCGTCCAACGCGAGAAGCAGCATGTCGGCGTCCGCCTTTGCGAAATCATTTTCAGCAAAAGATTCCACACCTGCCTGCTCGAATTCCTGCGGCCGCCCATCGTCAACATGCGGACGCTGACGAAACACTGTCCCACGATAGGAATAGCGGGCCGCGCCATTCGTCCCCCGCAAATGATGGGCGAGAACCGGTATCGTAAATTCCGGGCGCAAGCACAGCATCTCGCCATCGGCACGGTGGGTAATGAAGACGGATTTGCGGAACGCCTCACCTGCCGTATTCAAAAAGGCATCCGCCGGATGAAGAACCGGCACATCAAGCGGCATGCAGGCCTTTCCGGCAAAAAGGTTTTCAAGACGCGTGATATCCACGGGCGGCGTCCTAGTCCGTTTTGTCGCCGATTGTCGACAAGGTTCGATCCGCCGCTTGTCGTTCAAGCAGAGCCTTCACCTCTCCAACAAGAGCCGCCTCATCGATTTCGAACTGACCGGGGCGCTGTTCGCGCCATTCCTCGTTGGAGGCAATCGCTTCGGCCTGCCTTCGGCCTTCAATCAAATCCTTAATTTGCAGTTTTCCTGCTGCACGTTCATCGGACCCCTGAATGATGGCAATGGGCACGCCGCGACGGTCGGCATATTTCAACTGATTACCAAACTTCTTCCAGTTGCCCTGATACATCTCCGCTCGCACACCGCTCTCACGCAACGCCTGCGTAAAGCTCTGATATCGGGCAAGCGAATCCGTATCGCCATCCATGACCGTAACAAGAACCGGCGCCGTTTGCCCCTCATCATCGACCTTGCCGAGGTTCTTCAGCGCCGTCATCAATCGCGAAACGCCAATGGAAAATCCAGTCGCGGGAACATCGCGCCCGGTGAAACGCTTGATCAGGCCGTCATAACGCCCGCCTCCGCCGACGGAGCCGAATTGAACGGTCTCACCCTTTTCATTTGTAACGTCAAACAGGAGTTCGGCTTCGTAGACAGGGCCGGTGTAATATTCGAGCCCGCGCACCACAGAGGGATCGATCTTGATGCGATCCGAGCCATATCCGGCTTTTTCACACAACGCGCCGATTACATCGAGTTCCGCCTGCCCCTCACCTTCAATCAAACGCTCGCCCGCGACATATCCAAGGACGAGGTCCGTTGCTTCATCATCAAGACCGGCGCCTTCTGTAAAGTCGCCGCTTTCGTCGCGCCGTCCCGCGCCAAGAAGAAGCCGTACGCCCTCAGGTCCGAATTTATCGAGCTTGTCGATCGCGCGCAGAACCGTCAGACGACGGCCTGCGTGTTCCTCACTCCCAAGGCCGATGGCCTCCATAACACCATCAAGCACCTTGCGGTTGTTGACCCTGATGACGTAGTCGCCGCGGGCAATACCCAGCGCTTCCATCGTATCGGCCATCATCATGCACATCTCAGCGTCAGCCTGGACGCCGGGCCCGCCGACGGTGTCGGCATCGAACTGCATGAACTGGCGAAAGCGGCCTGGGCCCGGTTTCTCATTCCGGAAGACGTAGCCAGCCCGATAGCTTCGAAACGGAAGCTGGATCTCGTTGATATTCTCAGCCACATGGCGCGCCAAGGGGGCAGTCAG
>JBCDCU010000350.1:0-3726 GCA_039181265.1 Pseudomonadota bacterium | reverse complement strand
GCCCAGCAATGTATCTCGCACCCGGTCTGAATCCGTAAGCGGACCCGACGCCAGCCGTCGACAAGACGCCCGGCCCTGGTGTGATGATGAGGCCGAAGACGGCAGCGGCGAAGAATAACATCGAAGGTGATTTCGCTTTGGTAGGAGAATGTTTCTTTGCATCCCAGCATATAAGACCAGTTTGTGGTCCGGAAAGGCAATGGAGTGTGTATTCCCCGAGCCGCGCCCGCGAACCTGCGACGTCTATGGGGCGCTTCAGCCGCGCTCCTCCCTTGCGGATGTTTGCGGCCAGCTATATAAATCCGGCGATGGTCACGGAGTGTAGCGCAGCCTGGTAGCGCACCTCGTTCGGGACGAGGGGGTCGGAGGTTCGAATCCTCTCACTCCGACCATTCAACCGATTTCTCCCGTTTTGCGTTTCTCACCACCCAAAGCTGGCAAATCTCTTCCCCTGTTGCTGGTGGAAGAGGACGCACCCGAGTGCAGCGGACCCTATTTGATGGGATGCAATGGCGTCGTTGTGCGCTTTTTCCGAAACACACAGATGAACCGCCCGTCAGCCGCATCCATGATTTCGAGGTCGTATTCGACGGCTTCCGCCATGCGCACAAAAAAGTCCCTCAGGCTTTGCGGGAAAGCTGTTAATGGCTCAATCACCTTAACTCCTGCAAGCATTTGCCCATAGATTTCACCGGTTTCGAAACCATTGGCAAAAGATTCCGATGTCTCCGGATACACGAGGAGGTGGCCGGTATTTCTTTCATAATTGATCGCGTCTTCGCTCACTTCGTCTTGTCCACTTTCGTAGAGTTACCGAGGTTTACGTGGCGAGCGTGTGACTGCATCACAAGCAAAACCCGCCTCACGTTAAGTTGCTTCCAATCTAAGCGTCGATTCTGGTGCCAGGGAGGAATAATACCCTGATTTAAAGCGGCGGTCTTCTTCCTTCGCCGAAAAAACCGCCGTATTCCACTTCATATGCGATCCCTGTCCGCAGCACAGATTCTTCGTCGCCTCGTTTCCCGATGATTTGCATTCCTGCAGGAACGCCGGTATGCGCGAAGCCCGAAGGGACAGAGAGAACTGGACAATCCGACAATATGTTGAACGGATACGTCATAACCCAGCCTAACGCCGAATCAACCTTAACGCCATTAATTTCGAGAGAGTCTCGTGCAGGCTCAAAAGCGGCGGGGACCGCGGCGCGCGCATTGGTTGGTGCAACCATGATGTCGAAATCTTCCATCGCATCTTCGAATGTTTCGATCATTTGCGCCTTGATGAGCAAGCTTCGATAAAAGGCATCCGGGTCGAGGGTCTTCAAGCGGTCGACAAAAGCTCGGGTGTAGGGCGTCACTTCTGCGTTCGACGTCTCGATTGCATCGCGTATCGAAGCAGCGAAGATCGTAGTCAAATGATCCTGAGCCGCTTCCAGCGAGACCTCGTTCCATTGCAGGTCTATTTCTTCGACAATCGCACCGGCTTCGCGGAGCATGCGAACGGCATTGAGCGTCGCTGCCTCAACATCTTGGTCAACTTCAAAAAAACCGAGGTTCTGAGAATAAGCTATTCGCATCCCCTTGAGCGAACCCGTTGTGCTGAGGGCGCGATATCTGGCCATGTTTCCCGATAATACGCTTTGGAAAAGTACAATGTCATCCATCGAGCGGGCCATCGGCCCGGTATGGCAGTACGTGTCCAAATTGAACGGTGGGTCGACAGGGTTGATACCATGCGGCGGTTTGTAACCGATCACGCCTGAGCATCCCGCGGGTATGCGAATGGAGCCGCCGATGTCAGAGCCGCTTGCGAGCGTTGATGTCCCGGCGGCAAGGGCTGCCCCTGCCCCACCCGACGATCCTCCGGGTGTATAGTCGGTGTTCCAGGGATTGCGTGTGATACCCCATCGCAAGGAATGTGTGACTGCCGCGCACGAAAACTCCGGTGTTGCCGTGCGCGCATGACAGATGCCGCCGGCATCGAGGATTCTGGCATTGACAACGGATGTCGTTTTTGCCGGCTCTTCAGTAGTGGTGAGCGATCCGGCGGATGTGGGCTTGCCGGCGATCAACCCTGAATCTTTGATTGCCATAGTAAGACCTTCGAGAGGCCGATGATCAGCGCCTTTGCCAAAAAGTGCTTCCGCTCTCTTGGCGTCCTCCAGGGCTTCGTCGAAGTACTTGAAAGTGAACGCGTTGATACGGGGCTCTACAGTCTCCGCTCTCGCGATAAGAGCCTGCATAAGGTCAACGGGAGACAATGTCCTGCTCTTGAATGCCTTGAGGGCATTGCTGGCGGAGAGGTAACAAAGATCGGTCGGCGTCACGAGGTGCGCAATCCATGTTTCAAGACGGGATGGGTTCCAGTTCCGCAGTCGCGGCGTTCAAGCTCTCCTGTAACGTTCGCACGAGCCATTCGATTTCATCCGGCGTTGCAATGTAAGGCGGGCTGATCGCAAGCGTGTTCCCAATCACACGGAAGAACACCCCACGTTTTTCTGCTTCTGACGCGACCTTGCGTGCAAGACCGTCCTTCTCCTCGGTATCGCTTGTGAGTTCCACTCCAGCCATGAAACCTGCCTGACGAACTTCAAACACAAAAGGTGACGGCGCCACATCAGTGAGCGCAGTTGCTAGGTTTTGTGCGAGCCTAGCGACATGAGTCTCGAGATCCATGTCTCTGTAGATTGCGAGCGTTTCCAGCGCCACCGCGGCTCCAACCGGATGTCCCCCATAGGTAAAACCGTGGCCCAATGTACCATGTGCGTGGGCGAATGCCGCGATTTCCTGATGGACCGTGTCGCTCAAGCCAACCGCTGATAACGGAAAATGCGCGGCAGTAAGCTGTTTTGCCATGGTCATGATATCCGGCTCAAGGCCATAGCGTTCGCAGCCGAACCAACATCCCGTTCGGCCAAAACCTGTGATCGTTTCATCGGATATTGCGAGAATATCGTTCTTCTTAAGGATCCGCTGAACGGCTTCCCAGTAGCCTTCCGGCGGCGGAATAACGCCCCCTGCCCCCAAAACGGGTTCGCCGATCATGGCTCCGATCGTGTCTGCACCGTGGGCCGCAATCTTTTCTTCCAGCTCCCGGCATAGCCTGTCTTTGAAAGCCGTTTCGCTTTCACCCGGTCGCCCCTCCTTGGCGTAGTGGGGAAGGGTCAGGCGAATAACGGTGTCAAGCGGCGTATCGAAACCATCGTGGCAATACGAAAATGCAGTGAGCGCAGCGCTCATGCCGCCTGCCCCGTGATACGCGCCGTCGCGGGCAAGGATCTTCTTCTTCGATGGCTTGCCGCGCGCGTTTTGATAATACCGCACAAGCTTGATCGCGGTGTCCACGGCGTCCGAACCCGATTGTCCGTAGATGAAATGTCCGATGCCGCGAGGCGTTACTTCGGTGAGTGTCTCGGCGAGAGCATTCGAAACCTGCGGTGTCCTTCCCATGAAGCTGTGGTAATAGGAGAGCGTTTCCATTTGCGTACGGGCTGCTTCCACCAGGCGCGGATGCGAAAAGCCCAGGGACGCGCACCAGAGTCCTGAAACGGCGTCGTAGAAGCGGTTCCCGTCTTCATCGATGACAGTCGCGCCTTCGCATCTTACGATGGCACGGGGATAGCCGGCTTTGACGTCAGCCGGATCGGTGAACGGAAAGAGTTGCGGCATTGGGATCTCCTCTGTTTTCAGCTTCACCGAAGTGTTGTGTTTGTCAATCCGTTCGTTT
>JBCDCU010000349.1:0-3750 GCA_039181265.1 Pseudomonadota bacterium | reverse complement strand
TCCTATTCGGTCTTGCTCCCGGCGGGGTTTACCTTGCCACCGCCATTACTGACGGCGCGGTGGGCTCTTACTCCACCCTTTCACCCTTACCGCGCAATGCGCGGCGGTTTGCTCTCTGTGGCACTTTCCCTGGAACACGCCCACGAGGGCGCCCTCCGCCGGACGTTATCCGGCGCCGTGTCTCCATGGAGCCCGGACTTTCCTCTCACGACAATTCTTTCGAAAAACGCGCGAGCGATTACCCGGCCAACTGACACTAAACAGATGATCTTTTTGATATCCTGCGTCAAGGCCACCTCATTTCCGCAGTAAAGAGGCGCGCCTTCGGCCTAGTCCAGCCAACATCTCAAGCGATTGCGGACGGTAGAGAAACGAGCAGCTTGTGAAGCGTTGCTATTGTGGAAGCATCAGCAACGCCATCAACGCGGCTTTGCCGGAAATGCCGCTGAAAGGCTTCAACCACGGCGACCGTGTGCTCATCAAAGGAGCCGGTCACATCGATCTCATACCCGTAAAGCCCGAGCATAGTCTGAAGCGCTGCAACCGGATCCCCTTCGTCCCCTCTTTGGAAGAAGCGGCCGTCTGCACCGATTTCTTCTGTCACGAAATGGCCAATATCTTGAGCCGCGAGCGCCTCCCAGGGAAACTTCTCACCGGGATCCTTTTTCCGCCGAGGCGCAACATCGGAATGGGCCAGTACCCGTTCGGGCCTGATCGAATGACGCGTGATGATGTCATTGCAAAGCGCCATCAGCTTGGAAATCTGGGCTGTTTCGAAGTCCGGAAGCCCGTAATCATGCCCGCCATTGGCAATTTCGATACCGATTGACCGGGAGTTGATATCCCGTTCACCTGCCCAGAATGACAGCCCGGCATGCCAGGCTCGTTTGTCTTCCGCCACACTTTGAACAATGCGCCCGTCCGGAAAGATAAAATAGTGGCTGGAGACCTCCGACTTTTCCATGCAAAGCCATTTGAGCGACTTTTCGGGATCGTCCATGCCTGTGTAATGCAGAAGAAGCATGTCCGGCGCACCCAAACGTCTTTCATTGAAGTTAGGAGACGCCACAATGTCGTCCGTCAGGGGGCTATCGGGAGCTTCAAGTTTGCGGTTATCGGGGTCCGGCATCACAATAAGATCAAAGGCCGCGCTCTTTTTCGAGCGTATCGTAAGCCGCGTTGATCACCGCCAGCTTCTCATTGGCAATCTTGACAAATTCAGCGGGAACGCCGCGGGCAATCAGACGATCGGGATGGTTTTCAGCAACGAGCCGGCGGTAATGGCGGCGCAGGGCGTCATTGCTCCAATCCGGCTCCGCCCCGAGAATGAGATAGGGATCGTTACGCTGATCAATCACATGACGGGCTTTTACAGAGCGGAATGACGCTTCGTCAAAACCGAAAATCCGCCCGACCTCCTCCAGAAAAGCGATCTCGTTTTCATGGATCACTCCGTCGGCTTTAGCGATGTGGAAGAGGCCATCAAGAATGTCTTCAAGCGTATCGGGAACATCATTGTAAATCCGCTTGATCTGCCCGGCATAGGCATCGAATCCCGCCACATCCTGCTTTGCAAGATTAAACATGCGTGCGACATTGCGCTTCTCCCCGTCAGGAATCTCGAAAATATCTTTAAAGGCAGTAATCTCATCGCTGGTGACGATCCCATCCGCCTTGGCCATTTTCGCCGATAGGGAAATCATCGCAACGGTAAAGGCAACCTGACGCCGTTCAGCGTTATCCGGAACGCCCGTAATGAAATCCACAACCGCATCGAGCGCACCGGCAATCGGCCCCGATTGCGCGAAGCGGCTTACGGCTTCAGATATTTTCGTCCAGATACTCAACGCATTGCCTCATTTGCTCAAAATCCATAATCGACTCTGAGCCGACTGGCGAGTATTTTCGACCGCCCGCCTATCACGCCGTGGATGAATGCGAACCGAATGGCACCCGATCACAGGAATATTCCGCTTGGCTTCGCACTGGGCTTCATTGGAGTGGTTATTTTCGGCGCTTCGGTTCCAGCAACGAAACTCGCAGTCGGTGAACTCGACCCCTGGTTTGTCACATTCGCCCGCGCACTCATCGCCGCCTGCTTTGCGGCTCCTCTGCTTTTTCTGTTCAAAAAGCGTTTGCCGAAACGGCTCTGGTTAACCTCAACTCTGGCGAGCCTTTGCCTGGTCATCGGCTTCCCATCTTTTCTTGCCCTCGCTCTTCTTGACGTGCCAGCCGCCCATTCGGGCGTCGTGCTTGGCCTTCTTCCTCTGACGACAGCGGTCATGGCCGTCATTGCGGCTCAGGAACGCCCCTCCCCAGCTTTCTGGATGTGGGCAGCCATCGGCGCGGTGACGATTACGATTTTTACGATCGGCGATGGCCCCACCGGCTTCTTGCTTGGCGATTTATGGCTGGTCCTTGCCGCCCTTTCAGCCTCCCTCGGCTATGCGTTTTCAGGAACGATCGCGCGCGAACGCCCAGGATGGGAAGTCATCTCGTGGCAAATTATAATCGCCTTGCCGATCGCACTTATAGGAACACTCATCTCTTTCGATCCCAATGTAACGTCAGCTGGATGGCCTGCCCTTGCCGGACTTGGCTATCTCGGCGTCTTCTCGATGTTCCTCGGTTTTTTCTTCTGGAACGCAGGCCTTGCCATGGGCGGGATTGCACGCGTCGGTCAGGTGCAACTTCTCCAGACCTTCGTCACCCTGTTCTTTTCCTGGCTTGTACTCAGCGAAGCAATCGGTCCCCGCACCCAATTCTTCGCGCTGCTCATCGTCATCGTTATCTTCTTTGCCAGAAAAGCGCGGATCGCCGAGGCTCAGATTTGACTTACAAATAGCAATTCTGAATCAATTTCTTCGAATATACGGCTTACACCCTGTTTCGACTCACAGTTTTGCCACATTATTGCCTTCACGAATGCCCCTGAATCGCACGCGGTTGATAAGGCGCTTCAAGTTCTTGAACCATTTCCTCATCGAGCGAAATACCAAGCGCCGCGATCGCATCACCAAGATGATGCCCCTTTGTGGCTCCAATAATCGGAGCCGTGATGAACGGTTTGGAGAGCACCCAGGCAAGGGCGACCTGGGCGGGCTTCGCGTCAATTTTTTGGGCGACGCTGCGGACGGCCGCGAGGACTTCCAAATCAGCGGGCGATCCGAAATAGTTTTGCGCCAAGCTGTCGGTATCTGACCGGTTCGATGCGCTGTCGTCCACGCCTTTCGTGAGGAACCCCCGAGCCATCGGCGACCACGGCGTGACACCAATCCCTTCGCTGACGCAGAGCGGCATCATCTCGCGCTCCTCCTCACGATAAACGAGATTGTAAAAATTCTGCATGGATACAAAAGGTGCGTAGCCGTTCGCTCGCTGGATCGCGAGAAGCTTCATGAATTGCCAGGCATACATCGATGACGCGCCGATATAGAGCGCACGCCCAGTGCGCACGACATCATTGAGCGCCTCGGCGATCTCTTCCATAGGCGTTTCAGGATCAAGCCGGTGAATGATGAAGAGATCGAGATAGTCCATACCAAGCCGTTGGAGCGATCGATCGACGGCTTCAAGTATATGTTTGCGTGAAAGTCCTTTTTGGTTTGGCGCCTTACCCATGGAAAGGCCAACCTTCGACGCGACCACGACCTCGTCGCGCGGCACACCTTTCAGAGCACGACCTAGGATGACTTCGCTCTCGCCAGCACTGTAGAAATCCGCCGTATCGAAGAAATTGATCCCCTGATA
>JBCDCU010000348.1:0-3752 GCA_039181265.1 Pseudomonadota bacterium | reverse complement strand
CGTGCTGCAAACATCGCAAGCCGGTTCGTTGAGAGCTGGAGCGAGCAAGAAAATAGTGCGGTTTGGCGCTATTGGCCGCGCCCCTATTACGACGGATGGCATAGCGAAGACCGCATATCAAAGAACAGGCCGGCGCAAAGGACACACGAACCGAAACGGTTCGAAGACACCAATCATGCCGGCATAAGCCTGCTTGGGTTAGCGGATTCAGGCTATCGTCGCGCGCTATCCCTGTCGATGGCAGACGGGTTGAAGAAAAAGATCGATGCGTTGATTGAAGAGGTTCCGGCCAGTCCGCGCGATCTCGACGGGCAAGGCCCCAAAAGCCCTCAATGGATCCCGGGGGGTGGCTTCGCGGCATTTGCTACGGACGAATTGGATAAGCTCTATGCAGCGAAGTTACCTGCAAGCGTTTCGTCCGATCAGCATCTCGCCTACGCCATGCTTTTTGATCCGAAAGCGCCTTTTGATCTCAGAATTGAATTACGTGACTGCAAGGATAATAAGTGCGCAACGCGGATAACACGGCGCTACAACTCCGTTTTAGACTTTCTGTCCGACAACCCGCTTTTCACAATCCGTCGCCTTGGACCCGTACAATGAAGAAAGGCCGGTTTCTTTCAAAACCGGCCCGCGTAACTTCGTACTTGTCGCCAGAAGATTAGGCGAACAGCAGCCAGTCAGCACTCGTTAGATCCGCGACACTCACGCCCTGAAGAAGAACGCTATCGTCATGCATCGGATCAAGCGATGCAAAGTCAAGGAGCGCTCCATCCTGGGTGTCACTCAAGACCGCTTCATAATCTCCAACGCTGTAATTATCGGACAGGGATACAAAATCGGTCCCGACTTCAAAGTCGATGATGACATCGTCACCATCACCGAGTTCAAAGAAGAAGGTGTCTTCAACTCCATCATTGCGACCGAGCTCCGCTCCATAAAGAACGTCATCTCCTTCACCACCATCAATCAGGTCGGAGCCCTTGCCGCCGCGGAGCATATCGACCCCTTCTCCACCGGAGAGCGTGTCGGCACCACTGCCACCATTAAGATAATCGTCACCGATTTCCCCATTGAGAAGATCGTCACCGGTATAGCCGATAAGCGTGTCATCGCCGGCGCCACCATCAATCTCATTTGCAAGGCGGCTTCCGATGATTTTGTCATCGTAACCTGTGCCAATCATGTTCTCGATGCTGATGAGTTCATCAGTTCCATCACCGCGAACGACACCGGTAAGGAGGTTTGCAGAAATCTTCTTTGTCCAGCTCGAGTAATCGACGGTGTCAATGCCGGAGCCGCCATTGATCACATCGTTACCGGAGCCTCCGTCAATGAGATCATCACCGCTGTTGCCATCGATCTGATCGTTACCGGAACCGCCTTTGAGGACATCGTCACCGCTGCCACCGCTCAGCGTGTCATGGCCACTCTCACCTTCGAGAATGTCATTGCCACTGTTTCCTTCGAGGGAATCGTTACCCTGGCCGCCCCTGACGATATCGTCGTTGGAGCCGCCCTTTAGCACGTCATTTCCGTGACCACCTTCTATCGTGTCGTCGCCCGAGCTCCCTTCCAGGAGATCATGACCGTTCCCGCCGAAAAGCTGGTCGTCACCGGAATTCCCGAAGAGCTCATCATCACCACGCCCACCATCGAGGACATCATTTCCGAGCCCGCCAAAGAGTTCGTCATGTCCGTTCTCGCCGTAAAGCGCATCATTGCCGCGATGGCCGTAGAGCTCATCCGATCCGGTCCCGCCGTAAAGGATATCGTCGTCCTCATAGTCGATCACGATCGGCGGACCATCGCCCTCCTGGTTGCTGCCATTGTCTAGTCCTAATGAGGTTCGGTAGTGGGCATTGAGAAGGGTGGCGTTCTGTGCCCCGATATCGACGGTAAAGACACTGTCGTCAAAATCGCGATCCCCGCCGTTATAGAGATCCTCAAACCCAAGCGTGATTGTCCCTTTCTGGGTTTTCAGGATTCCGGTCGTATGAAGGATCCCATCGGGATTGAGACCGACCGTGTCGCCGTGCGCCGCCGTATGATAGGCGTGGTACCTGACGGGCGTGGTTGTGCCGTCATTGCCCTGAAAGACAAGTTGCGGATTGGTACTGGCGAGCGTTGCCGTATCACCGTTCGCATCGACAAACGCGAAGCTACCATCGTTGAAACTGGCGAAGTTGTTGTAGCTATAGCCGTTTGAAACGATGAAAAAGCCGAGTTGATCGCCAGCAGATACATCCAGATATTCCCGCGTCTCGCCACCGACAAGATTGCCGCCGCTTCCTTGCAGCGAGGCATTCGGCCAGATGATGGACACATCCTTGATTTCACCGGTCTCGGTATCGACCTTGTAATAGCCGAAGCTGTTTCGATATCCCGCGGTCTCGCCTTCAAAGACTACGCTCACCGGATACTCGTCTGTGACCGTGATGGACTGGACCTGTACGACGTTAGGTCCGCCGGACCCGTAAAGCACATCATTGCCATTGTTGCCGTAAAGCGTGTCGCCCCCACGACCGCCCCAGACTTCGTCATTCCCGTTCTGACCAGACATGACATCATCGCCAAGGCGGCCTGACATGACGTCTGAATGGATGGTCCCGGTAATTGTGTCGTCTTGATTTGTCCCGATAATCGGGTGTGTTGCCGGTAGGCTCCCCATGTACATTCTCCTGCTCATTGAAACTGACTGGGCCGCAAGCGCGGCCGCGTGTTGTCAGCTTTCAACTGGCAAGAGAAATGCCAGAAACACTGTGAGTTTTCATAGGATTAAGCCATTGATTTATATAAAATAAACTCAACGCTCTCGATTGAAGCAACGTGTGTCTTTTGCACTTTGCGAAACCAGCTTGCTATATGCGAATAGAGAGAAGAACTAATGAGCATAAGTCGCAAGCGGTTGTGCGCCATGGGTATGCCAGTTTACGAGTTTAAGCTTTCTTAGGTGCTCAGACTTGGGAAGGTAAACGCCGCGAAAGCCCCGTATGCAAATGGCCGCAGGAAGGACCCGTGTATGCGAACATGCTCCATCTATAGATTGAGCTATCGGTATTTTATTTGAAGCTTGACGCCCGCAGCCGACTGCTTTCGCTCTACCGCCCCGATGTGGGGTATTCGTTTTCACCACAAGCTTTGGCGTTTCAACAAATGAAGCACGTACCTTTGGTATATAAGGATGTGCCAGTTTCTAGGACGCCATGGTGTTACAGCACCCTAGACGCTTTGCCGCTTGCCTGGAAGACAGGTGGATTTGGCGATGGCAGACTTTCGGATCCCGCAGAGCGGACCTACACGCCGACCCGCTCGCTCGAATGCTGCATCAAAACAATCACCTTGGCACCGACTTGAACCCGCTCATAAAGATCGGTCACATCGTCATTCGTCAGGCGGATGCATCCTGAAGACACATTGAGGCCGATCGACCAGGGTTTGGTTGTGCCGTGAATGCGGTAAATTGTGTCGCGGCCACCGTCATAGAGATAAAGAGCGCGGGCGCCGAGCGGATTGTCGGGACCACCCGGCATGCCGTTCTTGAACTTCGCAGCAAGCGGATCGCGCGCAACCATCTCAGCAGGCGGGGTCCATCGTGGCCATTTCGCGGTGCGACCGATCCGAACAATGCCGGACCAACCAAAACCTTCCTTGCCAACACCGATGCCATATCGCATCGCCATGCCGCCTTCCTGGATGAGGTAAAGGAAATGACGGTTACCGTCGACGATGATCGTACCGGGCTTCTCATT
>JBCDCU010000347.1:0-3753 GCA_039181265.1 Pseudomonadota bacterium | reverse complement strand
GCTTAAGGGAATCATCACATGGCGCGCAGCAAAATTGCACTGATCGGGGCTGGCCAGATCGGCGGCACCCTCGCACACCTTGCAGGCTTAAAAGAACTCGGCGACGTCGTCCTGTTCGACATTGTCGACGGCGTTCCGCAAGGCAAGGCTCTGGACATTGCTGAATCCTCGCCAGTCGATGCATTCGACGCCGATCTAAAGGGTACATCATCCTATGAAGACATCGCCGGAGCGGATGTCTGCATCGTAACGGCAGGCGTTCCACGTAAGCCGGGCATGAGCCGTGATGATCTGATCGGCACGAACCTGAAAGTCATGAAAGCCGTTGGGGAAGGCATCAAAGCAAACGCGCCGAACGCTTTTGTCATCTGCATCACAAACCCGCTCGATGCGATGGTTTGGGCTTTGCAAAAATTCTCAGGGCTGCCTGCCGAAAAAGTCGTTGGGATGGCGGGCGTCCTCGACAGCGCGCGGTTCCGCTACTTCCTTGCTGAAGAATTCAACGTTTCCGTTAAGGATGTCACCGCATTCGTGCTCGGCGGACATGGCGACACCATGGTTCCACTAACGCGGTATTCTACGGTTGCAGGCATTCCACTCCCGGACCTTGTGAAAATGGGTTGGACCAGCCAGGAAAAACTCGACCAAATCGTCCAACGTACCCGTGATGGCGGCGCGGAAATCGTTGGTCTTCTTAAGACAGGATCCGCGTTCTACGCGCCGGCGGCTTCAGCGATCCAAATGGCTGAAAGCTACCTGAAAGATCAAAAACGGGTCCTGCCAAGCGCTGCCATGTTGTCCGGTCAGTACGGACAGGACGGTATCTATGTCGGCGTCCCTACAGTGATCGGAGAAAAGGGCATTGAACGTGTCGTTGAGATCGAACTCAACGCCGACGAACAAGCCATGTTCGACCACTCTGTCGGAGCGGTGAATGGCCTGCTCGAAGCATGCCGGAATCTTGCACCTGAACTTGCCTGATGAGTTGACCGGTTAACCAGCTAAAACCTGGCATCACCGGCACCTCAAAGATGAATGTGATCCGAGGGGGATATAGAAATGAACATCCATGAGTATCAGGCAAAAGCGCTTCTAAAATCGTTCGGGGCACCCGTCGCTGACGGATATCCGATCCTGAAAGCCGACGATGTCGAAGATGCGATCAAAGCGCTGCCGGGACCGGTCTATGTGGTCAAGAGCCAGATCCATGCGGGTGGACGCGGCAAAGGGAAATTCAAGGAACTTCCCGAAGACGCCAAAGGTGGTGTCAGGCTTGCTTTTTCTCCGGATGAAGTTCGCAGCCATGTAAGCGAAATGTTCGGCAATACACTTGTTACGAAGCAGACAGGTCCGTCTGGCAAGGCCGTCAACAGGCTTTATCTTGAAGACGGCGCAGACATCGACAAGGAGTTTTATCTCTCAATCCTTGTCAATCGGGAGACCGGAAAAGTCGCGTTCGTTGCATCCACCGAAGGCGGAATGGACATCGAAGCGGTTGCGGAAGAAACACCGGACAAAATTCACACGATCGATATCGACCCGGGAGACGGCGTGACTAATGAGACCGCCGCTAAAGTCTGTTCTGCGCTTGGCCTATCTGGCGAGGCAGAGACCGACGGTATGGCGCTGTTTCCGACGCTTTATAAGGCGTTCACCGAAACCGATATGAGCCTTCTTGAGGTAAACCCGCTGGTCCTGATGAAGAACGGGCGCCTTCGTGTTCTCGACGCAAAGGTCTCGTTTGATGGTAATGCCGACTTCAGACATGAGGAACGCGAAGAGCTGCGCGACCTCACCGAAGAGGACGATAAAGAAATCGAGGCGTCGAAATATGACCTCGCCTATATTGCGCTTGATGGCGATATCGGATGCATGGTGAACGGTGCTGGCCTCGCCATGGCAACCATGGATATTATCAAGCTCTATGGCGCCTCCCCGGCAAACTTCCTCGATGTAGGCGGTGGCGCAACGACCGAAAAGGTCACGGCCGCGTTCAAGATCATCACAGCCGACCCGAATGTTAAGGGCATTCTCGTGAACATTTTTGGTGGCATCATGCGTTGCGACGTGATCGCCGAGGGTGTGTTGACAGCAGTGAAAGAAGTTGGCCTTGAAGTCCCACTTGTCGTGCGACTTGAAGGTACCCGTGTCGCGGAAGGCAAAGCGTTGATCGATGGTTCCGACCTCGATGTCATTTCGGCTGACGATCTTGATGATGCGGCACAGAAGATTGTGAAGGCGGTAAAGGGGTAAAACCGCATGATCCGGGGGGCACGCAAAGTGGCCTATCGCTCACGCGCGCTTGGCGCAAGCTTGACGCTTGCGTCTTTTCTCGTTGTTTCGGGGTGCGGTGTTCTTGAAGACCTGCCCGATCCAAAAAGCATCCCGGTAAATGTTGATGAAAAAGGATTTCCGATTCCGTCAACAGTCACCGCGGAAGACCAGAAACTCGTTCAAGAATTGCGGGCTCTGCGCGCTGAACTCCAAAAGCGGTCTGGGCGCCTTGCAACAGATCTAGCAGCAGCAAAACGCGAACTCGCCCGGCGCCAGGCGGCAGGAGAGATCAGCACTGAACGCGTCAATCAATCCCCCGCCGACATTCGGGACGCCCAACTCGACGAACTCGAGAGGTTGAAAGCGGAACTGGCACGCAGACGGGTCGCGGCAGACCGCAAGCAGGAGATCATCTCCACCGCGCTCACAGACAACGAAACAGCTTACGCAAGCATCGATCGCTGTCTCTCATCCGGGCCGGACTTTCGAAACGCTTTCGATGGACAGGCGGGTCTTCAGAAAATCGTCAATGAAAATGACGCCCAAGTCTACCGCAACACAGACAAAACACTGCTTGTTCTCACATCGAAAGACACCTGCGATGTTAGCTTCTCAGCAGCCAGTCTCGATGATTACACAGTCGGCCTACAGCACGTTCTCGAAACGCAAGGCGGCGTTGTGGAGAGCAGATCCGTCGCCGGTCTCACTGTCCTTTCAGTCGCTCACCCGCGTGGCAATTTTCGTCTCGCCAATGGCCGCAAGGTCATCGGTCAGGGCGGCGGCACCAATCTTTACACCACCATCAGTATCGTAGATGGCTGATCGCCTTCGCTAAACAGGAAAGTCTGATTACATGTCCATTCTCGTCAACAAAGAAACCAAGGTCATCTGCCAGGGCATGACCGGTAAAACCGGCACCTTTCATACTAATGCCGCTATGGCCTACGGAACGAAAATGGTCGGAGGTGTTACTCCCGGAAAAGGAGGACAAACCTGGGAGGGCGAAAACGGTAACTTGCCGATTTTCAATTCTGTTGGAGAAGCCCGGGAGGCGACCGGCGCCGATGCGACTGTTATCTATGTTCCGCCCAAATTCACCGCAGCCTCGATTATTGAAGCGATCGATGCGGAAATCCCCCTGATTGTCTGTATCACGGAAGGTGTTCCCGTCCTCGACATGGTGAAAGTGAAGGCGAAGCTCGACGCCTCATCTTCACGCCTCATCGGGCCGAACTGCCCGGGCGTTCTAACCCCTGAGGAATGTAAGATCGGCATCATGCCGGGCAGCATCTTCAAGAAGGGTAATGTCGGGATTGTTTCTCGCTCTGGTACGCTTACCTACGAAGCTGTTTTCCAGACAACGAATGAGGGCCTGGGCCAGACAACGGCTGTCGGAATTGGCGGCGACCCGGTAAAGGGAACGGAATTTATCGACGTCCTTGAAATGTTCCTCGCCGATGACGATACAAAGTCAATCAT
>JBCDCU010000346.1:0-3753 GCA_039181265.1 Pseudomonadota bacterium | reverse complement strand
CGAGCGCACAGCGCCCTCAACGATATACCAACGTTTCTATTGGCAAAGAGCATGGCTCGAGACCATCGGGAAATCAGAGCACGTCCATCCCTTGTTTGTGATGGGTAGCCGCGCAAGCGGGCCCACGTTCCTCCTTGCCCTTGCAGTGACCCAGGAAGCAGGCCTCTCGGTGGCGCGCTTCTTTGGAGGCAGCCACGCAAATTACAAAATGGGCTTGTTCCACGCTGACCATAACCTCCCACAATCCGATATCACAACGCTCTTGAAGTCTGTTGCCGAAAGGTCAACCGTTCCGATAGATCTCTTTCGTCTTGAAAGAATGCCCTGCAACTGGGACGGGATCCCAAATCCATTGTGCCTTCCGAATAGCCTACACTCCACTGTCGAGGGCTCTTCAGCAGGCTTGAATGACGGTTTCGAAACCCTTCTCAAGCGCGGCAATGCAAAACGAAAACGCAAGATTTTAAACCGGCAGGAGCGCATTTTCTCGGTGTACCCCGATTATGGGTTTCAAACGGTTTTGAAGCCGAACGAGGTCATCGAAAAGTTCGCAACCTTCCTAGCCCACAAAAACAACTGGTTTCATGAACGCGGGATCAAGAACCCGTTTGAAGGTCAGGCTGACCAGGCTTTTTATCAACGCCTCGCCCAGGACAATGCACTTTGCGAGGGCGAAGAATCGCTTCTGCAGATCAATTTCGTTCGGGCCAACAACGAGGTCATCGCACTCTTAGGAGCCGGTGTCTTCAACGGCCAGCATTTCAGCTACTTCACGTCGATCAACCCGGATGATGACTATAAATCCGCGTCTCCAGGCGCGCTCAACTTTTACAGAAGCATAGAATACGCTGCCGAAAGCGGCTTGAGACGGTTTGATTTTGGTGTTGGTACGGAGCGATACAAGACCCATTGGTGCGATGAACACCATGATCTCTACGATTTGAACTATGCCGTCAGCGTGAAAGGTCGCGCGGCAGCGTTGGGTCTTGTCTGCACGACTAACCTGAAACGCCTTTTAAAGAAGAACCGTCGGCTCGCCGACACATCCCGGAAAGTGTCTTCACTGTTCGGGCGCTAAAGTTCCAGCAATCCGGGACCAGTCAGTCAACTACGCAGCGCTGTCGATGGCATCCTTGCCGCTCGCCATGACAAACATTGTGTGGCCAGGAACCTTTTCACCCAAACGCTCTTCCAGAAGCGTCGCAACATCAGCCTTCATCATGGCTTTATCGACCGTGTAAACGATCATTTCCATCACATTATCAATCTCCTTGCGAGCCGCCCGACCGGCAGGAGCGGCGATATGGAGAATAATGTGGTCATAGGTGTCTGTGAGGAGTTCGAGAACCTCCGCAATGTGGCCGTCGGTCCAATCCTCATCGTAAAGGGAAGCCCGGCCATGCATCAAAAGATCGACATCTGTTTCAGGATCTGGAAGGAGCGCGTCTTCAAGAATGCTATCGCCTGCCAGAACGTCACTCAGCCCTTCAGGCGCAAGGCCGTCACCGCGTTGAGGAGGTCTAAGATCAATGAAGCAGACAGAGGCATGTTGCTCATCAAGCTTCCTCGCGATTTTCAAGGCAAAGCTGCCAAAATCCGCGCCAGCCTCAACCGCCCTTACAGCGATATGCTGGAGCTTGTGTTTTCTGATTGTTTCAACCACATCACCAGCGGAATAAAGATCTGTTTCAGCTTTTCGCGCTGCGCGTGCGTTAGACCTTTGGCCTTTACGAACAACACGGGTCGGACGCGAAACGGATGAAACCGGCGTGGCCTCTTGCGTCTCATTTCGCTCGTCTTTCTCGGCCCGTTCATCATGCTTGCCTTGAACAGCGGGATCGGAAGGCTTGTGTTCCTCTGGCCCCTTCGCCCGCATCTGAACGGCTGGTTCCAGCTCATCATCAACGGTTACCGGCCCTGGCATGGCAATGACAGCCTCTTCATGTGAAGGCTGAGGAGGACTTGCCGATTGGCGCCGTTCCACGAAATCGGTCCGTCGCCGCATGGGCTTCCCATCAATCGTCGTCCAATTTGTATGATCGGCGAGAAGCGGTATCTCCCGTCGCTCTTGACCGTTCCATTCACCTGTGTGCGGCTCCGGGAACGGCTCCAGGCGCCTTACGGGACCAGCTGAAAGGAGCGCACCGAGAAGCACAAACAAGCTGGACGCGAACATTCCAGCGAAAGCCGCGACCCCAAGTGTTGGTATTTTCTTCGGAAAATGGATTTCGAGCGGGACGCTCGCCGGTGAGATAATCCGTGCGTTGACCGGAAGAAGCTCTGTGTTCTGCCGTGCGGTCGCTTCGCGGAACCGGTTCAGATACGTCTCCAGGAGTTCGCGTTGCGCGCGGGCTTCCCGTTCCAGCGCCCGCAATTCGATTTCTTTCTTATTTGCCTGCGCAGTTTCCTGTTTGAGCCGGGCAACTTCGCGCTGCAACTCTTCCTGTCGAACTTTGGCAACCTCAGCGTCCCCCTCAAGCGCCTGGGCAATCAGGATTGCCTGTCGGTTGATCTCCCCCTCAAGATCATCGAGCTGCAATTGTGCGGCGCGCACTTGCGGGTGGCTCGGCAGGAGTGACGTGGAGAGGTCGACAATCCGAGCCTTGAGAGCCACTTGCTGTTCGCGCAGCCGTTGAATAAGCGGTGAGCCTTGAACCTCACTCGAACTATCGAGCGCCCCGCCCGTTTGAATGAGGCGGCGGATCTGATCGGCTTTTGCTTCAGCTTCTCCCCATTGCGCACTGACCTCGCTTAACAGCGTCAGCGTCTCTCCGAGTTGCTGCTTCACCAGATTAGCTTCTTCTGCTGCAGCAATGAGGCCGGCATCCGCCCGGAATGCTTCAACCTTTCGCTCCGCCTCTGCAAGCTTCTCCCTGAGATCCGTGATCTCGCTTGCAAGAAACTCCGAAGCGCTTTCGGTGTCCTCGCGCGTATCGGCGCGCTGCGTGCGAATGTACTCATCCGCAATAGCGTTCGCGATGGCAGCAGCGAGCGCGGGATCCTTCGATTGAACATCAATCGCCACCACCCGGGAATCTGTCACAGCATAAACGGCGATTTTCTCACTCAAAATAGAGAGCACCCGTTCCTTGCGGGCCTCGGGGGCAAGCGGTTCGTCCTCCTCGAAAAGCGCGCCCACCACCGGGATGGATTCGAGCGGTTTCAGGGAGTTGCTCGGAGGCGGATTAAACTCTTCAATCGTATCGAGCTTCAGACTTTCGGCTACCGTGCGCAGGATGTTTCTCGACTGCATCACCTCGACCTGGCTTACAATGGACAGGCGATCGAAATCGGTCTGCTGCGCAAGGCTCTGTTCGTCGCTTGGCCGGGTGAAGACCGTCTCGCGCCGCTCGATAAGAACCTTTGCGTGGGCGTTGAAAACGGGATCTACAAGAAAAAGGACAGCGAGGCCGGTTCCAAGACCCAGAAGAGTGAAAAACGCAATGATCAGCTTTCGGCGCCAAAGCGCGCGCAAAAGCGATGACAGGTCGATTTCTGTGTCGCGCGCCGCCGAATGCGGATCAATCACCATGAAGCGAATCCAATTCCGATTCCCATCAATCCAATGAGCACAGACATGGTAATCAAACGGTAAAAACGCAAATTACACCACCATCTTATCTCGTTTTAATGGTGAACTCCAAATGTTCGAGACGACAAATAAATCTTGATACCTCGCCACATTCTCCGATTCTGCATCACTTTACCGCCGATTAACCATAATGGACGATAAAGGCTCCAGTGTCATTTTCT
>JBCDCU010000345.1:0-3765 GCA_039181265.1 Pseudomonadota bacterium | reverse complement strand
GTCCTCGAGAAAAAAGCGGACATGAAGAAACGCGGCGTGGCGAGCCCGGATATCGCCGACGCGCTGGCGCTCACCTTTGCCTATCCGGTGGTGGCGCATGCCATCCGGGACGCTGAAGAAGAGCGTGAAGACGATAATTACGATCCAATATGGGAAACAAGCTGATGTGCTTTTTTGGTGGTGGAAGTAAGGCTGAAAAGCCGAAACAATTCCAGACGGCGCAGGAACCCTTGCGCCGGGAAAGTTCGGGAAAACCGAACAAGCGCGGGCGGCGCGGAACGGCGTTGACGGCAGGCTCGGCAATCCAGTCCGATAGTACCTCCGGCAAGAAAACGGCGCTCGGCACCTGATGCGCGCAGAGGACAAGATCCGCGCGCTCAATGTGCGGCGGCAAAGCACGGATCGCCAATATCAGGATGTCCGCCCGATCTTTCAGGAAATCCGCGATGCGATGTTGCCGACGCGCGGACGGTTTTCCGTCGGTGAAGAGCGCCGGGGAACCGGCGTCAACAAGCGGATCATCGATAATGCGGCACGGCGTGGCGTCAGGATCCTGCGTTCCGGCCTGAAAGCGGGGATGACCTCACCGTCGAGACCTTGGTTCAGGCTTGGTCCGCATGACCGCGCGATCATGAACGAACCCGGCGTCCAGCAATTTTATGCCGATGCACAGGAGCTCATGTTCGAGGTCTTTCGCGGTTCCAACATCTATTCGATGTTCGATCATGCCTATACGGATCTGGCGCTTTTCGGCACGTTCGGCGGGCTCATTATGGGCGACTATGAAGATGTGATCCGCACCCAGACCTTCCCGGTCGGATCCTTTTTGATTGCCGAGAACGAGCGCGACGAGGTCGATGTCATGCACTGGGGTGCGATGATGACGGCAGAACAGATCGTCGGGCGTTGGGGGGCGGAGAACGTCTCGAACGAGGTCTACCGGGCTTACAAAAACAATACGCTGCGCCAGCCTTTTGAAGTCTGCTTTGCTGTGGAACCGAGGCGCAAGCGCGATCCGATGTCGAAACTCAAGACCGACATGCCGGTTGCCTTCTTCGCCTGGGAGAAGAGTGCGACATCCAAGCTTCTGGAAGAAGGCGGGTTTGAGACGGAAAACGTCCTCGCGCCACGTTGGGAAACAACGGCGGGCGAAGTCTGGGCGACGAATTGGCCGGCGCTTGAGGCGCTTGGCGATACGATCCAGTTGCAGGTTCAGCACCGCGATAAGGCGCAGGCAATCCAATATTCCTATAAGCCGCCGATGATTGCGCAAGCGGGCCTGAAGAAACGCTTCCGCAATATTCCAGGCGGCGTGACGACGCTCAATACGACCGATCTGCAGCGCGGCGGCCTCAGGCCAGCCGTGGAAGTCCGGCCCGACGTGACCGCACTTCTGGGCGATATCAACGAGACCCGCCAGAGGATAAGGGAATCCTTCTTTGAGGATCTCTTCCTTCTGATTTCAAACGATACGCGCTCCAATATCACGGCAACCGAGATTGCTGCGCGTCAGGAAGAGAAACTTCTGGTGCTCGGACCGGTTCTCGAAAGCCTCGACAGGGGCCTTCTTCACCCGGTGATCCAAGCGACCTTCCATTATATGCAGGAGGCGGGGCTTCTTCCCGAGCCGCCAGCAGTTCTTGAGGGGACGCCGGTCAAGGTTGAATATATCTCGCTTCTTGCTCAGGCCCAGAAAGCCGTCGGTGTTGCCGCGATTGAACGCACAATCGGCTTTATCGGATCGCTCGCGCAGGTAAACCCGGAGGTGATCGACAATCTCAATCCGGACGAGACCTTGCGGGAATTCGTCGGTCAGGTCGGCCCGCCACCCAACATGTTGCGTGACAAGGATGAAGTCGCCGCGATCCGGGAAAGCCGGGCGGAGCGGGAACAGACGCGGGAAGTCCTCGGTCAGGCTGAGCCGCTTGCCAATGCCGCGAAACTCATCTCGGAAGCCAATCAGCGCGGTCAGGAAGGTCTTGCGAGGGCTGTGCCCCTATGACCTCAGAGACAAACGAAGCCGATCAGGTCCAGGCGAAGCTTGAGGCCGATATTCAGCTTGCCTGGCAAGGGCTTCTTGCCCAAGAGGCGGGCCGCCTCATCGTCTGGTCGATCCTCGAAAAGTGTCATCTCTTCGAGACGACTTATACGGGAAACGCGGCGAGCAACTTCCTCGAAGGCGAGCGGTCGATCGGGCTCAAGATCCTGCAGGATTATGTGCTTCCGGCAGGCATGACGAAATTCACGAAAATTCTCGAAGAAGCTGAAGAGCGCGAGGCGCGGATCGCCCGTGCGCTTGAAGAAGAGGACAAGGATGAAACTCCAGACACTTAAATATCTTGCGATTGCTTTCGGGCCCGAGGACGAAACGGGAACCGCGCTTACCGTTGAAGAGGGATTTGATGGCGCTGACGATGCGCCGGATATCCGGGCAAATGTTGCGGACGGCGATGACGCGCTTTTTGAGGGTCTGTTCGATATCGCGGCTCCGGAAGGGTTCGAAGCCTATAGCGACGATTTCAAAGCCTTCTCCAGTGACATGAATGCATGGATTGAAAACCGCCCGGAGGCGAGCGTCAAAGACGCGCTTCAGGAGGCGGCACGGCGTCAGGCCGATCTTGTCCACAAACAGGAAATTGCCGCCGCCGAAGCCTGGCAGAAGACGACGGATGGCTGGCTCAAAGAGGCGCGGTCGGACCCCGATATCGGCGGGGATGATTTCATGAAGAATGCCGCCATAGGCCGCCGGGCGCTCGACACTTTCGGGGATGATGAACTGAAAGACATCCTCAACCAGTCCGGCCTCGGCAACCACCGCGCAATCATCAAGTTTTTCGCCAAAGCGGGCCGTCAGCTCGCGGAATCGGGCGTCCCCAAACCAGGTGAGACAGGGAAGGGACAGACGCACAACGAACGGCTGACAGAGGCCCTTTACGGCTCCGATCGATAGGAGATCATGAATGTCAGAACTGAACCTCGTCAATCCGTCGTTGATCGACGTATTGAACCGCACCGACCCGCAAGGGGCGGTGACGCCGATTATCGAACAGCTGGAACAGACCAATCCGATTCTCCAGCATGCGACCTACACCGAATGCAATGACGGAACGAAGCACAAGACTTCGATCCGCACCGGCATCCCGGAACCGGCATTCCGCCGCTACAATCAGGGCGTCCAGCCGTCGAAATCCCAAGTGGTCCCGATCACCGACACGACCGGCATGATTGAGGACTATAACGAAGTCGATGCGGCACTCGCCAATTTGAACGGCAATGCCAAAGCCTTCCGCATGACGGAATCGAAAGCTGTCATGCAGGGCTTCAATAATTTCGTGAACACCCAGCTTTTCTATGGTTCCACAAAGGTGACGCCGGACGGCTTTATGGGTCTCGCGCCGCGCTTCTCAGAACTCTCCGGCACGGCCAATGCCCGCCAGATCAAGGATGCGGGCGGAACGGGCTCCAACAATGCGTCGATCTGGTTCATCACTTGGTCGGATATGTGCTGTCAGCTTCTTTATCCGAAAGGCTCGAAGGTCGGCTTCCAGCATACGGACAAGACGCCGGGCCAGCCGAAAACCAAAGATCTCCTCGACGGCAAGAAGATGGAGATCTACGAGGACCATTATAAGTGGGATATCGGGATGACAATGCGCGACTGGCGCGGCGTTGCGAGGATCTGCAACATCGATGTCTCAAACCTCACCAAAGACGCGTCTGCCGGAGCCGATCTCCTCGATCTTCTGATCGATGCCGAGGAAGAGC
>JBCDCU010000344.1:0-3776 GCA_039181265.1 Pseudomonadota bacterium | reverse complement strand
GATCATGTAAGCGCGTGCGAAGCAGGCAAATGCCCTTGCCCCAAGCCAGGCTTTTTTCACCGGTTTCAGGATTCCGCCCTCCTCCTCGACGCGTCCCATCGCAATGTTGATCTCATTCATCTTTTTCAGCATTCGGCGGAATGTGGGATGATCGAGATCAAGTGTTATTGGAAAGCACTGTTTCGAGATTTCGCTTGTCAGGCGGAAAACTCTGAAGTCGTAGTCGTCGATATCGATGTCGAGGGCCTTGTGGAATGCCGGTCTAGCGTGATCGCGGACATACATGGTCGCGAAAACGGCAAGCAGGAAGAACTTGATCCAATAAACATTACGCCCTGATAGAAGTTTCGGATCAGCGCGCATGAGAAGCGAGAAGGCTTCGCCGTGGCGGAACTCGTCGTTGCACCATTCTTCGAACCATTTGAAGATCGGGTGAAACCGGTTTTCCGGATGTTTCTCAAGATGTCGGAAAATAGTGATGTAGCGGGCATAACCGATTTTTTCAGACAGATATGTCGCGTAGAAGATGAATTTCGGCTGGAAGTAGGTGTACTTCTTCGCCTTCGTCAGAAAGCCAAGATTGACTGCGATATCGAAGTCTTTCAGCGCGTCATTGATGAAGCCCGCGTGCCGTGCTTCGTCTCGGCTCATATATGAAAAAAGTGCACGAATATCAGGGTTCTTACCGCGCCGTTTCATCTCTTTGTAGAGAACACAGCCTGAGAACTCCGCGGTGAGCGAGCTTACGAGAAAGTCGACAAGTTCTTTGCGAAGATCCTCTGGAAGGGCTTCCAAGTCTATATGATCCCACGCGTCGGTCCGTTTGAAATGCCCTTTGTTCGGATCGGATTTCATCTCCGACAATAGCGCATCCCATTCTTCACGCACGCCCGACACATCCGTGCGGTCGAGGGCGTCAAAGTCTGTCGTGTAGAAGCGCGGGTTAAGCAGCGTGGTCTCATGCGCCATACGGGTTGTTTCGTTGGCGGAAGAAAGATCCAGTCTGTTGTCGATTGGACCATCGATTGGTTGGCGGACATGCTGGTTCATAACGTTGTCCTTTCTGAAAAACTGAATTCGCAGAGTTCCATGAATTCAAGGTCGCCGGTGGCGCGTGTGAACATACGTTCCAACGTGCTCGCGCGTTTGACCGTCGCGACCCTCCTGAACGTCTGGACCTCGCCATAAGGAACTTCGATCGGGGCACCGTGGATGGTCACCTGATCGCCGGGCTCAATGGCAATTCCACCGTCAAGTGCGGCATGGGCGTGAAGGCTCTCGAATGTATGCGAGATTTCCAAGGTACAGCCGACGTCGAAGACGGGTCCTTTGAAGAAATGCAGGATGGTTCTAAGAGGCATTGCCCGTCTCCCCCTGGTTGGTGCCACTTGCCTTGCGCTTGGGTTCAGTCTCCTTGTCGATTGTCAGGAAGCGGGCGATCGCGGCCTGATTGTCTTTGCCGAATGCGCGAAGATAGAAACTGCGTCCTGTTGCGAGATCGAACAATGTATGAGTGCCGTCACTTGATTGGACCACTCTGAACGGTGCATCGGCGGCGACCTTTTGCACCATCCTTTCACGCTTCGTGGCAATCAGGATGCCGCGCAGAAAACCGCCTTCGTTCTTTGACATGACGGACAGAATCTTGCCGGTTGCCGCGTCTTTGACGGTTAGATCATCGGCGGAATTGACGCTGAAGGCGATGTCACGTTGCTGTAGGGCCGCACCGGTCTCCGGTTTGTAGCTTGACACGCCGGTGAGCGTCGCGATGAAGACGATAACCAATGAAAAAAGGATCACGCCACCAGCCAAATAGAGTGGGACTTTTGGGATGGGTTCGCCGTTCGATACGACCTTATGAGGCCGTGGGACAACGCGCGGGCTCTTGACCACACGGTCGTCGTCCGGTCCCTTTCGTCGTATTCTGACAGTTGTTTCGCTCATTGCTTTTCCCCCGATCTCAAGACGCGCGCCTGGCAGGCCCGGCCTCGATTTTTGCGTCGATGGTCACTGGCGGTCATTCCGCCGGTACAGCGCCGGATTGCGCGACGCGAGCGCGGTCCTTTGCGATAGTGTCGGTGGTCGTTTCAGGGACGGTTCCAACTCTTGTGGGTGTGGCGTCCGTGACGAAATCACTTCCTGCGCCACGCATGTTTGCGTCGGCATCCCGAGTCCGTGCTTCAGCCGTCATACCGGCAACGTCAACTCGGTTGTCCTGTGCCATTTTGAGGGCTTCAGAAACGATAGCGCCAACCTGGTGCGCGTTGTTGATGCAGCGCAAGGCAGGCTCCGCCCGACCGATCCGGAACGGCCTCACATGTGGCCATAAAATAAGATAGGAGAGACGTTCGTCGGGAAGGGCTGCGAATGCGAGATTGCCGTTTTCCTTCTCGCCTTTTCGGACTTTTAGCGACGCCGATGCGATCTTTGAAAAGGGAAGATTGAGGGTCAGCGGAAGGGCCACTCCCATGCGCATCAGAACCCGCCGATTGGTGAGCGAATAGACAGTCGTCTTTGAGATTGCCCATGCGTATAGCGACAGAAGCGCAATTGCGATCGCGCCGAGAACGATCATGTAAAGTGCGCTGCCGATTGTCTCTGCCGCAGGCCGGGCGGCGGTGACACCGTCCCAGACCCGCCAGGCAGCAATGACTGCGAAGTAGAGCGCTATGAAGCGGATGTGGAACACATGGATGGCAAAATTCACCCAGTCGGGCTTGCCTTGCCAAAGAACGCGTTCTCCCTTCGGAAGCCGCCCGGGAATGCCGGGGACTTCTTCAAAGCCGTGTTCGTGTTCCACAAGCTGTCTCATATGATAGGCTCCGAGCGCTCACGTGTTGCGTAGAGTTGTCCGCCACCGTAGAAGGCGCAGATCTTCTCTTCTTCCAGAAGCGTGATCTGTTCCTTGCTTGCGATCTGCGGCACATGTTTGATTTGGTCGGAAAGAAGAGCGTGGACATAGAAGTCCCCTTTCTTCTTGCGCATGGCGGCAAAGCCGAGCGGTAAAAGAACCTTATGGCCGTCCCCGGTATCGACTTCGAAATAGCGGATCTGAAGTTCGGCCGTGTCGATCCAGATATCGGTGATCGTGCCAGCCGTTTCACCATCTGCAGTCGTGACTGTCATGCCCCGTGGATCCGGATCGCGTTCTTCGATAGTGAAGTTGGTCGCAATGCTCATCGGACGAATGACAGGTTCACCTTCCGCGTTGAGATCGGGACGATCGGCACGTTCGGCGTAGGCACCTGGACCGATGGCGTCGTAAAGCGGATCGCCGGTTGGGACGAGGGCACCACCAAACCATTCGTTCGGACGCTCAGCCTTGATCGGTCGCGTGTCCCGGACGTCATTCGGGACTGAAACTTCGCCATGGCCGTGCGGCAATTTGAACGTTTTGGGCGATGGCATGTAGAGCCAGGGATCCTTGTCGTAATCGCCGGTCTCGTCCGATTCGACCGGATATCCTTCGCGGCGGCTTTCCGCTTGCAGATAGAAAAGCAGGACCGCAAAGAACGCCCAGAAGACGTAAAGAACGACCTGCGCGACGTCGAGATATTCAGTGAGTTCAACCATAACGGTCTCCAATCAGGCTCTAGCCTGGCAGTTCGGCAAGACCGAACCGCTCGGGCTTTTTGGGGTCATCGTCGAGACGCTGTTGACGCCTGGTCTGAACGAGTGGACCGATTGCAATAAGGCCTGCGAAAAGCAGTCCGATTTCCAGATGGTAGACAACGCTGTAGCCCGCATCGGGCCGCTCAAACGCCGCTCCCAGAATG
>JBCDCU010000343.1:0-3779 GCA_039181265.1 Pseudomonadota bacterium | reverse complement strand
TTGGTCTACGATTTCTTTCACGAAAAGAAACAAGGCTGAGAACGCCTTGGAATTCCGGCTACACCCCGCTTGCGCTGCCCCACCTGTAATCAATCAGAAAATCGGAAAGTGACTGAACAACCGGCATTGTGTCCGCACTTCCAGCAGTGATGATGTTGATCGTTCGCTCAATAGGGAGATTGTTAACAGGGCGATAGCTGAGACCAGCGTTGAGCGCAGTATCCTCGCCCATGAATGCAACACCCATCCCGCATCCGATTGCCCTGCAGACCCAGTCTTCCACCTCACTGGAAAACACAATATTGACAGAGATATCGTGCTCGGCGAGAGCACTGAAGATCTCGGTTTGAAACTCGCAGCGCGCACGATTGACATAGGAGATGCCGTTAAGATCGGCCAATTCAAGATCCGTCATCTTCGCGAGCGGATTGTCGTCTGCCATCGCGAGAACAAACCGTTCACGGTAAAGCCGACGGGAAGAAAAACGTTCGGGCACCGGACATTCCTCGCTCACGACAGCACAGTTAATCGCGCCCGTTGACAACATCTCGGCGACACCGACCCGCCACAGGTCATGGAGCACGACATCGACCCCGTCGACGCTCTTACACCAATCGCGAAGCGCCGGCATGAGAGCGTATGGGCTCAATGTACACATCACACCAAAATCAATGGTCTTGATCTCATCATCGACGATACGACGGGCTGCCTCGACTGCATTGCTCCGAGTTTCGTCGATCTTCGAAAGATGGACCCTCATAATCCGCCCGAGTTCCGTCAACCGCAGTTGCCGGGCATCCCGGATGAAGAGCGCGCCGCCGAGTTCTTCTTCAAGGCGCTTCACGGCAATCGTCAGCGCGGGCTGGCTTACCTCGCAGATTTCCGCAGCACGCGTAAAGTTAAGCGTGTCGCACGCGGCGAGAAAATACCTGATCTGGTTAAACTGCATAGCCATACTCCGCCCTTGCGGATAACTCCGCCTTTGCGGCTCTTGCCGCGCCCTGTCACAGTATGGACGGTTGGTATAGGGAAAAGTCTGGCCTTGCCGACGCCACACGATCGATTGATCGAAAACAATATGCCGGTCAAATCAGTAAAGGGCAGGTTCACGCCGGTGGTCAACCGTGAAAACCAGAATAAATGCTGAATTTCTCAGCACTGGTAAACGCGATGTTTAGAACGACCGCGTTACCACTAGCCCCATTGTAAATTATGATGTTTTTGGAACTTTTCGGTCCGAATCAATTCATCCTTTGAAATCGGACAAGGCGTTGCTCACGAGGAGCGTATGGTCTTCACGAAAACGGGCATGCACAACGAGTACATAGTCGCCAATTTCGCGGATCACGCGAATTGAAATCGGACCGTAGGGGGATAGATCGCCCGCCCCCGACACCATGTCTTCGGCGTCAGTTTTCGAGAGTACGGCAACATCAAGTTGATCGGTCCCGAGCAAACTCGCCAGCCGCCGTCGATCCGGCGCGCGGGCGACCCTGGCCTGCGCCTTTGGCAGGTGGCTTTCAAGATGCGCAACAATCGAGCGGGCAAGATCATAGGTCTGCAGGTCTTTTCGATGAGCGCCGATAAGCAGGTGCTTTTTTCGATAGACCACCCATTGCCGGTAAGGCGTATGAGCCCGCCCCGGTGAAACTATGAACCCTGCTACCCCCGCGCTGCCAAAGAACGCGAGGGCCTGAAGGACGCTGCGCCGATTAAGGCGCCCGCTATCAGTCATCAAAGACATCGAGACTAAGAACGGCCGTGACCACATAGTTTGGTACGTCGACGACCTGCCCGACACGCAGATCAACGGCCACACTTGCGAGAATGTAAGCCTGCTCGGAGGTCAATCCATGCTCCCGTTTGATGTAGTCAATCATCTTTATCAACGCATCCCTTGCCGCAAGAGTGAGGTCTTCCGACAAGTTCTCAAGATCCCGGATTTTCTCACTTTCCAGATAAGCAAGCGGCGGTGGAACTTCACCGGCCTGCTTAATCGGAAGGCCGATTGTCTGGTAGAATTTTGATGGCTCCATATCTTTGATTTGCGAGCCACCTTCGACCTGCGGGCTTTTGATAAATTCGCCTTCTCCCTTCCTGATTTCAGTCGTCAACGTCACGACTGCGCCGGTTTCAATGGCGGTTCCGGAAACTTCACCATCACCCTGAGCGAAGTGCACATCGCCGACAAAGATACCGCATCCATCGACGAAGCAGGGTAACAGCAATGTGGTGCCGACCTGCATTTGCTGGACATCCATGTTTCCGCCGTTCTCGCGCGGTGGAACCGTCCGCAAGCATTTATCCTTGTGGGTCCCTTCGGGACCGCAGACAGCTGTCGGGAGTGCGCCGATTGGCTGAGGTGGCAAAGCAACGCCGCTTACGGCTGCAAGATCCGATTCCCGTTTCAACCAGGCGTCGACTTCAGGTTCTCCTGGCATCACGCCGACAGAACCCATGAAGGCCTCATAGGGGATCTTGATCCCGGGCATCTGATCAGATTCCGCATGGGTGCGCGAAAGCCGCCAGTTCACGAGGTACGGCTCGGTGTAGATATCGCGCAGGAAACCAAAGCCCGGCACAATGACTGTATACCCGTATTGATCAGGCTCGATATCAACGAGGGTAATTGCGACAACATCTCCCCGCTCTGCACCTTCGATAAAGACCGGCCCGGTCATCGGATGAACGAGGTTGAGATCAAGCGCTGCAAGATCGTCCGCTACCGAATCGAGCGTCAGATCGGAATCAAGCGCATCCCGCGTATGGAAGATGATCATGTCTCCGGGCGAAGCGGTTGCGACAGATTCGATTGCCGGATGATAGCGGTTGAAGCAATTCGTATCATCCACGCAATGCGGTCCGGTTTTTTCGAGGACAACGCGCGTCTGCCATTTAACATCCGTCGTGTCGGACATGGCCGGCTGAATGATAGTGAAGAGCGCCCCAATGGCCGCCGCAGTCAATAAGTGCATCCGAAGTAAACGGTCCATTGGTCAAACTCCCTGCTTTCTGCAATGCCTCATCCCTTACGACTATTGTAGCAGGGGGAGTGTGAGCGAGGCAGAAGGACAAATACCGAGCTTTATCCAGTGCAGCATTGCGCTGACTTCCTATGAGAGAGCTTTTTCTTGCATTCACGCCATGAATTTGTTGAGTTTCCCGAAACGGAGGGGCGCGATGATCGCACAAGATAAGGCACGGGAACGCGCGCTCACGCTGAGCGTTCCTAACCTTTTGACTTATGGACGCATTCTGGCGGTCCCTGCCCTTGTTGCCTGCTTCTTTTTGGCAAAACCGCTCGGTTATTGGCTCGCCTTCGTGCTTTTCGTGGCAGCCAGCATCACGGATTATCTCGACGGCCACCTCGCACGTGCCTGGTCCCAGCAATCTGCACTCGGCAGGATGCTGGACCCAATCGCTGACAAATTGCTGATTGCGGCTTGTCTCCTATCACTATGCGCATTCCAGATCATAGAATCCTGGTCGTTGTGGGCCGCAGTGATTATCCTCTTCCGTGAGATCGCAGTATCCGGTTTGAGAGAATTTCTCGCTGGCCTGCAGGTCAGCATGCCGGTCTCCCACCTTGCGAAGTGGAAAACCGCAATCCAGATGGTCGCGCTTGCCGTGCTCCTTGTCGGCCCCGCGATTGGCGAGCCCCTTGTCACAATCGGGCTTGCCCTGTTATGGATCGCTGCTGCTGTGACGCTGATCACGGGATACGACTATTTCCGGGCGGGCATCCGGCATCTTCTGGAGGATGATCGATGAAACTTGTC
>JBCDCU010000342.1:0-3855 GCA_039181265.1 Pseudomonadota bacterium | reverse complement strand
ATCAAACGCGGCTTCAACGACATCGCCTGGCTTTGAGGGGAGAGAACCATGACGGCACCTTTTGATCTCACCGACGACAGCGTTGTTGTCGTAATCGGAACCGGCGCGGGCGGCGGCGTTCTATCGAACGAGCTTGCGCAAAAGGGCGTGAGTGTGGTCGCGCTTGAGGCGGGCGGACGGCATCTGCCCCAGGACTTCATCAATGACGAATGGGATAGTTTCGGTCAGCTTGCCTGGCTCGACCCGCGCACCACGTCCGGTGATTGGCGGGTCGCGAAAGACTTTTCCGGCCTTCCGGCCTGGATTGTGAAATCGGTCGGTGGCACCACGCAGCACTGGGCAGGCGCGAGCCTGCGTTTTCAGGACCATGAATGGAAGGCGGCGACGACCTATGGCAACGTCCAGGGGGCGACCCTGCTCGACTGGCCGATTGATGCTGCCGAGATGGATCCCTGGTACACCAAGGCAGAAGACAAGCTCGGCGTGACCAGGACCGGCAATCGACCCGGGTTGCCTGGCAACAACAATTACATGGTGTTTGAGAAGGGCGCGAAAGCGCTCGGCTACAAGCAAGTCCATACCGGTCGCATGGCGATCAACTCCGACGACAGCCGCGGGAAAATGTGTCAGCAGACGGGCTTCTGTTTCCAGGGTTGTAAATGGGGTTCGAAATGGTCCGCCGGTTACATCGACATTCCGAAAGGGGAGGCGACGGGTAATCTCGAAGTACGGCCAAATTCCCATGTCGCACGGATCCTGCACAATGATCAGGGCAAGGTCACGGGCGTTGAATATTTCGACAAGGACGGCAACCTGCAGATGCAGAAGGCCCGCGTTGTTTGCGTTGCGGGCAATTCGTTCGAGAGCCCAAGGCTTCTCATGAATTCCGCATCCTCAATGTTCCCGGACGGGCTTGCGAACAGTTCCGGCCAGGTCGGTCGGAACTATATGCGGCATATGACAGGCTCGGTTTATGCAGTCTTCGATCAACCGGTGAAGATGTGGCGCGGAACAACCATGGCAGGCATCATCCAGGATGAATCCCGGCATGATCCGAGCCGCGGCTTTGTCGGAGGTTATGAGCTTGAAACGCTCGCCCTTGGATTGCCATTCATGGCAGCCTTCCTTGATCCGGGTGCCTGGGGACGGGAGTTCACGTCGGCTCTTGATGCGTATGAGAACATGGCCGGGATGTGGATTGTAGGCGAAGATATGCCGAGGGAAACAAACCGGGTCACGCTCAACCAGGATGTGAAGGACAAATACGGGCTACCGGTGGCTAATGTTCATTTCGATGATCACCCGAATGACATCGCGATGCGCAACCACGCCTATAAGCAGGGCGCAGCTGTCTATGAGGCTGTCGGCGCAACGCGGACTTTCCCGACGCCGCCTTATCCCTCAACCCACAATCTCGGCACGAACCGCATGTCTGAGAGGGCACGGGACGGGGTGGTGAACAAATGGGGGCAGACCCACGACATCCCCAATCTGTTCATTTCCGACGGTTCGCAATTCACAACCGGAGCGGCGGAAAATCCAACGCTGACGATTGTGGCACTTGCGATCCGTCAGGCGGATCACCTCGCCAAGGAACTGTCGGCTGGAAATCTCTAAAACAGTCGCAGTGCCCGGCGCGTTCGGGCACTGCGCACTTCGCTCGAAAAACTGACCTTAAAAGGCAGTTACGGGTTCACCATCTCGGTTTCGCCCCTGCGCTTCGAGAGCGCGTAAACCAGAACACCAAGACCTATGACTGTACTCATAACCAGGCAAGCGATCAGCATCGCGTCGTAGCCGATTGCCTCTGCGAAATTCAGAGCAATCGCTGCTCCTGCAAAGGCAACGGCTCCATAAACGCTGTTCTGGATTGTAAAGTCGGTCCCCTCCGTACCCAACCCGGTCGCACCGAGCATAAAGGTCAGTAACACGCTGAAAACCAGCAGTTCCGCGCCGTATAGAATGCTGAGGATGATCCCTGACTGGATATCCGCGCTCGATGGGCCCGCAAATGCAAGCGCAGCAAAGATCGCGCCGACTTGAAGAAAAGGCATCGTTCCGAGGACGAACCATTTCGATGTTTTAACGAGGACAAAGCCGACAAGAAAGGAAAAGGGTATAACGCAGAGCGGGGCGGCAACATGCAAAAGCAATCCGACATCGTCCGATGCCCAACCACGGTCGACGAGACGTGGTGCGGAGAGGGCGCTTGCCATTGTTACGCTGAGCGGCAGAAACATAAGGATCATGGCCAAGGCAAGCCGGTCACGGCCTACCCAGAATGATATGAGACGCGTGAAGGGGACGGTTTCTTTACGACCGTCACTATCCCCGATAATGCGGTCATCGAATAACAGGATCTGAATGATTACAGGCGCAAGCGCCGCGGCAACGAGAAGCGCGCTCGCTTGCCAGCCGGCCCAGCCGTAAATGATGAGTACCCCACCACCGCCAAGTATCGTTCCAACAAGACCGCCGCAGAGTTGCACGCTTCCGCCGAGGCCATGCATATCGCGCGGTAACAATCGGCAGCCCACAGCGTCTGCGGCTATGTCCTGGGTGGATGCAACCACTGCCGAAGCACTGCCGAAAAGAAGAAGAAGACCGAGATCGCTAGGGTCGACAACAAAGGCCGCCACACAAACGAGCACGACGAGCAGGCTCTGTGTGATCAACAACCAGATACGATAATGACCGAAGCGTCCAAAACGAACACGATCAATCAGGGGAGCCCAGATGAATTTGACGACCCACACAAGCCCGAGGATGTAAAAGAGACTGATGTCGTGGAGCGATGCCCCGTTTTCCCTGAGGATCACAGGAAGGGCGACGGCAAAGAACGCAATTGGCAGGAATTGTGTGACATAGAGACTGAATAGAAGTATCCAATGCGATACCGCCAAAGCGCCACCTCTTACCTTCGTGCCTATATCATAGCCGGGCTTTCATATTAGCCGCTTACTTACGTTCTGTTTTGTGTGCCGATAGTCATGCTTGCATTAAAAGCGGATTTCGCCGCCAAAGCCAACGATCCGGTCGGTCGATTGTAGCGTTACTGCATTGACGAACGGCCCCGCGACAGGATCCGCTGCAAATTGTTCGCCGAAAACCTGGATGTTTGTATCGGTAAGATTGCGGCCAAACGCATAAAACTTGAAGTTTTCGTTTTCCCAGCCGATTTGCGCATTCACGACGACATAAGAATCGAGCGTGAAGGAATTCGCGATATCCGCCGGCCTTTCGTCAACAAACTGAATTTCACCTGTCGTCACGATGTTACCCTTAAGCCCGATATCGTCGAGCGGCAGAGTGTTTACTGCCCGGAAATTGGCCTGCCACATTGGCACATTCGGAAGCGGATTACCATTGATCGCACCACTTGGAACACCGGGTTCGACATCGAAGAAGCGGCTCTCGGTAAGGCCAACCGCGCCGAACACCTGCCAGTAATCGTTGATTTGGTATTGCGCCTCTGCCTCGAAACCGAAAGTCGTGTAGTCGAGCGGCTCCACGAAAAAGCTGAAGGTTGCACTGTCGAAAACCTGAGTGTGGCCGTTTTCAATCCGATTGAAGAAGGCAGCGCCATTGAGGAACAGCTTGTCATCCAAAAACAGCCCTTTCGCCCCAAGCTCGAAACTCTGTGAAGTGGAACTCGGGAAGGATGGCTGTGGAATGCCAAAAGGCGCCTGGGCATTGAAATCCTGAAAGCCGCCACCGGCATATCCGGTCTTCGCGGACGTATAGACGGTTGTCCGATCTGTAATCCGATAGTCGAGCGAAACGCCGCCCGCTGCATAGAAATCTTCGAACGTGCCACTATCGGAGAAGCTTGGAAGAATTCCCGGCGCACCGTTT
>JBCDCU010000341.1:0-3855 GCA_039181265.1 Pseudomonadota bacterium | reverse complement strand
TTATGTGGCGGTTTGCTCACCGCCTCCTTTGTTGCGCGAGCCATGCGCGTCCTTGCGGTGTCCAATGATCCAAAGCCTCAGGTTAAACCGGACGACCGGCGAATCTTAAGAGTCGCCTTAATTTTACCGGGTGCCTCAGATCAAGTCGCGCACAAAGCTCGGCTTCAGACGGCGGAAGGGTGTTGTCCACACGGGATTTCACATCTTTACGGCTTTTTTGAGTTCCATCGCGCCTAGTCACCGCGGCGGGTTTGCCAGGTGCGGCGCTGAGCAAGTTTCATGACGTAGCTGATAACATCGGCGACCGCCTTATAGTGCTCCTGCGGAATTTCCTGGTCGATCTCAACCGTCGCGTAAAGGGCCCGGGCAAGCGGCGCGTTTTCAAACAGCGGAATGTCGTGCTCTTTGGCGACCTCCCGGATGCGGAACGCGATTTCATCAATCCCCTTTGCCACCACGACAGGAGCATTCATGCCCCGTTCGTATTTCAGTGCGATCGAATAGTGGGTCGGGTTCGTGACAATGACATCGGCACTTGGAACTGCCGCCATCATCCGTTTTCTGGCGCGTTCCTGGCGCAATTGACGGATACGGGACTTGATTTGCGGATCGCCCTCTTGCGCTTTGAATTCGTCTTTCACCTCTTTAATGGTCATTTTCTGACGCTGTATCCAACGCCATTTTTCAAACGCGTAATCGGCAACAGCAATCACGGTAAAAAGGATCAGGACAGCGGCAACGATCTTGACGACGAGCCACTGGACAATCGGCATCAAGAGCTCAATGTCGGTGCGCACAAGTGCATCAAGTTTATCGCGCTCCGGCCAGATGACCGCGATCAAGACGGCTGATACCAGCGAAATCTTCACAACGCCCTTAGCGAAGTTCAGAAGACTCTGAAGTGAAAAAAGCCTCCAGAAACCGGCGATTGGCGAAATCTTACTCAGTTTCGGCGTGATCGGTTCGGTGGCAAAAAGCGGCGGATGCTGAACGAGATTTGCGATCAGCCCAGCGGCTGCAAGAATTGCCATGGGAAGCAGCATGGGAAGAAGAAGCATCTCTCCCGTCTTGCGCCACAGCATTTCCATTCCGGCGCCTTCAACCGGTATCTGATGGGCATGTTCGATAATCCCGCCAAGCGATACCATAAGGTTCGACGCCATCGTTCCGGACAATCCAGCGATAATGATGGCTGAGGCTGCCATAACGAACCAGGTGTTGACCTCCTGGCTTTTTGCAACGTCACCTTTTTTGTGGGCGTCATCCAACCGTTTCTGGGTTGGGTCTTCTGTCTTCTCACCACCGTCTTCTGCTTCCTCAGCCATGAGCGCTTTCCTCGCCTATCCTATTGCACGATGAAAACGCTGAGACCGGCCCTCAGGTGCTCGATGTACCACATCATCATGGTTCCGATGAGGGCGAACATGAACAGGAAACCGATCATGAGGTTTGCAGGAAGCAAGACCAGAAGAACCTGGAATTGCGGCATCAGGCGTGCGAGAATCCCGCTGCCAACGTTGAAGATGAAACCAATGAGCAAGAACGGTGCAGAAATCTGGACACCGATGAGAAATGCGTGGGCGAAGGCGTTGACTGCCGTCTGGGCAACATCGCCAATCGGAAGTGTGCCACCGGGCGGAAACAGGGTGTAGCTGTCATGCATAGCGGCGATCACGAGATGATGGACGTCCATCGCAAAGATCAAGGCAAGGCTCACAACATTGAAGAAGTTTGCAACGAGGGTTCCCTGAACGGCCGTGGAAACGTCGGTGTTCTGCGCCGCGGAAAGGCTCGTCTGAAAAGCAATCGTCGTCCCGGCAACCTGGAGCGCGGATGTCAGCAGGGCGGCGCTCATGCCGATGAACAAACCAATCAGCATTTCAAGCGCCAGCGCGAGAAAGAGGGCGAACGGCGAGCCAGGCAATTCTCCGAAGGTGTCACCAACGATTGGAACCAGGATGAACGTGATCAGGATCGCTATAGTCAGCCTGACCCTGACAGGTACGGATTCAGCCCCAACGGCTGGCATGAGCATGGCGATCACACCGATGCGCGCAAACACCATCATGAAGATGAACGCGAGTTCGGGAAGAAGCTCAATCGTCACGACGAGCCCGCTCTACTTGTTGAGGATGTGATCGACAAGCCGCTCGGTGAAGCTACCCATGACGGCTCCCATGAACGGGAGCGTCAGCATGCCAGCAAGGAACATGGCAATGATTTTTGGGATGAAGACGAGGGTAAGCTCCTGAACCTGGGTGAGTGCCTGTAAGAGCGCAACAACAAGACCAACAACCAGCCCCGTCATCATTACCGGCAGCCCAACGTAAAGAAGTGTCCAGATCGCGTCACGGGCAACGTCGAGAACTTCCTGACCTTCCATGATCCGGCATCCTTATCGGCTATCGCTCCTCAAACCGTTCCACTTCACGGAACGAAAAGCACGCCAAAGAAACGCTCGCCTAGATCGGCATGCGCATGATTTCCTCATAGGACGCGATCACGCGGTCCCTGAGCGAAACCATGGACTGGAGCGCAACTTCGGTTTCGGCCACGGCGGTCACAACATCGATCATATCTGCCTGCCCGACGCTTGCGGCCATTGTCTGTGCTTCCACATTACGGCCAGATTCGGCGACGGACGTCACGGCATCAGCGAGCAGCGACTGGAAACTATCCCCAGCCTCCGCAATCGTACCTGTGGGAGGTTTGGTGCCCTGACCAAGTTGGTCGGCCAATTGGGCAGTCGCTTGATAGGCTGAGGCGGCGGCAGATGTTGGCACGGTCATTGGGAAAGGTCCTTTTGGTCAGATTTCCTGGATCAGTCTTAAAGCCACGCGTCACGCACGAAGGATATCGAGCGTTCTTGCAAGCATGGTTCGAGTTGCTGTTATGACGTTGAGATTGGCCTCGTAGCTGCGCTGAGCTTCCCGCATATCCACGGCTTCAACCAGCCGGTCGACGTTCGGCATTTTGACGAAACCATCAGCGTTTGCTGCCGGATGCCCTGGATTAAACCGCAAGGTGAAGTCTGATCTGTCAGTCTCGACCTTGCCGAGTTGAACGGTGTTCGCCTGCATCCTTCGATCGAATTCCGCTTCGAATGTCGGAATGCGCCTGCGGTAAGGATCCTGCTCGGGCGTGCGGGCCGTGGATTCCGCATTGGCGATGTTCTCGGCAATGATGCGCATCCGGCCAGATTGCGCCTGAAGACCGGATGCGGCGACAAAAAGGGATTTCATGAAGTCCATCTATTAGCTCCTTATCGGTTCGCGCCGATCGCAGTTCTCAGCAATCCGAGATTGGACGTGTAGAGCGATGTTGCCGCCTGGTAATCCATCTGGTTTCCGGCGAGCTTCATCATCTGTTCCTCAAGAACGACGGAATTTTCTTCCGGTGTAATTTCAAACGAAGTCGAGGCCCGCGCGCCACTGAACGAGGAAACAGGCTGGATGTTGCCCTGAATGTGTCGGACGTTCGTCAAGACAGTCCCAAAGTCGCTACCGCCAGCCGGCGCGACCGGTTGCAAATCGCCAGGCTTCAAGGCAGCCATATCGCGCCCCACATAGCCGGGTGTGGCGGCGTTCGCGATATTCTGCGCAAGGATCCCCTGACGGACCTGATGCCATTGCATCTTGGTCTTTAAGGCGCCAAAGACCTTCAGATTCATAAAGTCCAATGGATGCTCCCTTGCATTTCGCTACCGGATGCGTTGATTTCTCGCCGATAATCGAAACAAGGAACGAACGTGAATCAGGCAGGATGTTAACGCCGATAGGCAATTTCTGCCCGTTTCTGGTTAACAAGATCTTAATTTTGCGGCAGTTCCTGCCTAACCGCCCTGTTACGCCGAGG
>JBCDCU010000340.1:0-3872 GCA_039181265.1 Pseudomonadota bacterium | reverse complement strand
GGCGGAAGCTGCAACACAGGCACAACTCGCAGAATATGAGCGAAAACTTGCTGCCTACAATTCGGCTTATGGCGCCTACAAGAAGAAGAACGAACGCTACTGGGCCGAGATCAAGCGAAAGCGAGACCTTCGCCGCAAACTGCGCCGCGAAGGAAAGACGATCAAAAAGAAACACTTCGTTCTTTCGCAACCGCCAAAATATGAGGGCCCGAAAAAACCGCGCCATCCCGACTTCAAGCTGACGAAGAAGCCTCGGCGCAAGAGCACGCTGCCGAATGCCAATCAGTTGAGGAAAGCGGTCAAAGACCTCTACGATTTCACGCCGCGTGGTGGATCGGAAAAAGACTTCAAGCTTGCCTTCGCACGCGAGGCCCAGCGTTACGGCCTCTCTTCCGAGCAAATCGTCGGCGTCTACGCGCTTGAAACCGGCGGAAAAGGCCCGTTTGACCTCGTCTCAGGCGAAGCGATCACCCGCAACAACAAATGCAAGATGACAAAACGCGTTGGCAGGCCGCTCTCCACGGCTATTGGGTATTTCCAGCTCTTGAACGCCAATACATCGAGCACCCTTGCCGGGAATTTCCGCGGACCGAAAGACGAGCGGTATTCCACGCGCCTTCGCGCCCTTGCTGACCGTGAAGGCGGCAAGCGTGAGCGTGAACTTCGGCAAAAAGCAAAACTCCTGGAGCGCATGGTCAAAGACATGGACAAGGCCATTTCGCGGATGGATGTGCGTAAGAACAACTGGCGCGAATTCCGGGCACTCGGCAAGACGAAACTGGGTCGTGCGGTCCACGCCCTCAACTTAGATCTCGACATCGGCCCGATGATTCAGATGACCAAGCTTGCAATCGTCAGGGACTATGCCGTGAGGAAGAACATCAAGAACCTCACGAGCGAACGGCTCGAGTTGATGAATCTTGTTGGCTATCCGCGTGGAGCATTGATGCTCGCACCAGTGGCAAGCGACGTTCCGACAGCAAACTTCGTTTCCGAACGGGAAATTCGCGCAAACCGCCGGGTTCTCGGAGACAAAACCGTTGCCCAGTCCATTGCCAGGATCAAGCGCGTCATTGACCTTCGTAAAAAGGAATGCGGCAGCGAAGAGTTCTTCCGGGCGTTCCGGCAAGCGACATGATCAGTGGCTTTACCGGTCATTAACCAGTGAGGCAGACTCCTGCCAAATCCTTAATGATTTGGCGAAAATTTTAACGATTGCAGGGAATCCTCGCTGCAGGTGTCATACATCCTGCAGCGGGCTCCATGTTAAAAGAGTATGTCGTTAAAGCGTTTTTCCTGGGCACAATGGCCGTCACCCTTTCGGGCTGTGCGACCGTTCCCGTCGTCAACCTCTTCCTCGCGCCACCGAAAGACGTTGTCTACAAGGATACGAAATCCTGTGTGCCGGGTGATCTGAAGCGCGTTCTCAATCACACATCACGGAAATTCGGCCGTGTAACGGTTGTTTCAACGAAGCGCGGCACAGAAGAAAACCGCCGCAAGGGTGGCGCTGAGAATTCCTTTCATCTGAGCTGCGAGGCGGTTGACTTCCACGTCGCTGCAAAGCCGAAGAAAGTCATTAAGCACTTGAAATCATACAGTGCAGTGGGCGGCTACAAAGCCTATTTCAGCCACTATCATATCGATACCGGCCCGCGGCGAACATGGTAAAGCCACGTTCTGGCGCTGCACTGCACACATGTGCCATAAGCGGATGAACACATTGCCCGTCTTTGCATTCGAGGTGCATGCCTTATCTTAAAATGCGGGAGGCGCAAGAACAGGGGCACTTTCATTCATGCGCAACCAGACGCATCTTCCGCTTCATCCACTCAGAAGCAAAGTACTCGATGAAATTCACGCAAGACCGTTCGAACCGGTCCGCGCGCCTGCTGTCATCTTAAGATATGTGTTCTGGCGCAATCCAGAAATCGATCATCGCGCGGTCTTAAGAGACTGGTGTAAAGCGCGGGATTTTGAGGTCCCCGATGAGAGCGACCGTCTCTTTCAGTGGAAAGACGGCAGCGCGCTCCTGACCTTTGAAGCTCATTCAGAATTCTCTTCGATCTCCTGGATGGGAGATCCACAACACGTTCCCGAATCCGATCCTTTCACGGTATTCGGCGGCCCTCCCCCGGTCCTTGGCGAACTTATTAATGCCCTACGAATAACTGTGCGTCCCTTTGGCCGGGCAAGTGATCAGCTCAAAAGCGAAGAAGACGAGCCGAACATGCTCGATCTTCATAATTTCGACCCAGGATCATTATGCGTCTCAAAAGCCGCGTCGGGTCAAGCGATCATTGCAACCGACTTCCGGCAAAACGAATTCGGACTGACCCAATTCCTTGTCGTGGATATGGGTATGCGTGCGATCAATTGCGGCGCTCTCACGCGCTGGCTTGCAGAAATCGAAACCTACCGTGCTGTCGCGCTCTTAGGTCTGCCCGAAGCGCAGAGGATTGCTCCAAAAATCTCGGCTCTGGAACGCGAACTATCGGGTATCTTTTCCGACCTCGCCAGTCACAAGACAACCGAAGAAAACCAGGAAGTCCTTGACCGGCTTTATCAAATCGCAATCGACCTCGAAGCCCTGGCAATTGCCAGCCAGTACAGATTTGCAGCAAGCCGCGCCTATGTCGGGATCGTTCAACAACGTCTCGAAGCTTTGGAGGAAAGCCAGCATCTTGGCTATGTCACGTTCAAGACGTTTCTGGAGCGACGTATCGCGCCTGCCATCCAAACCTGCGACGCCATGGAGCGACGCCAAAACGCGCTATCAGAAAAGATCAGCCGAGCCTCCGATCTGTTGCGAACCCAGCTCGATATCGATCTGCAGAGCCAAAACCAGACCCTTCTGAAGGCGCTTAACGAGCGCTCAGAATTGCAGTTCCGCTTGCAACAAACGGTCGAAGGCTTGTCTGTCGTCGCAATCTCCTATTACGCCGTAAGCCTTCTTTATTACCTTTATCGTGGCATTCCTGGAGCAGCGCTTTTGGGCGTCGAAGAGTTGGTAGCGCTCTCGATTCCGGTCGTTATTCTCGCCGTATGGCTTGCCATCAGACGGGTACGGGACCGGCATATCGAGGATCGCAGCTAGCTGTTATCTGATCCCCTGTCCTGGGCGTGATATTCAGGATTGGGTCGCATATCGACGGCGCTCGCCATCCGATTTGACATGTTGAAGAAACTGGCGACTGCAGCAACATCCCAGATGTCGCGTTCCGAGAGACCAACATCGCGCAACGATTGACGATCCGTTTCCTCGATAAGTCCCGGGCTCTCTGTGAGCTTGACGGCGAAATCGAGCATGGCCCGTTCGCGGTGACTGAGATCGGCGACCCGGTAATTCATCACCATCATTTCACCGAGTTCCGGATTTCCTGAGAGGCTCCGCACACTCGCGCCGTGAGCGGTCAGGCAATAATAGCAGCGGTTAACCGAGGAGACAGCGACCGCAATCATTTCCCGTTCGAGCTTGGAAAGTCCGGATGGCGCCAGCATCAGGTCGTTGTACAAGTCGGTGAAGCTTCTAAGCTTAGCTTCATCGAACGAATAGGCCCTCAGCACATTGGGAATAAGGCCGAGCTTTTCTTCGCAAACCTCGAAATAGGCTTGCGTTTCATCACTGAGTGGCCCATCCGGCGCTAGATCGAGCGCCATAACCTCATCTTGAGACACAATCGTTCCCTCCATCCGGTATCGCCCAGCATTTCACACCGATAAATCGGCTCACACTGAACAATCATTAAACCCTTACGGGGCTAAGTGTTGCATTATCGGCCCTTCCGCACCACAGTTTGCGCCGAGGGCAAATTCATAAGGCAATGGCCTTATTTGCATTGGAGGACAGGGGCATGCTCGATCACGAAGAG
>JBCDCU010000339.1:0-3885 GCA_039181265.1 Pseudomonadota bacterium | reverse complement strand
GCGGCAGACCGGCTCTGCGGCACGGTCGAGGAAGTGGTCTATAAAGGGCCGCATGAGGAGATTTATGTTGGCGTGACGGGTTTGCCGCCGATCCTTGTCCAGAGGAGGGCAGGGATTGGAATGAATGGCGATCCGTTTGCGATCGGGGATCCGGTCCACCTGACGGTGGCTGCCGATGCGATCCTGATCTTTGACAAGGAGGAGGTCTGATGCCGGAGCGCATTACGAATATCAGAAAGGGCACGCCCGGAAATGCCGTCCACGATGTGGGCGGGCTTGATTTCGGGCCGGTCGACCGGGAAGAGCACGATCTGTCGCTTTATGAAAAGCGGGTCGATGCCTTGCTGATGCTTCTTGCGGGGCCGAAGAATTCCGCCTTCCGCGTCGATGCCCTGCGCCGCACCGTGGAAGACTACGCCGAGCAGGAATATGACGGCACGCCCTATTATGACCGCTGGATCCGGGCGATCCGCAATCTTCTCCTTGAGCAAGAGATTGTGACTGAGGCGGAACTCGACGCAAAGATCGCGTCCGTTTGCGACCGGCTCGAGGCGGAGGGCCAGATTGTCAGCAGGAAGCCGGTTCCATGAGCACGCCGTTTGAAAAGGACATCGCAACCGACGGGCCGCTTTTCAGCGTCGGCGAACGGGTGAGGGTGGATGACCGGAGGAGCCTCGGCCATTGCCGGACCCCCTTTTATCTGCGCGGCAAGGAAGGCGAAGTGATCGCGATTGAAGGCCCGTTCCGCGATCCGGAAAAGCTTGCCTATCACAAGCCCGGCCTTCCGGCGGCCTATCTTTATCGCGTGCGCTTCAAACAGGACGAGATGTGGCACGGCTATGACGGCAGCGCCCGCGACCGGCTCGAGGCCGATCTTTTTGAGCCCTGGCTGCAGAAAGCCAGCGAATCCGATATCAAGGGAGGTGCCTGATATGGCCGATCCTCATTCACACGATCACAGTCATGGGCACGATCATGACCATGCGCCGATCACCGATCCGGACCGTCCGGTGACGGAATATGAAGTGCTGGAACAGGCCTTGCGCGAACTCCTGATTGAAAAGGGGATGATTACGGCGCTCGACGTCAACCAGCAGATCGATGCAACGGATTCTAGAAATCCGGTTTTTGGTGCGAAGATCGTTGCAAAAGCCTGGGCCGATCCAGCCTTCAAGGAAAAGCTCAAAGCTGACCCGCGCGCGACCTTGCGCGAACTCGATATCGAGATCGGCCATGTGGCGGAACTGCGTGTGGTCGAGAACACTGCCGACGTCCATCACGTGGTCGTCTGCACTTTGTGCTCCTGTTATCCGCGAATGATTTTGGGCGTGCCGCCTGCCTGGTACAAGAGCACGGCCTATCGCTCGCGCGTTGTCTCAGAACCGCGCAGCGTCTTATCAGAATTCGGGCTTGAGCTTTCGAACGACACCGAAATCCGGGTCCTCGACAGTACGGCAGATCTGAGATTTCTCGTGATCCCCGAGCGGCCCGACGGCACGGACACAATGAGCGAGGACGACCTCGCAGGTCTCGTCACACGGGACACGATGATCGGAACGGCACGGGCGAGCGCCTCCTGATCAACGACCACGACAGACTCTAACCCTTCGCCCGATGCGGAAAGGAATTCCATGACTGATCGAGCCCAACAGAGACGGCAGTTGAAAGAGCGGCTCATGGCACGGGAAGCGATTATGGCCCCCGGCGTTTTCGATATGATTTCGGCAAAGATCGCCGATCAGGAAGGTTTCGATGCGCTCTATATGACGGGATATGGCATTTCGGCCTCCTATCTGGGCCTGCCCGATGCCGGTCTTGCAAGCTATGCCGACATGGTGAATTGCGTTCAACGGATCGCCAATGGTTGTGAGACGCCGCTGATTGCCGATGGCGACACCGGCTATGGCGGTGCGCTCAATGTGCGCCACACGGTGGCAGGCTATGAGGCGGCGGGCGCTGCGGCAATCCAGCTTGAAGATCAGAAGTTTCCGAAAAAGTGCGGGCATACGCTCGGCCGCGACGTGATCGATCTCGACGATATGCTTTTGAAGATCCGCGTTGCCTTGGATACACGGACCGATCCGAATTTCCTGATCATCGCGCGGACCGATGCGCGCACGGCGCATGGCCTTGAGGCCGCTTTGGAGCGCGGCAAAGCGTTCCGCGATGCGGGCGCCGATGTGGTCTTCGTTGAATCGCCTGAGAGTGAAGAGGAAATGCGGCTCATCATCGAGACGCTCGATTGTCCTTTGGTTGCCAATATGGTGGAGGGCGGCTTCACGCCGGTTTTTGACCAGGAGAAGCTGAAAGAGATGGGCTTCGCGCTCTCGATCTTCCCCGCGACCGGCTTCCTGACGGTTGGTGCTGCCCTTGGCAATGCCTATCGGACCTTGCGGGCGGAAGGCGGCTCGGAGAGCCTGCGCAATCAGATGGATGATTTCGACAAGTTCAGCCGGATGATCGGTTTTGCCGATGTCTGGGAATTTGAAAAACGCTACGGGACGTAGAAATGGTTTCGCTCGACGAGAATTACGGCGGGGTGTTTGATACGAAGATCGGCTTCGGTGAGAGCCCGGCCTTGATCATGATTGACTTCATGCGCGCCTATACCGATGAGGCGTCGCCGTTTTATGCCGCTGGCGTGGTTGATGCTGTCGAGGAGAGCGTCGCGCTTCTGGAGGCTGCCAGGAAGGCGGAGATCCCGATCATTCATACGCGGGTGGCGTTTCATAATTCCGGGATCGATGGCGGGCTTTTTGTGAAGAAAGTGCCCGCTTTGCGCAAGCTCGTTGACGGGGAACCCTTAGGGGAATTCGACCCGAAGGTAGTGCCTTTGGAAGATGAGCTCGTCATCGTGAAAAACTATGCGAGCGCCTTTTTCGGACCGTCTCTGGCGGCAGCCATCGCGGCGCTTTCCATCGATACGCTGATCATGGCGGGCTGTTCGACAAGCGGCTGTATCCGGGCAAGCGCGATCGACGGCATCCAGAATGGCGTGAGGGTGATTGTCCCGCGCGAATGCGTCGGCGACCGCCACAAAGCGCCGCATGAAGCCAACCTCTTCGACATCAACGCCAAATACGGCGACGTGGAGGATAAGGCGGCGGTGATTGCCTATCTCGAAGGGCTGTGAGGAGCGGTTCAGGCGGCGTCAAATTTTTGAACGTCAATCTCAGATTCACGCTGGCGCATGGCGTAGGCGTCATAACGGGTCTGAATCCGCAAAAGCGTTTCCATTTTTACGCCGAATGCCTTTTCAACGCGCAGGGCCATTTCCGGTGAAAGAGAGGCTCTTTCATTCAAAGGATTGGAAAGGGCAGGCCGCCCGACGCCAAGTGCTTTCGCGGCATCGGTTACCGTCAGATCATCCGGCAGCACGGAGCGTTTGATAAACCCGCCCGGATGCGGAGGTTTCATTCCGACTTTGATGGCCATTGCCTGATGTCCTTCGTCCTAATGGTAATCTTCGTAATCGACATCGAAAAGTTCATTCTCAGCCGCATCATGTTTGAAGGTAATCCGCCAATTTGCGCTGACACGGAGACTGTAGGTACCTGAACGGGTTCCCACGAGCTGATGCGGTTTGTACTTCCTGAGATCGAACACCTCGCTGATATCCTCCATGTCGATCAGGAATCCCATGATGTCGGTGATCTCCGCAACATAATCAGCCTGCAACCCCTTTGGATTGTTCTTTTCGACCAGCGCCCGCAAGCCTTTATGGCGAATGTTCCTGATCTCCATATTGAAAATCTATCATAGCAGTCGCGTGTAGCGCAACAGAATACAGGCTTGTTATGGTCTTGCGACGAAGAATGAAACTCGACACATTCGTCCAACGGCGCGTTTTCAATACGAGAGCGAGCTGTATCAAATCCCTTCTTG
>JBCDCU010000338.1:0-3889 GCA_039181265.1 Pseudomonadota bacterium | reverse complement strand
CTCGTCCTTTTCGAGGATCAGTTTCGGAGAAACCTCGATGGAGGCGGGGATATGGGCGTTGGCTGCGCTCATCGGCTTATCCACTTGTCCCACTTTGATCATTGCTCAAATCCTCCGGCATCGACCAGCGCTTTCACGCGTTCCTTGGTGTAGTTCTCTTCCAGGTCCCGCGCAGCGGCATCAGCCGCCGCTTCAAGGTCATCGCCGCAAGGTTGCGGGTCTCCCTTGCGCCATTGGTCAAGATAATCGTCCGTTTCCGCAAGTCCTGTGCGCATGGCGCAGGCGTCTATCGCGGTAATGAACCGGTTTTCGAGTTCACGTTTTGCCATGGTCCGTCCCTGACGCGCGATCACTTGCGCAGGGATGTCGCGCCAGTAAACAACGGTCAGCTCAGAAGCTTTCGATCTCGGCATGGCAGCGTCTCACTCCTGTGGTCCTTTATGATCTATATATGGGGTATTACTTCGCCAACGACGACGCGGCGATGTCGGAATCAGGCGTCGCAAACGTCCTTTCCCCGGCTTCTTCGGTTAATTTGCTGTGAGATCGCCGTGAAAAGGCCGGAAAGTCCTGAGTCTCTAGTGCTCGTCGCGGTCCGAATCGAGTGCTTCGCGCAGATGCCGAAGGGCCGGGATCGCGCTCAGGACAAGGTCTCTTTCAATGAGGGTTTCAATACGCTCGATCATGGGTTGCAGCGCCCCAATCGCCCGTTCGCGAAACGCGCGGCCTTCACCGGTAAGATGCACAAGCTTGCTGCGTCCGTCGACGGGATTGGGCGATGTCGCAACAAGGCCGCGCTCCTCAAGACGCGCGACCGTGTTTGTCATATTGGCTTTGGTGACCTGAAAGGCGCGGGCGAGTTCCAGCGGTGTCTTGCCGTCGCCGAGACGCACAAGGTGATTCACAACCGAGAAATGAGAAACATGCAGGCCGTCCGGCAGCGTGCGGTTGAATGCGGTCGTCGATAACTGGTGGATGATACCGATCTCATTGAAGAGCTCAAACATCGAACCAGGCGGGCCGGAAGGATCCGCTTTTTTCATGTTTTCAAAAGTCGCGTTTCATAAGGCCAGCGAGGGCTTGGCGGGATTACTTTTCCATAACCGAAACGGGCAAGCATTTGAACTGTGCCGCCTTCGGGCGCCAGCATCTCATGAACTTTTTTATAGAGCCCTGCCATTTCCGGAAATTCCTGGAGCGCCTGGCTGAGCGGCTGGGTGCCGAGACCAAGTCTGCTTGCGACAAGGTTCATCCGCAGCCAATCACGGCCCGCATTCAACTGATCAACGCGGCTGTTGTCCCGTGTCACGATCCAACCATGGGCCATCGCGGTATCGGCGTTTTCAAGCACAGCGGCCTTTCCTTGGGCATAGCCAGTCGACGTTGGGTCAAGCGCACTTTCTCGGGTGAACAATCCAGCCATTGCAAGTCCTTCAAACATGGGCCCTGAGAAGTCAATGCCGTCAGGATTAGCTTCGATTTCCTTGCGTCCAATTCTGAAGAGATCCACGCTTTCTTTGAAAGTGTGCGGTGTCTCAACTTCCACAACAAGCGCGTCATGAGTAAGGCGCCGCAGAGTGTTCACTTTTTGAGGGTCGTTCGTAACCCCGGATACGACGCCATCCCCGGTAACCTTAGCAATGTCATCCAAGGCTTCAGATGGAACAATTCGGCTGGTATCAAAGGGGTCCTTGTTTGAACGCCTGGTCAGGACTTCGGAGAAGAGGGGATCCTTCCTGACGGACGCATCTGCAATCAGTTTAATGCGGGCAACCGGTTTGCCGTCGATCGTCTTCGGATCTTCGCCTTCTGGAAAGGCGACGGTTTCGCACCGGTAACCTGCTTCAGCGGCTGCCATTCTAAGAAGCTCTAGAAAGCAGCCAAGACCGATCGTGATTTGCCGTTGATAAGGATCGGTCATCGGCAGCATGCGATCCGGATCTGCAAAAAGGGTAATCGTGTCATCGCCGGTGAAGTCCACCAGCCAGGGCTGCCTGTTGTGAGGGTTTGGAGCAAGAATGGCGTAGGACAAGGCGAAACGACGGGGATCATGTGCTCGTCCGGCATCTTCCCAGGGTTTCAGAGCCCGCTCCGGGTTTCGCGTTGTTGCCCATGCGCCGCCGAGCGCTGTTGCGGCAAGGATCATCCCGCCACCGATCAATTTGAGGGACTGCCGTCTGTTCATCACTTCACTCCATTTGATTAGATATCGAACTATATAGTTAGATATTAAATCAAATAAGAATGTCAAGCAGTCACGCCGAGGCGGTGCCCGCGGCACATCATAAAGGCGCTAACGGTTTGTTGTCTGGAGAATGGGAGCGTTGCGGATCTGCCAGTGCATAGGGCAGAGGGCAGAGGGAACAGATTGTCAAAGGGTAGACGAAGCCGGGAAACTCAAACAGTCTTGAGGTTGGTTTCGAGATCGCCGTATCCGGTCAGGCGCTGCTCGAAAGCGAGACCAAGTCGCTCTGCAATCTCCCGGGCTCTGTCGACCATCGGAGCGGAAGGATCCTGAGCGAGATAGATGACTTTCTCGTAGTGCCCGAAATAGTCTTTGATAAGTTCCGGATGCCGATCGAGGCCAAGCGTTTTCCACGTCAGACCGTCAAAATGACGGGCCAGGAAATCGGTAAGAAAGAACGCGCGCATCTCGATTTCGACGTCCGCCATAAAGTCTTCAACGCCCCAAAAGAATGCGTAGCAATGAGCGCCCGGCAGGCGTGCCACCTTTTCCCTTTCGAGCAGGCGGTCGAGATGGCCACCGGTGCCGCAATCGCCATAGGCGCAGAAGATATCGGTAAAGCCGGCTTTCCGCGCGTCGGTTATGGCGCGCTCCACGGCGCCCGTAATGAATTCAGGCGTGTTGTGAAGTTTCGCTGGAAGACAGGTAAGAGATATGTGCGAGAGATTATTCGCTTCAACGACGTCGAGAATTTCGCGGGCAAGCGCGCCGCAGGCAATCACGCAGACACGGGCATCGCTTGAGGGGCGTGTGTAATTCGGCGCGCCTTTCTCGACAAGGTCGGCGCCCTTAGCTGCAACCGCTTCAATGCGAGCCTGACGCCCGCCCCGGCGCCGTTGTCCTTCTGACATAACCGCCTCCAAGATCCCGCATGCGCGGGAGCTTCGACGAATTCTGGGGCTTACTTTTCGAACCGGTTAGTAAGAGCCCATCTGGTTATGGCGTCGCGCCATATATTCTTTTGCGGTCTCAACCGTAACAGCGGCGTCGCGGCAATAAGCGTCCGCACCGATTGCCTGACCGAACTCTTCGTTGAGAGGCGCGCCACCGACCAGAACGACATAATCGTCTCTGATACCGCGCTCTTTCATCTCGTCGATGACCACTTTCATGTAGGGCATCGTGGTAGTGAGCAGGGCAGACATGCCGAGGATGTCGGGTTTGTGTTCTTCAAGGGCGGTAAGGTATTCGTCCGCGTCGGTGTTGATGCCGAGATCGTGCACATCGAAACCAGCGCCCTCCATCATCATACCAACCAGGTTCTTGCCGATATCATGGATGTCACCTTTGACGGTTCCGATCACCATGGTGCCGAGCTTCGGCGCGCCGGTTTCCGCAAGAAGCGGGCGCAGGATCGACATACCGGCTTTCATCGCATTTGCGGCGAGAAGCACCTCGGGCACGAACAGAATGCCGTCACGGAAGTCGATCCCAACGATGCGCATGCCTTCGACGAGGGCCTTGGTTAAAATATCATAGGGTACCCAACCGCGCTCAAGAAGGATATGGGTCGCTTCTTCGATCTCTTCTTTAAGACCATCGTAAAGGTCGTCCATCATCTGCGCGACGAGGTCTTCGTCGGACAATTCAGACAGGATGATTTCGTCGTCGTCTGACATGTGCGTCTCCGTGTGCGCAGTCCAT
>JBCDCU010000337.1:0-3892 GCA_039181265.1 Pseudomonadota bacterium | reverse complement strand
GGCTGACAAACAAAAAGAGCTTTGGGCAGCACAGATTGAAAAAGAGCTTGCCGAAGAAGACCGTCTTGAGGCGGAACTGGAAGGGCCGGGCGACCGGAACAGATAGAACGTATGATTATTGGTCTCGGGTCTGATCTGACCGATATCCGAAGAATTGAGCAAACACTTCACCGCTTCGGCGATCGTTTTGTGATGCGGGTCTTCACGGAAATCGAAAGAAAGAAGTCGGACCGACGCCGCGAACGCGCTGCGTCCTACGCCAAGCGGTTTGCCGCCAAGGAAGCCTGCGCCAAAGCGCTCGGGACAGGTCTGCGGGCAGGCGTGTTCTGGCGAGATATGGGGGTGGTGAATGCACCATCCGGCAAGCCGACCATGGCATTAAGCGGTGGAGCCGGGGAACGGCTTAAGATGATGACGCCCGATGGGCATTCTGCGCTCATTCACGTGACGATCACGGACGATCATCCCTACGCCCAGGCCTTCGTTATCATTGAAGCGATACCTATTATCAAATAACGGACAACAGCCCGTCTTCCCATTGCCTGTATTCTGCAAGCCCGCTACAAGCGGCGGCATCCAATGACATCGGGACAAAACCGCACAATGGCAAAAGAAACAAAGACCGAAAAAGAAAGCGGACTTTACGAAACGGTCAAGATCATCATTCAGGCGCTCATTCTCGCGCTGATTTTCAGAACCCTTCTCATTCAACCGTTCAGTATCCCGTCAGGCTCCATGCTCGGATCCCTTCTGATCGGTGATTACCTGTTCGTTTCGAAATATTCATACGGATACTCGCAATACTCATTCCCGTTTGGCCTTGCGCCCATTGATGGCCGGATCTGGTCAGCCGAACCCGAGCGTGGCGACATTGCCGTATTCAAGCTGCCACGCGACAATGCAACGGATTACATCAAGCGGGTCGTTGGGTTGCCGGGCGACACAATCCAGATGGTCGACGGGCATCTGCACATTAACGGGACACCTGTCGAGCGCGAACAGATCGAAGACTTCGTCGATCCGGACAGCGGCCGCAGCATCAAACAATATCGTGAGACGCTTCCGAACGGGCGAACCTTCCTCACCCTCGACCTCATCGAAAACAGCTTCTCCGACAACACCCAGGTTTATACCGTGCCGGAAGGGCACTACTTCATGATGGGCGATAATCGCGACAACTCGACGGATAGCCGCGTTCTGGGTCAGGTCGGCTATGTTCCGTTGGAAAACTTCGTCGGACGTGCGGAATTCCTGTTCTTTTCTTTGAAAACCGGGACATCGGTCGTCGAGATTTGGAAATGGCCTAATGATCTTCGTCTATCACGGATCTTTCGCGGATTGCGCGGAGACCGGTAAAGCCAGTGTCCGGCGAAAAGCGCAGCTATTCTGAGTTTGAAGCGGTGTTGGGGCATCGCTTCCACAACACCGAACTCCTTACCGAGGCACTGACACACCGATCAGCGCTGAGTGGACACATTTCATCTGCACAAGGCTCTTACCAACGGCTTGAGTTTCTTGGCGACAGGGTTCTCGCTGTCATCATTGCTGAAATGCTTCACAGCGCCTTTCCCTCAGCCGAAGAGGGAGAACTGGCAAGACGGCTCACCGGTCTCGTCAGAAATGAAACCTGTGCGGATGTCGCCCGATCCTGCCGGATGGGCAGTTATCTGAGGCTCGGAGAGGGAGAAAAGCAGGCAGGCGGGCGTGAAAACGACGCTATTTTGGGCGACGCTTGTGAGGCCGTCATTGCAGCAATCTATCTCGACGGTGGTCTGGACGCTGCCCGCCACTTCATCGAGCGCAACTGGAAGGACCGCATGTTGTCCTGGTCGAAGCCGCTACGAGACCCGAAAACAACCTTGCAGGAATGGGCACACAGCCTAAGGCTCCCGACACCCGTCTACAACGAGGTTGCACGCAGCGGACCCGATCACGCCTTGAACTTCGTGATGGAAGTCTCCGTGGAAGGCTATCCGCCTTCAACAGGCAAAGGGGGGTCAAAACGCATCGCACAACAACGCGCGGCCTCAACGATGCTTGTGCGCGAGGGCGTCTGGGATCACGATGAAGAAGGCGGCGATGTCTGAGGAAACCCAGGGTAGCCGCGCGGGGTTCGTCGCGCTTATTGGTGCACCGAATGCGGGCAAGTCGACACTTATGAATCATCTGGTTGGCGGCAAGGTTTCGATTGTCTCCCACAAGGTGCAGACCACCCGCGCGCTCATCCGCGGTATTGTTGTGCACGAAAGATCGCAACTGGTCTTCGTCGACACGCCTGGCATCTTCAAACCCGCGCGCAGGCTCGATCGGGCGATGGTCTGGACAGCATGGGACGGTGCGTCCGATTCCGATGTTGTCGTTCTTCTGATTGATGCCCAGAAAGGGCTGAGCGACGACCTCGATCGGATCTTCGAAGGTCTCCAGGACCGCAAGCGCACGACCGTGCTCGCGCTCAACAAGATCGATCTGGTCCGCCGGGAACAACTCCTCGATCTTGCCGCAAAAGCATCAGAGAAAGCAGACTTCCAGCGCACCTTCATGATCTCTGCCAGTACCGGAAGCGGGTGCGCGGATCTCCTGGATTTCTTGGCAGAAACCATGCCTGAAGGTCCATTCCTTTACCCGGAAGACCAGATGTCGGACCTGCCGCTTCGCCAGCTTGCGGCTGAGATCACGCGCGAGAAACTCTATGAGCGCCTTCATCAGGAACTGCCCTACGCTTCAACCGTTGAAACCGAGGCATGGAAAGACCTGAAAAGCGGAGATGTCAGGATCGAGCAAACGATCTATGTCGCCCGCGATAGCCAGAAAAAAATCGTGCTCGGCAAGGGCGGCGCAACAATCAAGGCGATATCAGCGTCTGCAAGACGCGATCTCGCCGACATGCTGGAGCGAAACGTCCACTTGTTCTTGTTCGTCAAAGTGCGTGAGCGCTGGCTCGACGATCCGGAACGCTACCGAAATATGGGTCTGGATTTTCCCGGCGACTGAAAAAACGAACGTGCTCTAGTCCCCGAAAATCCCAAAATAGGTCTGCGGTTGAAGGACCATGACGGTTGCCGTTGCCGGGAGCGTGTTGAGCGAAAGGGTAATCGACGTATCTTTCTTCACCTCCACAGCGAAGCCCTCTTTGACACCGGTCAGAAACCGTTGAAGCGAATATTCGCCGAACCAATGCATCGGCAGAATCACGCTCGCATTGAGGCGTTTCACGATCTTTGTCATATCCGCTAGGTTCAAGGTGTAACCACCGTCAACCGGAACCATCAGCACATCAAGACGACCGATTTTGGCGTAGTGTTCGTCTGTCAACAGATGATGCAGGTGACCAAGATGCCCAATGCAAAGGCCGCCCATCTCAAAAATGAAGATTGAATTCCCGTTTTCTTCAAATCCCGAATAGGTTGAGTTGATGTCGGTCGTCACATTGCGAATGATCGTCTCGCCAATCTGAACATGGTGCGAGGCTGGCGCACCATTCTCACCCCACCCCTTGAGAACATAGGGAATGCGGGGATCAGGATTGGGCGTCCAATGGGTCGAGTGGGCATGGTTCATAGTGACGACATCCGGGACCTTTCCGGGTCCCGCATTGCCAGCATAGTCGGTGGCAGCAACGACCCCGGTCGCATCTTCAACCCGGAAGGTTGAATGACCGACATAGGTAATTGAGACTTCAAAGGGTTGAAGGCCGCTGGAGCTTGCAGGTGTTGCGGCAGCCCTGATGACACCGCCACGTTGAGCTACGGCCTGACACAGGCTGAGCGGCGTTTCCCGTGCTTCGGCGGGCGGAGGCGTTGTGTTTGAAAAAGCATGGGTGTTAAAGGCAAATAAAAGGCATAGTACCAAAAGTATTCTTCGCAACGGATTTCCTTTTTTGATGTATAAGCTT
>JBCDCU010000336.1:0-3895 GCA_039181265.1 Pseudomonadota bacterium | reverse complement strand
GCGGCGCGTGGTTTTATTGGTTCTGGCGCAGTCCGGTCGCCTCAGCCGTCCTTTATACCGCGTTGGTCATCCATATCGCCCTCGCCTTTTGGTCAATCTACAGGCGCCGGACCTTTCAGTTGAAAGCAATCGATTGGCTGCAACTTCTTCTCGGGCTCTCCATTCCGCTTTTTCTCGCCTCCCACATTGCCCATACGCGCGCTGCCTATGAGCTTTTCGGCCAGATCGATACGTATACGCTGAAACTCACGATCTTTTACGTTCTTGTGCCGCATCTGATTTATCAGCAAATGGCGCTGCTGGTTCTTGTCTGGGGTCACGGTATCATCGGCGTCCACCAATGGCTCAAACTGAAAAGCGGCTATAAAAGGCTGCAGGGTGTTGTCTTCTTTGTTGCAATCCTGCTGCCATGTGCTGCGCTTTCGGGCGTCTGGGCGACCGGTCGAGACATTGCCCGGCTGGCATCTGATCCCGATTGGCTGAACAGGATGTTGGCTCGCTCGAACCGCATTGATCTTGAAGAACTGCAAACCATTGCAAGGATCGAGAACGCTATTTTGGCGGTTCTCGCAGCTTTGCTCTGCCTCGCTTTGGTCGGACGCTTCGTTCGGGACAATCTTGGACATCGTAATGGGCGTGTTCGTATTTCCTATCCGGAGCGCACGGTCACCGTTTCAAAAGGAACGAGTGTCCTTGAAGCGAGCATCCAGCACAGAATTCCCCATGCATCCGTTTGCGGCGGTCGTGGCCGGTGCTCAACCTGCAGGGTGACTGTTCAGGAGGGTCTCCAGGACCTGCCGTCCGCCAAAGCTGAAGAGGCAGGCGTTCTCCAGCGCATCAATGCCCAGGACAATGTTCGCCTTGCCTGCCAGATCAGACCGATGCGGGATATGACCGTTGTGCCTTTGCTGTCTCCAACGACCACGGCCCGACCGGTAGTAGGCGCGGAGACATATGTTCACGGCCAGGAACGTGAGATCGTGGTCTTGTTCGCGGATTTACGCGATTTCACCGCGATATCGGAACAGAAGCTGCCCTATGATGTGGTCTTCCTGCTCAATCGCTACTTCGCTGTCATGGGCGGTGCCATCAGCAAGGCTGGTGGCCATGTCGACAAGTTTATCGGAGACGGGATCATGGCGCTCTTCGGTTTGGAAGGCGGCATTGAAGACGCAAGCCGTGCAGCGCTTCGGGCCGCAAGGAACATGGCAGAGGAACTGGACCGCCTTAACCAGGACCTCGCAGATGACCTCCCGGCTCCCCTGCGCATGGGTATCGGCCTTTGCAATGGACCCGCTATTGTCGGTCAAATGGGGTATGGCGAAGCGAGCAGCCTGACGGCCATCGGGGATACCGTGAATACGGCCAGTCGCCTGGAAACAGCCTGCAAAGCCCACGGTGTGCAGCTCGTCTTATCGGAAGAAATTGCGCGATTAGCCAATATCCAATCCGATCACTTCAAGACTGAAGAGATCGAAGTCCGCGGCCGCAAACAGCCCATTCGCGTCACCCTTGTTACGGATGCAAGTGTATTAGCTCTCGATGTGCCGGGATGAAGTTGGAGGAGAATCCCGAATTCGTTCCGTCGGAGGTCGATGTCGAGCTGACAGAAGGATGCACCCATTCATCCTCTGTCACGCAGTGATGAACCGCGTTCCATGCTCAAACTGGCCACTATGAACCGCCTTTCTGAGCCCTCCCAAACGCAGATCTCATCTGCAAGAGCGCGCTCAGCATGTGCTGTACATAGTCGATCCGCACCTCACCCAAACGCCGGTTAAACGCCTCTTCACGCCGGTTTTGCGGCTTTTCGATTTTCCGCGTTCCGCGTGGTATGCCGCCAACCAGACGGCCTTTTGTAATCTGGGCCGATATCAAGAAATCCATACCCACCATCACGGCGTTTTCGATCTCGCGCCGCAGCCTTTCATCACCCGCAAAGATCGTGTGGGCTGCAAGAAGGCCCTCAAGACGGGTGGCCGTTGGCGTTGTGCGTCCCTCCGGCGTGAAGCCACCATCGAAAGACGGGTCGTCGCTCATCACTTGTTCCGACAAAATATGCTCGACGATCTGCCTTGCGTGAAAGGCAAGCGGCGCCTGTTCATCCGGCGATATGTGAGGCCAAATGTTTTCCGTCGCAAGCAAAGCCCAATGATCTGCCGGAACAGTAGCGGAAAACCGCCGATCCTCCGAAAGGCGCAGGAGCGCACGATATCCGCCTTCAAGCCACCTCTCCTCGCCGGTGATCTCAAAAAGCATGACGAGGCCAAGTGCCGCTTCTCCGGGATAATAAAGGGAAACCCAGTCCCCGCGTTTGCCGCCTTCAGAGGGTGTATATTTTGAATAAAAGCTGCCGTCGTCACGCTGCATGAAAAGAATGAAGCGTCCGACGTTTCGTAGCTCTTCATCGGAGATTACCGTGCACCTGATTTTTCGGCACGCAATCATCGCGACAAGCGCCAGACCGGCGCCTCCAAGCTTGGCGGTCAGCGGTTTACGACTGCCCGTAATCGCGGGATCGGACCAGACAGCCATCCTATCGACACTGCCGCCGACCGGGGCTAAAGACACCGTGCGTAAATAATCAACGGCACGTCCGGTCTCGCGTGAAAGCCGCTCGTCTTCAAAACGGCTCGCATAATCCGCCAAGGCATAAATGGTGCCCGCATGGCGCAGCATGTTGTAGCGCTTTTTGAGTGGAATTCCCGGATCGGCATGGCGGCGATAGTGAAAGCTGCCATCAGGCTTGATCTGGGCGGACAGATAGGCCGCTGAGAGATGGATTGCGCGGTCGATTTGCTTCTTTTCGGAATCGCTGAGGGGTGAAGCGCCCGCCGTTTCACTGAAAAGCGCAACAAGCAGAGGAACCAGGAAACGACTTACGGCCAGTCTTTGAGCAAGGTTAGCCATTGCCGCAAATCTCCCGTGCCTGAACAAGGCCATAACCGAAAACCGGGTCCTTGCCGGGATCCCCGAGGTCAAGGGCACGGCTTGCGAGCGCACCAACGACCTCGTCATGGGTTTCAAGATTGAGCCCTTTTTGAACAAGAGCGACCGATGCTGTCACGAAGGGTGTTGCGAAAGATGTACCGGTCTTGGTCCTGGCACCGCGAATGGAAGCCGCCGTCCAGACCTGCACGCCGGGTGCCGCAAAATCGATATGCCCGCCGCGTGCCGCCCGGCGATAGATCCGTTTGTTTCTGTCGATTGCGGTCACCGCAATCACGTTTGGATAGGCCGCCGGATAAACCGGTTTCGACCGCGGCCCGCCATTGCCAGCGGCGGCGATCAGGATGATGTTTTGCGTGGCAAGACGCTCGACCATATCGGCCAGAAGTGTGTTTTCAGGCCCGCTCAAGCTCAAATTGATGACGGAGACATTCCGTGCGGCGATCAGGTCGAGCGCTTTAACGAGACTGAAGACATCGCTTCTTTCATCATTGCGGCTTCCGGTGTGAAAGGCATCGACGGCAACAAGCATTGCATTTGGAAGGAGGCCTGGGCTCCGGCTTTCCCGATCCCCGAGGAAAAGGGCTGCGACAGCTGTTCCGTGCTTCTTTCCCGACGGGTCTTGATCCGTTTCTGAAAGATTGAGCACTTCCAGATTTTTCCGCTCAAAGGTGCTGTGTTCGATGTTGATGCCGGTATCGATCAGCCCGATGCGAATATCGGCTGAGCACAAGGGCCTCAATTCCGCGTTCCCGGGCCAGGCAATCAACCGGGGCGCAGCACAGCCGGGCCCTTCGCATTCGGGGATGAGGACTGCCGGCTCAATTTGGTTGTCTTCGCCATTTGAACCCGCAGCGCTTTCACCCTGACCGGTTCGATAAAAATGGTTGAAATCCGCAACGGCAGCAGGGTTGAGGGCCGTCACCGCAGTTCGGGCTTCCTCAAG
>JBCDCU010000335.1:0-3928 GCA_039181265.1 Pseudomonadota bacterium | reverse complement strand
CTTCGCACCATCCAATTGCGCGTTGGTGAGTGCCATGTTGATGCGGTCAATGAAAAGCGGCCGGTTTGCAAGGCCGGTCAGATTATCGTGCACGGCATCATGCAGCATGCGCTCTTCGGCCATTTTGCGTTCAGTCACATCGAGCAGCGTTCCGATACAGCGGATAACCTCGCCGTCCGCTCCGACAATTGGGCGGGCACGTAATCGCATACAACGGAAATAGCTGTCGTCAGCGCGCAACCGGAAGTCTTCCGCGATCTTGCCGCGCTTGTATTTGACAATGGCATCGAGCGTGTTTTTGAAGCGGTCACGATCTGCCGGGTGCAGAATAGGCAACCAATTGCGGACCGGGCCTTCCATGGAAGATGGTTTGAGCCCCAGGATGTCTTCGAGGCGCCCGCCGGTGTTCACCTTGTCACGCAGGACATCCCAGTCCCAGACGATGTCGCCGGCACCGACGAGCGCAAGCGCCTGACGCTCCGTATCGCTCACATAGTTCTCTGCGATCGCACCTGCGGAGAAAGCATGCTGCATTACGGTGAAGCCGAGGAGGAGGACAAAAAGGACTAAGCCGCCGATCAAGGCAGGCTGGACGATCTCATTGGTGATCGAACCTGTCACGGTAAGCCAGGCTCCGACAATCCAGGCAAGAAGCAAAAGCCACGTTGGCAGGATCATGATGGCGCGATCGTATTTTCGCAGGCCCATATAGACAATCAGACCGACTCCAAGGACGGCCGTAAGAGCCATAGAGAACCGCGCGATTCCGGCTGCCACTGGCGGATCAATAAAGGCGACACCAAGCAGAACGCCGAGACCGATCAGCCAGCCGAGTGCCACCGTCGAATAGCTGACATGCCAGCGATTGAGATTGAGATAGGCGAAAAGAAAAATGTGCAGAGCAGCTGCGATGAACACTTCCGTTCCCGCGCGCCAGAACTGGTCTTCACCGGGCCTCAGATCGACAAGCCGGTTCCAGAAGCCGAAGTCGACACAAACATAGAGAAGAACCGCCCAAGACAAGACCGCAGTTGCCGGGAACATTGCAGTCCCCTTCACGACGAACAAGATCGTCAGGAACACTGCCAAAAGCCCGGAAATGCCGATAACGATACCGCGGTAAAGCGTAAAGCTGTTTACGGCTTCCTTGTAAGCGTTGGGTTCCCATAGATAGATCTTCGGCACGGTGCGGGTACGCAACTCGCCGACATAGGTCACCACATCGCCGGGATTAAGGGTGATCCGAAAAACGTCGGCTTCAACATCCGGCACACGCACCGGTGCGAAGCCTTCGCTCGGAGTGATCGACGCAAGCCTTGAGGCCCCGAGATCGGGCCAGAAAAGCCGTGAGTCGGCGAGACGGAAGTGCGGTGTGACAAGATACCGGTCAATTTGCTGATCGGACGGGTTGGTGAGCGAGAAGATGATCCAGTGTGAGGCATTTGGATTTTCTTTCGCCCGAACTTCGATGCGGCGGACGATCCCGTCCTGATCGGGCGCTGTTGAAACGGCTATCCTGTCTTCAAGGTCGAAGCGTTTTTGGACGATATCGGTGAGATCGAAAGCCGTATCCTGATCGGGAATCACAATCGGCGTGGTGGCAAGCGCCGGAAGGCTGGAGATGAGAAAGAAGAGAACCGCGGCCAACAGCGGAAACCGGCGCAACCAGATCGTTGAGCGAATGGTCATGGACTGCCTGCTGCACCGTGCGCCCTGCACTCCGGCGTTTGGTGAAAGATCCGGTAAAGTCGAACAGTGAGCGCGCCCAGGTGTCACTTTATCTGTCCTTCTCTTCACCCTTGCTACGAACAAAATTTGCGAAACGCGGGATCTTCTCTTCCCGGCTCTCTTAAGACGTTTTCCACCGCCGGTAGCCTTGTCCCCGGGCCGGATAGCACCATGGCCGGGAGGCGATCACGGATTTGCGGTCTTTTTCAGGGCCTTATAATCACTTTCCAGCATGGCATAAAGCACATGATCCTGCCAGCTTCCGTTTATCTTCAAATATTCACGGGCATAGCCTTCCCGTTTGAAGCCGACTTTTTCAAGTAAGCCCATGGATGCGGTATTCTTCGGAAGGCAGGCTGCTTCCACGCGATGAAAGCCAAGTTCGTCGAAGATTTCCGGCAGAAGGCCGCGCACGGCCTCGCTCATAAAACCCTGTCTTGCATAGGGTTCGCCGATCCAATATCCGATCGCACAGGATTGAGCGACCCCGCGCAACATGCGTGAGACCGTAATACCTCCAAGAAGAGCGCCGGATTGTTTGGACACAATCATGAAGGCGAGACCGTTGCTGTGTTCTCCGCGCTGATAGCGTTTAACCCGCCTGCGAAACGCGTTCCGGGTCAGGTCGTCGCTCGGCCATGTCGGTTCCCAGGGTACGAGAAAGTCTCGGCTCTGGTCGCGCAGATGGGCCCAGTCCTCGTAATGAGCCATCTGAGGGGCTTCGAGGACGGTCCGATCGGTTTCGATACCTTGGCTTTCACGCGCTGACGGCGAAAAGAAGGTGACCATCGGATTATTCCGCTGCCTGGGAAAGACTGAGTGCCGCGGCAATATCGCTTGCACTCATGAGCCCGTTCACGGGGCCGATTGCCGCAAGCGTTGGTTGCGGATGGCTGAAAATGGATGCGGCTGCCTGTTTGACATCCTCAACCGAAATCTCATTGACCCGCTCCAATTGCTCTTCCGGTGAGAGGCAGCGCCCAAAAAGCAGAAGTTGACGGGCAAGTTGCGTTGCCCGCGATGCGGGGCTTTCAAGACTCATCATAAGACCTGCCCGCATCTGCGCCTTCGCCCGCTTGACTTCGCTTTCACCGAGCGTTTGGCCGATACTGCGCAATTCTTCCAGGATTACCGGCATCAGCTCAGCAACGTCTTCTTCCCCGGTTGCTGCCTGGATCCCGAACAGCCCGGTATCCGAATAGGCCCAATGGAAGGAATAAATCGAGTAACAAAGCCCACGTTTTTCGCGGACCTCCTGGAAGAGGCGGGAGGACATGCCGCCGCCAAGAACTGCAGCCAGAAGCTGCACCGTAAAGAATGTATCGTCGAGATAGGGCACGCCTTCGAAGCCGATCAGGATTTGAGCTTCCTGCAGCGGCCGGTCGTCGATCCACTCGCCGCCGTGATAAGTTGCAGTCGCCTGTTGACCGCCTGCTCCTTCCGTCAGCCCGGTAAAGCGGTCTTTGACCAGCCTACAGAATGCCTCATGGTCCACGTCACCGGCAGCGCTGACCACCATCTGGCTCGCGCAATAATGTTTCTTCAGATAAGTCTCGATTTCTCCACGCCCGAAGCCCGTGACGCTTTCGGGGGTGCCCAGGATCGGTCGTCCAAGCGGTTGGTTCGGAAACGCCATCTCCTGGAAGCGGTCGAAAACAAGGTCTTCGGGAACATCGAGAGATGCACCGATTTCCTGCAGGATGACGTGCTGCTCCTTGACGAGTTCTTCCGGATCAAATGTTGCGTTCTGGAGGATATCGCCTAGAAGATCGACCGCGAGCGGAACTTCGTCGCTGAGGACACGCGCGTAATAAGCTGTACTTTCAGCACTTGTGGCAGCGTTCAATTCACCGCCCACCGCTTCGATCTCTTCTGCAATGTCACCGGCGCTCCGTGTGGCAGTTCCCTTGAACGCCATATGCTCCAGAAGATGCGCAAGGCCGTGTTCAGTGTCGCTTTCGGCGCGTGAGCCGGCATTGACCCAGACTCCGAGAGCAGCGCTCTTCAGATGCGGCATACTGTCGGTGACAATCGTGAGTCCGTTGTTAAGGCGGGTGATACGATAATTCATGGTGCGCGTTCAGGTTACCAGTCTCACAGCACGGCTGTGTTCTTCAATGAAGCGCTCGACTGTGCCGCGGTCATTTGGCAGAACTGTAAAGCGTTCCTCTTTCGTCATTATATGGCTTGCCCACGATGG
>JBCDCU010000334.1:0-3950 GCA_039181265.1 Pseudomonadota bacterium | reverse complement strand
TCGCGTGTTTTTCGGTACGGTTTAGTATATAAGTCGGGGCAGTATTTACGGCTGATGCGATGGTGCGGCGATCGCAAACAATCTATAATCCGCGCTACGAATGTTTGGTCACCGATGCGCAGGGGCATTGGGGGTTTTAGCTGGGATTGGGCAGTTCGTGGAGCGCGATTAGCGCCAATGATAGATCCGCACGCAGAGCGTTGAGCGCCGTCGCGCGGAGATAGATTTGGTTGACTCGATAAACTCCGACCGGAATCCATTGGATGCCCTTTACGAGATGGAAATGAAGGATCGCGATATGAAGGATCCGATCAGCGCCGCTGCAGCAGTCGATAATGACGGGGATGTTTCGCCGGTCAGGACAAGCCGCCTCGAAGACTCTTTGCGTCTCATCCGTGAACAGGAAGCCGATCGTTCAACCGCGCGGGAGGATGGTCGCAAGGCGCAATATGCCCATTTGGAGCTTTTGCGGCGGGATCTGTCCGATGTCATCGACGATATTCCCGACACAATTGATTTCTTTGATTTTCAGCTCAGTCACGGCCCGCGCCCAAGGCTTTGGATCGATGCTGCGGCCTTCGTTACATGTGCCAAAGACAATGACCGCTTTCGATTGCTACGCGATACGAGAAACGGGCGCATTGTGCTCGCAGACGACAAGAGCCGCGATAGCATTCAAGATGCTGTCATTGCCTATGTGGCCGAGAGGATTGATCTGCAAAACCGGGAAATAGAGCTGCCAATCGGCACACCTGGCGGTTCAACAACTGACCTGCCGAAACCAGAGACGGAACCAGAACAAACGGCACCCGTCAGCAATGACAATACCGAGCCGGAAGAGACCAAGGTGCTTCGCCCACGGGTCGTGCGGGGTATGTCCATTGGACAGGGAATTATCCTGTTTTCACTCGGATTCATTTCGGGGGCTGCGGCCCTTCTAGCGCTTGCCTGGTTCCACACGGAACTCGGGCTCTAGCTCAAGCTGACCCGACCTTCGCTCTTGAACCCGCCTGCCGTCAGGCACCGTTTTTCCCAATCGCAATGCCAACGATCTCCATTGGGGCGCAAGTGAAACAGATTATAGGATGCCGGATCGCGGTGGCCTGAAAGCCCGCTCGAGGCGCTGGCAACACCGATGACAGGTATCGGACCATTCGGGCCATTGATCGCGTGCCTGGTGTGCTTATGGGTATGGCCGTGTAGGATCAGATCGACCTGCTTCTCCCTCAACAGCCGCCGCAGTGAGGCGCCATCGGTCAGCCGTTTATACCATGACGTGCTGCGGGGATGAGGCGGGTGATGGATCAGAACTACGCGGAAAAGGTCGGTCGGTTCAAGATCGTCCAGGAGCGCTCCCAGCCGATTCAGTTGCGTTCTTCCAAGGGTTCCTGTTGCAAAGAATGGCGGTGTCGCGCCCGCACTTGAAAGGCCGATAATCGCCAGTGGTCCTCGTTTCCTGACATAGGGAAACGTGACGCCATCATGACCCTTCGATACCATGGAAAGCGATGTAGCTTCGCTGTCGCCCGTGAGATAAGGCTGCCAGGAAGCGTGTGCTTTCTTAAGGACACCGGGAACATAAGAATCGTGATTGCCGCATACGAGCGAAATCTGATCAGGCTTGCCAAGATCGGCGAGCCAATCGGCTGCGCGTTCAATTTCGAGATCCAATCCGATATTAATGAGGTCGCCGGTCACGGCAATATGGTCCGGTGTCTGCGCCTTAAGATCGGCGACGAGATGTTCGAGTGTATTGGTTTCCAGATGTCGCGCGCGGTTTCGCTGATAGTTGAGATAGCCGGTGATCCGTTTCGAAGCGAGTTCCATAAGGCGCGCTGGTGGAAGCGGCGCCAAATGCGGGTCGGAAAGATGGGCAAGTGTGAACATGGATTGCGGTAGCTGAAGAAGCGTGATCTCTTGCGGCCACTGACTACACTATTGGATCACCGGTTGAAATGTCTTCGTTCTTAAGACTATCCGCAAGGACGTTTCTGGCAATTCAGCGCTGGCGACGGGGTATGACGCTTGGAGTGCGGGCTATCTGCATGGACAAAGATCAGCGTGTGTTCCTGGTCAAACATACCTATACGCCGGGCTGGTATCTGCCGGGAGGCGGTGTCGAAGCCGGGGAAACACTTCATCAAGCCCTTGAAAAAGAACTGCAGGAAGAGGGAAACATCACGCTGAGTGAGCCCGGAGAGCTTTTCGGTGTTTATCAAAACCGCAATGCGTCACCGCGCGATCATGTGGCGCTTTTCGTATGCTCATCCTGGCAACAGACGGCTCCACCCGTTGTACCGAACCGGGAAATAGCCGCAGTCGGTTTTTTCAATGTGAGCGCGTTGCCTGAAGACGCGACAGCAGCAACGCGGCGGAGGTTGGATGAAGTCCTGAACGCGGCGGAGCGCTCGGCGATCTGGTAAGGCGTCAGAGTTCTTCACCAGCTTTGTTTTCAATGGGCTCCTGACCGGGCGCCGGTATCTGGCCAAGCAGGAAACGCTCATACATCCACGGGTGAATAGCAACAGCGATCAGAAGCGCTTCGCGGGCAAGTTCCTGCCGACCCTGATGAAACAGAATGCGCGCCTTTCCTGACAAGGCGCCGAAGTGTTTTGGTTCAAGCTCGAGTGCTTTCTCAATGTCCTCAAGCGCTTCGTCGAATTTTTCCTGGAGGAAATTGATGTAAGCGCGCTGGTTCCAGCCTTCGGAGTAGTCCGGCGCTTTTTCGATGGCCTCGTTGAGGAGCGTGCGAGCTCCATCGTAGTCGTACCAGCGCCGTCTTTCCATTGACTTTTCAACAAGTTCCCGGACTTCGGCGCTTGGTGCGCTTGCAAGCCAGTTGCGCCAGATCTTGTCCGCAACAAACCGCCCGCCCGCTTCGCTTTGCGTATCCTTTAAAAGCGCGAAAAGGCGCTCACGCTCAACAGCTTTGTCTTCGTTATAGGCCTTTTGGACAGCGTCATCGAGAAACCGAAGTTCTTCGAGCTGCTGTTGCTGTTGTGTGAGAGTGTTGGGCTGCTCGCTGTTCTGGTTATCGGTCGGCAGTGTTTGCGCGAAACCCGGTACAGCAAATCCGCCGATCAAAACGAGGGTTGCGACGGCGGGTTTTATAAGATCGAAAAAAGGCATGATCGGACTCCGAAGTTCGAACCGATCATGCCCTGAGCAACTGTTTCGTGCAATCACGCGGCGATCAAAGCGCTGCGATTGTGAGGACGCATGAAATCGATATCCGGACCAACCGGCACGATCCGCGTCGGGTTGATGGTTTCGTGGCTCTCGTAATAATGACGCTTGATGTGATCCATGTTTACGGTCTCGGCGACGCCCGGCACCTGATAAAGCTGGCGCAGGTAATTTGACAGGTTCGGGTAGTCTTCGATGCGTCTGATATTACACTTGAAATGACCGACATAGACCGGATCGAAGCGTACCAGCGTCGTGAAGAGCCTCCAATCGGCCTCTGTGATCCTGTCGCCTGCAAGAAATGCCTGCCGGCTCAGAATATCCTCGACTTGATCAAGCGTTTTGAAGAGGGTGGTAACGGCCTCTTCGTAGGCTTCCGGCTTCGTTGCAAAGCCCGATTTGTACACGCCATTGTTGATGCCGTGATAAACGATTTCGTTGATTTCATCGATCTTGCCGCGCAAATCTTCGGGGTAATAATCGGTCTTGCTCGATGCGAATTCGTTAAACGCGGTGTTGAGCATCCGAATGATCTCGGAGGATTCATTGGAGACAATCGTCCCGGTTTTCTTGTCCCATAAAACCGGAACAGTGACGCGCCCGGTATAAGTCGGGTCGGCCTTCACGTAGATTTCCGACATGGCTTGTGCGTTGAAGAGTGGATCAGGGATAGCGCCCGGATTATCCGAAAATTCCCAGCCTTTCGATCCCATAAAGTGATCGACGACGGACACTGTTATGACGTCCTGCAGACCTTTTAGCGC
>JBCDCU010000333.1:0-3985 GCA_039181265.1 Pseudomonadota bacterium | reverse complement strand
GACACGCTTTACCGTGTCAAGACAGCTCACCTGAACGACCCGGATCTGACTCCTGAGGATCTCGCTTCAAGGGTCGAAGCCTATGGAGAGCGCCCGATTTCAGATGGAGCCACAATTGACGGCGAAGGCAATGTCTACATTACCGACATCACCAGTGATGCGATCGGCGTTGTGAAACCCGACGGCAGCTACGAAGTGCTCTTCCAGCGCGATGAGATATCCTGGCCAGACGGTTACGCCTATGGTCCGGATGACAAGATCTACGTCGTGATCAATGAACTGCACCGTTCTCCGGTCTTGAACGGTGGCGAAGACGGATCTCTTGGCGAGTTCAAGATTATGCGCTTCGAACCGCTCGCAGAAGGCGCAACCGGCCGTTAGTCAAAGAAGCCTTCGGGGTCTTTATTGAAAACGCGCATAGCGAAAAGGGGAGGGGTCGACGCAAGGTTCCTCTCCGGAAACAATTTCTGCCATAAGCTTGCCCGCTCCAGGGCCAAGACCGAATCCGTGTCCGGAAAGACCGGTCAGAATATAAAGACCAGGGCACGTTTCAACCGGACCGATAACAGGCACAACGTCCGGAACCACGTCAATAACGCCCGCCCAGCTTTCTGCGATATCGGCTGCTCTGAACATGGGCAAGGTGCGGTGAAGGGACGTGATCGCTTCGTTTTGGATTGACGGAACGGGGGCAGGGTCCAGACACCGTATGGCTTCGAAAGGGGATGCCTCGTCAAGTGACCATCGGCGTTTCAGGCGGGCTTCTTCGAAGAAACGCGATCCGATACGAAAGCGGAAATCCCGCCATTCATCCTTGAGCGTGGGCAGGAAGTGCCGGAGCAGACGAAAGGAATCCGGCAGGATATCCGCTGTGTTGTAGATGGAGTGGGCGAGAGTATAGCCTCCATCCGACCGTTTCCTGATCGCAAACTGACCGCCGGCGATCGAATGGGAGATCGCGGTTTCCATCGGTTTGGTTCGCATAACGGAGTTAACGACGCCAAGCTGAGGCAGGAAGAAGCCTTGATTGTCGAGAAGACGGCGCGACCAAACACCTCCCGCAAGAACCGTTTGCTCAGCTTTCACACGCGCGGTTTCCGTGACAATTCCGGCAATCCGCCCAGCCTCGATGTCGAGCCCGCGCACCGCGCAGTTCTGGTGGATCGTGGCTCCGAGCCGTTGCGCGGCTCGCGCCATCGCAGGCACCGCAAGCGTCGGCTCGGCTCGCCCGTCATCCGGCGTAACTAGGCCGCCTTTCCATGAAACAGTGCTCCCCGGCGCGAGGGCTTCGGCCTCTTCAGGACCAATCATGCGCGACGAAAGCCCGTGAGCTTGTCCATAGGTCTCAAGCCATTTTGCACGCTTTTCGAGGCTCTTGTCAGTATCGCATAGATAGGCGATGCCGCATTCGACGAAGCCGACATCCTCACCCGTGCGCTGGCGCATTTCACGCCAAAGCTGGAGCGCAATTTTGATCAGCGGCAATTCACGCGGATCTCGGCCCATTTTGCGGCACCAGCCCCAATTGCGGCTCGATTGTTCCCCGGCAATGATGCCCTTGTCGAAGATCGCGACCTTTTGGCCACGTTCAGCAAGCTCCAGTGCGGTTACGACACCAGCGATACCGCCACCGATGATCGCAACATCAACCTTGGTCGGAATTTGTGAATCTGACGCAACGGAACTTGGTATCGGCATGGCCGGACTTTAGCCGCAAAGCTCTGGTCAAGATACGACCTTGTGGCATCGGCAGAAGGAACGCGCTGAAGGTGATCGGAACAAATCAGCCGGTCTTCGTCAGTCCTAATACACGATGGTTGCTATTGCGCGAGAACGAAATGCGCCTGATCGCTTCATCTGCAGCCATCGTTCAGTGCGCATTCATCCGCCAGGATTTAACGTGGTTCCTACACTTAAAATAATCATCCGAAAATGAGCAAAGTCAGGGGCGTTACAATGGTAAGAAGTTTGGCGAAAGGCTTTCTCGCGGCACTTGTTATTGCGTCGTCGTATGGCACTCTCGCCAAAGCTGATGATACGTCTGTTTTCAAAGCGGAAAATCGTACAAACAGCCCCGTCCGCCTGTTTTATTTTACGGAAGATGGACGGCGCGAGGTAACGGCTGTCGTGCCACCACGTGGCTTTGCCAAGATCCATTCCTATCTCGGTCACACGTTCCGGTTTGAGCAGCGTGGGCGCTTTTTCGGAAAATTCGCAGTGGCGCATCATTGCGGCGAGAGATTTGTATTTCGTGGCAACCGCGCCTTCGTTAGCACCGCGGTTTCAAAACGCTGCAGGGCGAAAATTGCTGACGCAAACTCCGGTGACCCTAGTCTTGGCACTTTCCTTGCCATCAACCCCGAGAACTACCCTGTGACAGTCGCACGGTTCAGCGACGGAGAGCCCCTGAGCCGCCGTGTTCCGCCTCATGGGAGCATCAGGATCAAAGCCAGGCTCGGAGATAGTTTTTTCTTTCGTTCCGGCGACGCGGTCTATCCTGACGAGTTCAAGTTGGACCGGCGGAGTGGCGCGCGCTTTATTTTTGATCCCGATTCCTGATCCATCATCGTTAAAAGAGAAACGTGTAGGCCTCTTGGGGAAACCCTGAGCGGCTTTATGGTGTGTGAAGCGATAGCTCCAATTGGAAATCCTGCTGAAGAAAAAATGCTGAGAAGACGATCTGAATACCCCATTCAGAGAGGGTTCATGCCATCCAGTCTAGGATGAATTTATTCAATATATCAGTGGCTTAAGGGTCAATTATGATGAAGGGGCGAGGGCATGACGAAGGCGATCATAAAAGTGGTTTATACCGTAACGCTGTTTGCAGCAGGATCACTCGTCGCGTTTGGTGACGATGCAACTGCCAACGAGCGCAGCACGGGTCAGGGTTTTGTTTCTTGGAATAAACCGGCCCATGGCGGACATAACTTCGGTAGCAATCCTGAACGGATCAAAGCGATTAAGATTGCACGTGAACTTCAACGCCTGCGGAACCAGAAAGCGCTAGCACCTCAGGGTCGTTATTATACGGTCATATCCCCTATGGCTTCCCGCGTTGACAGTCCAAAACACTAAGATGACGCCATCAACTGATCGGCTCCCGTGAAGCCTGGTCTATTCGCTGGCCTTCAAAGCCTCAAGCCGTGGCATGGAGACGGTGTTATAGCCCGAATCCACGTAATGGACCTCGCCGGTTACTCCACTTGAAAGACCGGAAAGCAAATAGACTGCCGAACCGCCCACTTCTGAGATATCCACGGTGCGCGCAAGGGGGGAATGGTCTTTCTGGTAATTGAACATGAGCCGTGCATCGGCAACGCCCGCACCGGCTAGCGTTCTGACAGGACCCGCTGAAATCGCATTGACGCGGACACCGTCAACGCCGAAATCCATGGCGAGATAGCGCACAGATGATTCCAGGGCCGCTTTCGCAACGCCCATGACATTATAGTTCGGCATGACGCGCATCGAACCGCCGTAGGTCAGGGTAACCATCGCGCCGCCATTTGTCATCAAAGCTGCCGCTCGCTTGGCGACTTCCGTGAATGAAAAACAGGAGATCAGCATCGTCCGGGTGAAGTTGTCTCGCGATGTATCTGCGTATCGGCCCTTGAGCTCATTGCGATCTGAAAACGCTATCGCGTGGACGAGGAAATCGAGTGATCCCCATTCCGTCTTCAATGTATCGAAAACCTGATCGACCGTTTCGATATTCTCAACATCACAAGACATCAGGAGGTTTGAACAGACGCTTTCTGCAAGCGGCTTCACCCGTCGCCCGAACGCTTCGCCCTGATAGGTGAATGCGAGTTCGGCCCCCTCGTCAGAGAGAGCTTTCGCGCAGCCCCAGGCAATTGAGTGGTCATTGGCGACCCCCATGATGAGGCCGCGTTTTCCTGTCATCAGGCCGGGCATGACTTGTTTTCCATTTTCTCTTGGCGGGACGCGACGGTCAGGCGGGATATTTCTGGAACACGAGCGT
>JBCDCU010000332.1:0-4013 GCA_039181265.1 Pseudomonadota bacterium | reverse complement strand
ATGTGATCAATGCAAGCGAGCATATTCTGGGCTCAAGCCTTCATCCCGATCACCGGCACCGGATGTCGTAAACCCCTTGAGCCGGTCCGAAAATACCTGGCCGGCTTGTCCTAAAATGGCCCTTAAATTCAGGTGCGCACGGCCCGTTCGTCGTCGCGCCTGTTTTCTGTTGCGTCAGGGTGAGCGGGACTCCCGTTAACTGAAAACTAACCCTATACTTCCCCGACCACACCCTTTGCGTGTAGTTTTGAACCAGTTTTAACCCCGCCATGGGCAAGGTGGGGATGGTTTACTCGACACCAATTGGAAGACGCGGCGATGAGCACGCACAATGCCTTGATGGTCGATCGCGTGGCTCCGGCACTTTCCGCCGCGGCCCTCGGTCGCGTGGGCGCGTTCGATGTGTCGGTCAAAGACGATTTTGCCGAGATTGCGCCGATCTGGCGGGCCTTCCAGGAGGGCGCGCAGGCAACGCCGTTTCAGGATTTCGACTGGGTTCAATGCTGGCTTGATGCCTTTGACGAAGATGACCGCCCCCGCCTCATCATCGTTCTTCTCCATTTGGGCAACAACCTTTGCGGTATCCTGCCGCTTTATGAAACGCGCCACATGACCGGGCGCGTCGTCTCCTGGATGGCTGATGCGTCCAGCGATTATTGTATGCCGCTTTTGTCCGATGCCGGTCTATCCGCCTGGCAGGACGGCAATGCGGAAGCGATCCTGTCGCTTGCCTCGGGCCATCTTCCGGGTGTCGATCTCATCAAGCTCACCAATCAACCCGCCGATCTTGCCGGTAAGCCCAACCCGTTTGCAACCTTTGGGCGACCGGTCGCCTCGGGTGAAGCCCATTACACGGAAGTCGGCACGCCCTGGAAGCCGTTTTATGAGGCGCTGCGGTCCTCCAAGACCAGAAGCAGGCTCCGTCAGAAATGGCGCAGGCTCGCAAAACGCGGCCGCCTTGTGTTCCGGTCTGCCAAGGGGACGGAAGAAGTCGAAGCCGCCCTCATACAGATCATCGATTGGAAGATCGAACAGCTCCATGAACGCGGCAACCGCAATCCCTTCATGGAAAGCGACGGTTCGCGCGCGCACCTTACCCGCACGCTCCTTTGTTATGCCCATAGCGGTGTCGTTTCGGGAAAACGCGGTCTCAGGATCTTCGGGCTTTATCTCGACGGCAAGATGATTGCTGGCTACGCCTCCTTTGTCGAGAACGGCCGCATTTCGGTCTTCGTCAATTCCTATGCCCCGGATCTTCATACCGATTGCTCGCCCGGCCTGCTTCTCCTTGTCCGCATTCTGGAGTTTGCAAGCCGCACCGGTCACACGACCCTCGATCTGATGCGCGGCGGAGAAGCCTATAAACAGGATTGGTGCGACAAGCAGGTTCTTCTTGTCGATAGCCTCCACCCGCTCACCATGCGTGGACGGGTCATGGCCGGTCTTCACCGCTTGAAACTCGATCTCAGACATCGCCTATCATCAAATCCAGCGGCGAAGCGTTTCATTCTCTCCATGAACAAGCGGCTCAAAGGTCAGGGCGCTGACGCCGGAGGACGGTAGAGATATGGCTTACGCAAAGCGCCATACGATCCTTCTTCTCGGCAATTACCGCCCGACGCTGGCGCTTGCACGCACGCTTTCGAAAGAAGGCCACCGGATCATCGTCGGTCTGGAAGGCTGTGACGGCGGGGCCGAATTCAGCCGCTTCACCGATTTGGTCTTCGATCACCCGCATCTCAACGACGGCGAGGAGAGCTTTCTTTCCGCCCTTGAAGCCTTTGTTAAAGAAAACGGGGTCACCGTGATCTTTCCGGTCGCGGAAGAGTATGTCCGGGTCTTCGTGAAACACCGCGACCGCGTCTCCGCTCTTCCCCCGATCGCCATGGTCGATCCGGATCTTGTCGCACAATGCCTCGACAAGCCCGCCATGATGGAGCGTTGCGTCAAACTCAAAGTCCCCTGCGCGCCCTTTGCCATGGTCCACGACCGAGAGGCTGCAAGGGAAGCGATCGACAGGCTCGGTCTTCCGCTGGTTGTGCGCCCGGAGCGCTCCACGCAAAGGCTCGACGGTAAAAAGGCACTCTCGCTTTATTCCGGCAAAGACACCAAGCATCTCTTCGACGTCTGGGCGCATGATGAAGGCGGGCTCATCCTCCAAAGCCGTTTCGAAGGCCGCCGCTACAATGTCTATTTTGCAGCCGACAACGGCAAACTCTTCCGCCATCTCCAGGCGGTGATCCTTCGGACCGATAACCCGGACGGATCGGGGCTTGCGGTCGAGGGTAAGACGATTGAGCCGCTTCCGGCACTCAAAGATTACACGGAGCGTCTTGTCGGAGAGCTTTCATATACCGGCGTCGGCTGCGCGCAATTTCTGGTCAATGACCTGACCGGGGCTGTCAGCTTTCTGGAAATCAATGCCCGTATCGCCGGAAACCTGATTGTTGCTGAGGAAGCGGGCCTTCGTCTTTCAACGATCCTGCCCTCCCTCGCCCTCAAAGAGCCCATCGATCAGACCTTCATCGAGGGCCGCACCGGCATGCGTTATGTCTGGGTCACCGGTGAAATGATGGCGGCCATTGTCAATCAGTCACGCGGCGAAATCGGTCTTCTCGAAATGACGAAAAGATGTGCGCGCGCATTTTTCACCGGCCTTAATGCCGATCTCCACATGGTCTTTTTGTGGCGCGATCCGCTTCCGGCAATCGTCACGATGATCCGTCTGATGCCGTCATTTTCCGGGATCAAGCGAAGGGTGAAGGCGCTCTTTGGCGCATCACCGAAAGCCAATAGGCACCAGGAGCAAGTATCATGAGTAAGCTCGACACTGTTTCCAAAGATTTTGATCAATTAGCACCCGGCTCGCCCATCCCGGGTGGTTCTCTTGCCGATGACGCGCGGGATCTCGTCGCGTTCTCCGTTGATCTTTCGTCCGATCTTTCAAAGGATATCGCGCCGGAGATCTCCTATCTGAGTTCCGATGAGTGGAATGCGTTCTCTGAAGGCTTTGCCGATATCTTCCACGAACAGACCGCAGGCTATAACGATGCACGCTGGGGGACCGACCGCGCGACCTATGTGAAGGTCTCGCTTGATGGCGTCGATATCGGCGGGGCTGCCGTCACGATCATCATGGCGCCTGTCATCAAGACCGGACTTGCGGTTTTGAAATGGGGGCCGATCTGGCGCAAAAAGGGCCGCGATGCCGATCCGAAACACCTCTCCGCAATCATTCAGGCAATCCGCGAAGAGTTCGCCGAAAAACGCGGGCTTTATCTCACCATCATGCCGCGCGCCGATGCCGACATGCCCGAAGCCGTCGTCGATTGTCTCGTCGCCCAGGGTTTTTCAAAGGGTGATCCCCTTCCGGCACCGACCCGGTATCACGTGAAGGTGGATCAAAGCGCGGACGAGCTTCGCAAATCGCTTGCCCAGAAATGGCGCTACAATCTCAAAAAAGCGGAAAAGAACGATCTGGAAATTACCTTTGTCCGCATGCACGATGGGCTTGCCCCGTTCCTCGATCTTTACGATCAGATGCTGAAGCGTAAGGGTTTCACCGACCGTTCCGCAGTTCACACGCTTGAAGAGTTCATTGCGCGTGCTCCGGAATCCTTCCAGCCAGCGTTTGTCATGGCGCGCCACGAGGGTGATCTCTGTGCAGCCGGTGTCATCGATATCAGCGGCGAATGCGCGATCTATCTTTATGGCGCAACGAGCGACGCGGCGCTCGGCCTCAAGGCCGGATACGCCATGCACTGGGCGGTTGCCGAACGGCTTTGCGCGGACGACGACGTCAAATGGTACGATCTTGGCGGCAACGACCTCGACAAGGGGCTTCACCAGTTCAAGACCGGCTTTGTCGGCAAGACCGGGGCGGAACTCGACTGCCCGCCGAGCTATCATTACGCTGGAAGCTGGCTTTCGGCCCTTCTCGGGCGTTCGGTGTTTGCTGCCCGTGAAATGAAGCGTGCCTTTGACCGTTGGCGCTCGGCGCTCTCGGATCGGAT
>JBCDCU010000331.1:0-4072 GCA_039181265.1 Pseudomonadota bacterium | reverse complement strand
GCCACACGATCAGCGACTTGAAAGGTGCCCTCGTTGTAAGAGACGGGGTCGCCGAGATTGGCATAAACGAGGTTCAAACCGCTGGCGGTCAGGCAGCAGCCGCGATCACGGCCAACGCGAACGATGCCATACCATCCATCTTCGGCACAATCAGAGCGGATGGGCTGTCGGTTCCAATCCTGCTGGCGCTCGCAGGACAACCCAACACCGCACCGCGCGCCGATGGTCTGATCGGAGCCAATCTCGTTTTCGGATTTCGCGGGACAGCCGCGGACGAGATCGCCGCGACGATCAATGCGCGCGGAAAATTAGCACTCGCCCAGGGCCGTTTGGACAATCTCGGTCTTTCCGGCGTTGTTGGAGATGAAGCGGCCGATCGTGTCAGCGATCTCGCGCTAACGGTTTCAATCGACGGTCTGGAAAATCCTTTAAGCTTGCAAGGCCAGGCCGGATGGCGCGGCGAGACGGTTCGTATAGAAGCCCAAAGCGAAGTCAACAAATTGATCGCGGGAGAAACTGCCGCAACGACGGCACGGCTATCGTCATCAAAAATCGTGCTTGGCTATGAAGGACCAATGTCAACGGCAGGTCCGAGTGGCGGGCGTTTCTTTGCAAACGGCGGATCCCTGAGGCAAGCAGCGAGTTGGTTCGGGCAGACGCTACCGGATGGGCCGGGGTATGGCCCCTTCGACATCTCCTCCCGGATAGAACTTGCTGCCAATCGCATCGATCTTGAAGCCCTCAACCTCTCTATCGATGACATCAAAGGCACTGGCGTGGTTGCCATGACCACGGATGCTATCCCACGGGTCGAAGCTGCATTGACGTTTGAGCGTCTCAATCTCGATCCGTATCTTGGCGCTACTGGTGAGAGCGGATCGGGAGGCACTTCTACTGCAGATGCTGGCTGGAGCGACGAGCCGATTGATTTCTCTTTCACGCGTGCGGTCGATCTCACACTCGATGCTCAGGTTCAAAGCCTCGTCATAAGCGGCATAACCACCGGACCGCTTGCACTCAAAACCAGCGTCCGAAATGGCGTCATGCAGTCAGACCTTACCGAGATGGCGCTCTATGGCGGAAGCGGCACGGCGACGGTGACCGTCAACGCGACCGGTGCGGTCCCGGCCATTCAAACACGGATCAATCTGGCGAATGTCGATGCCTATCCGTTCCTTCGAGACGGTGCCGCTTTCGAGCGGATCGAAGGAAGGCTCGCCTTTGATACTGATCTCACAACAACCGGCCAGTCCCAGCGTGCTATGATGTCCGCGCTCAACGGTGACATGCGCTTCGCCTTTTCAGATGGCGCGCTCCGCGGCATCAATATTGCGCGCATGATGCGCCAATTGACCAGCAACATCCTGAGCGGCTGGAGCCCTTCCGATAACGAAAAAACCGACTTCAGCGAGTTGTCCGCGAGTTTCCAGATTAGAAACGGTATCGCTGAAAATCAGGATCTCATCTTACTTGGGCCATTGGTCAGAGTAACCGGCGGCGGAACGGTCGACCTGCCGCCGCAAACCCTTTCCTACCGTGTCGAACCCAAACTCGTCGCAAGTCTCGAAGGTCAGGGCGGCAATCGTGATCTCGCGGGATTCGGCGTGCCAATCATTGTCGACGGGCCTTGGGCGAAGCCAAGAATCTATCCGGATATTCAAGGCATCCTGCAAAACCCGGAGGCAGGCTTGCGACAGTTACGAGCACTCGGCGGAGGGATTTCCCGCCTTGGCGAGGGCGGAGCCGCAGACATTGTCGGATCGCTAACAAACGGCAATCCCGCGGGAGCAGCCCTGGATGCGCTTTCCGGGATTGCAGGTGGCAATAATTCAAATGATGGCGCAAGCCCGCTTCCAACAAACCGCCGCGATCTCACCAACGCGGCAATTGGAGCGGTCGGAGGCTTGTTATCGCGCAATCGCAATCAAACGCCTGAAGCGCCAGCACCTGCCACCACTGCGCTACCGGTTAGCTCGACTGGCCTGCCCGTACCGCGCGCCAAGCCGGGGCAAACTAGCGTCACAGCGGAACCCTCGAACACCCGACCGGCTAACCCGCTTGAGCGGATTTTGGAGAACACCGATACGACGGATCCACGCGAACTCCTCAACCAGGGACTGGGCGGTCTCCTGAACCGGGCAAACTGATTGTGACCGTCGCCGTTATCGGTGCAGGAATAGTTGGCGTCTCGACTGCCCTTTATCTGAAGCGGGGTGGCGCCAACGTCGTCCTGATTGATCGCGAAGGCCCTGCGGCAGGCACCTCCTATGGCAATGCCGGTCTTCTTGCCTCTTCTTTCGTTATCCCGACCAATGGCCCGACGTTGTGGCGAGACCTGCCGGGTTATCTGGTTCGAAGTGATAGCCCCCTCTTCCTTGATCCCAAACACCTCTTGAAGGCTATGCCCTGGATTGTCGGGGTGATGCGTCGTGCCAATCGGAAGGATGCCCGAACCGCCGCCCATGCCATGGCGCCACTCATCGCCAATTCACCGGACGAACATTTAAGGCTCGCCAAAGATACGCCTGCCGAACGGTTCATCGTGAACGAAGACATGATCGGCCTTTACGCTTCAAAGCGCGCCTACGAGAAAGAAGCTTTCGCCTGGAAGACGCGCGAGGAGCTTGATCTCCCGCATCAGTTGATCGACATCGAGGCCCTGAGGGAACAAGACCCGTTTTTTGCGCAAGTCGAGGGGTTCCCGATCATTTATCCCAACCATGGGCATATCAAGAAACCGGGCGCATACGTTCAGGCACTTTCTGAGCACTTTCAAACGCTTGGCGGACAAGTCGTGAAAGCCGAGGTTTCCGGGTTTACGACAGAAAACGGTAAGGTTCGTGCGGTCAAAACAGATCAGGACGACATCCCCTGTGAAACCGTTGTCCTTGCCGCGGGAGCCTGGTCCAAGGATTTGATGAAGGCGCTCGGTATCGACATCCCGCTCATCGGAGAACGAGGCTATCACCTTGAATTCGTGAACCCGTCAATGATGCCTAAAACGGCGGTCATGATGACGAAAGGAAAGTTCGGGGTCGCACCGATGGAAGACCGGCTTCGCTGTGCCGGTCTTGTTGAAATTGCGGCTCTTGATGCACCGCCAAACCCACGGATTTTCAGACACCTTGAAGACACCGTGCGAGAGACGTTCCCGGAGCTGACATTCGAACGGATCGAACGCTGGATGGGCCCGCGCCCGACAATAAGTGATTACCTGCCTGCAATCGGTGCCCTCAAAACCGTCAGGAACGCCTATGCAGCATTCGGGCATCAGCATTTGGGGCTGACCGCGGGGCCGCGCACCGGACGGATCCTTGCAGACATGATCCTCGGTTCACCGGATAATTACGATTGGAGCGCGTTCGATCCAAACCGGTTCAAACGCGCTCCAATGTAACCAATGTAAGATGAGCCGCTCCGAGTTGCAGGTCGGTCAACCTGCCGGAAATCAATCTCCAACCGAAGGATCGTCGTAAAGCGGTTCTGCGTCAGCGATGTCCGCCTCAGGTGTCGGCGCCATCCATTTGCGGGTCTTCTCAGCTGAGAAGATGGCCATCTCTGCAAACCGTTTGTTTTTTCCACTCTGACTTGCCGCGGCACTTAACGCGTAGCTCGCAACATTCATGAGGAGTACTGCCGCGATAGGCGAACCGAAATAGACCGTTTGTCCCTGCGGCTTATACCGAACCCTGTGCATTGGGCGTTTCGCAATTTCGGAATTGGTGGCCACGTCGATGAGACGGAAATCCACTGACATAGTGTTAGTGCCTTGTGCAGGCGCAATATAAGCTTCGGCCAGATTGATTTCAGCACGAACTTTACGTTTGCCTTTCATCGTTTCGCCGAGGGTGCCCATAAAAGCGGCTTCAAGCGGGACTTCGATCATGTTGCGCCGCAACTCCGCTTCCGACATTTTCACCGCCTCGTCGCTGTTTTCGGCTTTCCGGGCGATTTTTAACTCACCTTCCGCCGTTTTTTCCATGACGCGCCAGTCCGGTTTGACCGGTTTTCCTTCAGCGATCAGCTCCCGTTTCTTTTGATAGCGTGTCCATCTGATAAGATCATCGTCTTC
>JBCDCU010000330.1:0-4080 GCA_039181265.1 Pseudomonadota bacterium | reverse complement strand
CCAAGATGATGCGCGGTCCGTTGGATCGAGCTCTTCGCTATCCGCCGCACGGTAGGCGCCGCCTGTCGCGGTGGCCGGAAGGGGCGGAGCCAGTTGCCAAAGAATACCGCCGATCCCGATTACTGTGAGGAAAACAAGCGCGATCGCTCCTTTAAACAAGTGCGTCCGCGCGAAACTACCGAACGCTTTCTGCTGCGCGTTCCGATTTCCACCACCATATTGACCAATCTCTGCCATAAATCGCTTATGCCATGTCCGGATTTCAAGATAAACGGTCTTCGAAAGACTGAACGCTTTTCTCACTTGTCTCTGCAATTGAACTTGCGAGCTGGCTACTTACAGGTCGGACAACTTGCCCGAACACCCTACCCGGCCTATTTCTCCTGAGCGGCCAGACCTACCGAGCGATACATTTGAAATGAAAACGTCTCAAACCGACATATTGATCCTGCCGGGCCTTGGCGGCGGTGGACCAGACTATTGGTACGAACGATGGTCGGCAAAGCTCAAGACAGCGCGGCGCATTGAACAACCCGACTGGGACAATCCAGACCGCTCCGTCTGGCTTGGCAACATTGAGAAGAAGATTTTTGAGGCTGAGCGCCCGGTCATCCTGATTGGTCATTCCCTAGGTGTGATTGCTGCAGTCCACGCTGCGACCTCCCTACCAAAATCCGTGACATCAAAGGTTATGGGCGGATATTTCGTTGCGCCACCGGATATGGCGCGCGCACCCGAGACACTACCCGAAATAGCGGTTTTTGCTCCAGTCCCCGAAGATCCGCTGCCGTTTCCGAGCGTGCTTGTGGCAAGCCGCGACGATCCCTATTGCAGTCATGAAAAGGCGGAAGACTATTCCTATGCTTGGGGAGCGCGGTTTGAGAGTGCCGGTGAAAGCGGGCATATCAACGCCGATAGCGGTCAAGGCCCGTGGCCGGAAGGGCTTTTGAGCTTTGCCCAGTTTATGTCAACGCTCGGCCCCTCTGACGCCTAACGCCATTTCTTAAGGGACCGCTCCACCGCGCCGCCGAACAATCCTAGATCGGTTGCGACGGTAATCACCTGATAGCCAAGATCAATCGCCGTTTTCGTGTGCGCTTCGCGATTTGTGAAAATCGCGGCAATCTTGTTTGATTGATCCGCTGCTTTCGCGATCTCCGCTATCGCATCGATTGATCTCGCCCCGAATGGATCGAGTTCTGCACCATTTGAAAGAGCGATCGAGAGGTCCGACGGCCCGACGAGCACGCCATCAAGACCGTCAACGGCAAGGATCGCGTCAAGGTTCTCAAAAGCCAGCGCGGTCTCGATCATCGCAAGCGCTGTTACACGCTCATTGGCGACCTGCAGGTACCGGTTTCCATCCGTTTCACCTTGGTAGCGCATCGCTCCGCCCGGCCCCCAGCTGCGCCCGCCAACGGGCGGATACTTCACGGCATCGACCAAGGCGCGGGCGTCCACCGGTGTATCGATGAGCGGGGCAATCACGATATCCACTCCGGCATCAACGGCACGTCCGGCAAAGGCGTAATCGTTTGCTGCGATCCGGACGGCCGAAAGCACGCCTGCACTCGTAGAACGCGCGAGGCTTTCTGCCAGTTTTTCAAAATCGAAAGTGCCGTGCTGAACATCCATTACAACAAAATCAACACCGGTTTCAGCAGCGGATTCGACAAAGGCAGGCGATGCCGAGAGATGCCATATGCCAAGAAGCGGGGCCGAACGTGAAAGCCGCTCAGTTAGTGATTGATAGGTCAAAATCACCTCTCGAAAATTCCTGGATTGAGGATTCCCTCATCCTTTGGTTGATGGCGATCGGATGGATCGTTGCTTTTTTGCGACACTCAATCCTCATTCGAAAAGAATCGGGTCACGCTCAATCACTCTGGCCGATGGAAATTCATCAGTCAAAATAACCCATTTCCATAAGCTAATTTGCTCATCGTTGCCCGAAAGCCACAAGTTATCCACCACACGCTGACCGAGACGTTTGACATCTTCATATTGTGACAGTTTCGTGACGAAACGCTGGCAAAAAACGCGTGGATTAACCAAAAAAAACGTCCGGAAAACAATGTGGTACCCAAAAAACACACTCAGCGAGTCCGTGTCTTAACCCGTTTACATACCCCCCCTTTTATGGCGAATAGGAACCAGCGTTGGGGTTCAGCGCATCGATTCTTTGTTATGTCTGGAGACAATCAATGACATTCAAATCAACCAGGAAGGCTCTGCTGGCAACGGCCGTTTCTTCTGCAATGCTGGCTGGGGCGCAGAGTGCTCTCGCGGCGGATCTCGATTCGCTGTCTGACGACGATCTGCTGGCTCGCATTGAGGCCCTTGAGAAAGCAATCGAGGGTAAGGGGAACGTTGTTCTCAACGGTAATAAGAAAATCAAGGTCGTTGTTAACGGCCAGATCAACAACGCTGTTCGCTATTCGAATAACGGCGAAGACCAAGCGGTGCAGATTGTTGATAACGACGCATCATCAAACCGCTTCCGGATTCTCGGCTCAGGTAAGCTAAACGATCGTTTTTCGGTCAAGACGGCTTTCGAATTTGACCTTGAGGTCAACCCACGAGACGAACTTGACGTTGATGACGACGTGAACTTAGGCGAACAGGTTTCTACGGATGCCAACTTCGAAATCCGTAAGGCCGAAGCGATCTTTGTCGACAAACTCCTCGGCTCAATCTTCCTCGGCCAGGGCGATACTGCATCAAACAAATCCGCTGAAGCGGATCTGTCAGGCGCTACGCTCGCTGTTGGTGATGCATCGTTCGACGATGACAGCATCGATATCGTAGACGCAGCGGGAACGGTTATTACGGATGTGGGCGATGTATTCGACCCGATCGACGGTCTGAGCCGTGAAAGCCGGATCCGTTACGAGACACCATCATTGCTTGGCGGGTTTAAAGCGTCTGCTTCTTATATTTCCGAGCGGTCATACGACGCCGCTTTGACCTACTCGAACAAGAATGTTGGCGACTTCTCCGTCAAGGGTGCTGCTGCGTATTTCGCATTCTTTGATACGGCAGCGATCGATCCGACAACCAATCAGCAGTCCCGCGGTTTTACCGGCTCTTTGTCGGCTCTGCATAAGCCAACGGGTCTGAGCCTGACTGGTGGTTACCACAACTTCTTTGATGATGCGTCAGCACCGGATGCCGCCGACAACTTCACCGCATGGTGGATTAAAGGTGGCTGGCAAGGCAAACTCACCAGCCTTGGTAAGACAGCCTTTGCTGTTGACTACATGAACATCAACGGTTCACCGGAAGGCGACGACGTTACCAATGTTGGCTCAGGTGCCGCTGAACTTGCTGATGCCGCAATTATCCTGAACCAGATCGAGGGTTTCTCTGTCGGCGTTCAGCTTGTACAGAAAATCGACAAGCTCTCTACAGAAGCTTTCATCGGTTACCGTTTATTCAACCTCGACACCGCGTTCGCGCTTGACGAAACAGGTGGTGCTGGCGTTGCAGGTAACGCGGTTGGCGACCCAGAGAGCGCTCACATCGTTGCAGCCGGTGCACGTGTGAAATTCTAAGGCGTTTGCCAAACGACGATTACAGAGGGGTCCTTGTTTCAGGGACCCCTTTTGTGTATGGCTAGGGATGGAACAAGTAGGGGTTCCGCGCGCAATTAGGGACAATTCGCTATGACACTTCTTTCGCTCCAGAATGGACCGAAGATAGCAATCGTGCTTGCGGCGCTTGTCGCGGTAAGCGGTTGTTCGGCCGGCGGCTACAATTTCGATGACGATCCGGATTTGCTCACCGACCAGGATGAAATCCCGAACCGTCCCGGGATTCTTGAAACTCTTGGTGGAGAAGAGCTCTCGATCGAACTCTAGTAAAAAAAAATCCCGGCACCCGGCGGGATTTTTCTTTTCGTCCGCTCGGATCCAAGACTAACTGGCTTCGATCTGTTTAACAGCCTCAGCCATCAATTCGCTCATCGTGCGGCGGATCTGGTGCTCGGACTGATCAACGCCCGCTTCATCAAAGTCGCCTTTGACCTTGCGGTATACGTCTTCATCACCCGGTTCTTCAAAGTCAGAACGGATGACCGAT
>JBCDCU010000329.1:0-4096 GCA_039181265.1 Pseudomonadota bacterium | reverse complement strand
CCTGTGTCAGGTAGTGAAGTACTGATACGGCCACGCCATAAAACCGATGAGGAGTTCCTTCGTGTACGCAGTTGAAGTCCGCGACCACATCATGATCGCACATTCATTCACGGGCGCATTCTTTGGTCCGGCGCAGGCCGTGCATGGCGCAACCTTCATTATCGATGCCTGTTTTTTCTCTGAAACGCTCGACGAGAATAATGTCGTTATCGACATCGGCGCGGCGCACAAGGCGCTGAAGTCGGTCCTTGAACCTATCAATTACAAGAACCTTGACGATGTCGAGAAGTTCTCAGGAATCAACACAACGACAGAATTCCTCACAAAATACGTGTTCGATGAGCTTGCGGTGATTGCGCGGAACGGTGGTCTGGGAAGAGCTTCTGGCGAACTTTCTTCACTCAGAATTACCATTTCGGAGAGCCACGTGGCTCGGGCAACGTACGAAGCAGCGCTCTAAGCGCTCGATGGCAATATTATGAGGGTGCGGTTCATCATCCCCGGCGCAATCGACACGCCGAGCGGAGGCTACAGATACGATCGCCAAATCATCGAGGAAATGGCGCTTATCGGTGCAGACGTCGATCTGGTCTCACTGCCAGGATCGACCTATCCATTTCCTGATAAGGCAGCGCTTTCGAAAATCGATGACGTCATTGCTGCAGCAAAACCCGCCGATATCGCGGTCGTTGACGGTTTGGCAGGAGGCGTGTTGCCCGGCTTACTGGCAAATCTCGCCAGCACCATGCCGGTTGTTGCTCTCATTCATCATCCTCTCTTCCTGGAAGCAGGACTTTCCAAAGCACAGATTGAGGCGTTTCGAGGAAGCGAAGCCGCCGGCCTCTCCCACGTCAAGGCCGTGATCACAACGAGCCCGGCGACCACCCGGACAGTGCAGGAAATGTTCGGATTTGATCCCGAGCATATTCACACCGTTATTCCGGGAGTTGAACGCGGACCAAAGAATAAAGTGCAGATGGGCGAGGAAGCCCGCATTCTGTCGATTGGCTCCATTTCTGAGCGCAAGGGTCACGACGTGATGATCGACGCCCTTGCGCGCATCAAAGATTTGCGATTTCGACTCGATATTGCCGGTGCTTCCTTCGGAAATGACGCGCTTCTCGCATCCCTCAAACAACGCGTGATTCAAGCTGGATTGGAGAGCCGCGTGACATTTCACGGTGCAGTGACAGAAAGTGAGCTCGATCAGCTCTACGCATCGGCCGACTTCTTTGCGCTTGCCTCGCGATACGAGGGCTATGGTATGGTTTACGCGGAAGCGATTGTTCGTGGCCTACCGGTCATCGGTACGGACGGCGGGGCCATTCCTGACACGATTCCGCCAGATTGCGGGCTTATTGCCAAGGCTGGTGATTCAGGGACCTTAAGCGAGCATTTGCGCACCATGATCGAGAACCACGACGTGAGGCAGGCGATGCGTCAGGCAGCCCTCGCCGCAGAACCGGCATTTCCGACCTGGAAGAGTGCAGGTGCGCTGTTCCTTGAGACACTCAGGAGTGTGGCATGAGCGGCTTTTCAGCGGACTGGCTCAGCCTGCGCGAGCCCATCGATCATGCGGCACGCAATCGCGATGTTCTCACAAAGGTGAAAGACCTTCTCGCGGAACAAGATACACCCACCATAACCGACCTCGCGGCAGGAACTGGCTCGACGGTCAGCGCCCTTGATGCCTTTATTGAAAAGCCTGTGACATGGCAACTGGTGGATTACGACGAAGATCTGCTCCAGATGGCGGCCAAGCGTCCCGTTTCAGGAACTGTCAAGGTCAGCCGGGTCGATATGGCTCAATCATTGTCTGGAACGATTGAAGGCAATCCCGATCTGGTCACGACGTCGGCTTTTCTGGACCTTGTATCGGAAGAATGGCTAAAAGGCCTCGTTGATTTGCTCGCTGCCGAAGGCCTGCCGTTTTATGCGGCACTCACTTATGACGGCCGGGCCGGTGTTATGCCGCCGCTTGCGGAAGATCAGAACGTCATATCACTTTTCAACCGGCACCAACTCACGGATAAGGGCTTTGGCGACGCGCTCGGCCCAAAGGCCGCAGAGACTGCCGTTCGGCTTTTCCAGCAGGCGGGCTTTGAAGTTTTCTCCGGTCGCTCCGACTGGGAGGCCGATAAAGATCAAAAAGCGTTTCAAAAAGCGCTCTTGTACGGCTGGCAGGATGCTGCCTCCGATATCGATCACCGGCATACTGCGGACTTTGTCGTCTGGCTTGGAGAACGTCTCGCCCTTATAGATGAAGGCGCTGGACGGCTCTTCGTCGGGCATGTCGATTTTCTGGCTATACCCAAAGAGCGCCCCAAGAACGGCGCAAGCTGATCGATCTCACGAGAGGTCGCAATCGAACAAAAGATCGTGACCGAGATTATAAAGCGTGACCTTCGGCTTGATTGCTTCATCAACCTTTCCGACCGCAGATAATTGCAGGCCCGGATAACCGCTGCCGAGAAGCAGCGGCGCGGCAATGATGTGAAGCCGGTCGAGACAATCCGCATTCATGAACGCGGACAATGTCCGGCTGCCTCCCTCAATGAGGAGACGTTTCAGGTTTAGTTCCGCGAGGCGCTTGCGGATTTCTCGCGGACACATGCGCCCATCGCTGCGCGCAATTCTGAGAATTTCGACTTTGCCGTTGCTCTCGTCGCTCTTCTTGATGTGCGGCAATTCGGTTTCGGGCGCCGTTATGACAATGATTGGTGGACCATCATCCGAAAACAGGCGGGATTCCGCGAAAATTCGACCGTTTGGATCGATCACCACCCTGACCGGACTTTTACCGCCGCATAGGCGCACAGTCAGTAGCGGATCGTCGGCGTTCACCGTACCAACACCGACCAAAACCGCATCGACAGAAGCTCGGAGCGCATGAAGATGCGCAAGCCCACTCTCGTCATTAATGTATTTTGAATGACCGGTATGGGTCGCAATACGTCCGTCGAGCGATTGGCCGAGTTGACCGATCACCACCTCATCGCGGCTCTTGATCCAATCAAGCGGATCACCCGCGCCAAGTTGAAAACCGTCACCCAAAACCGCGCCCAAACTACCCTCACCATCTTCATTTCATAGCAAAATAAGCAGTCAACACAAGTGATGGGTGAACGAAGACGAACTATCACATTCAGGGTTTATTCAGAACCGTCTCTCTAACGTCCAGCTATTGTCGACGCCTTAACTTCGACACTCTTTCAGTGAATCCCAGTCGTGGAAATCAAGTTCAAAAAGAAAATTGACATCGCAATCGCTACACTAAATTGGGAATGGGTTCGCCTTTTTTTCAATCGACAACTTCGTGTAGTCCCAGTAAACCAATTTTCGAAAGTTCGAGGCTAGTTGAAGTCATGACGTCTGTAATCGATAGTTCACGTTCGGCGCTTGATGCTTATCCTTCCATTTCCGATGCAGAATGTCTGGTGGGTGTTCAAATGGCGATTGCCACTTTGCGCCTTGGCAAACCATTCTTGCTCAAAGACGGAGAGCGGCATCATTTCTGTATGGCCGTAGAAGGCCTTTCGAACGAAAGCCTTGCACAATTCCACCAGGTTCAGCCCAATCGCGCACCCCTTCTGGTATTGACACCAGAGCGCGGTGAAATGCTCGGCTTTGCAAAGTCGGCGCCAATCTCAATGCCGGTCACCGCCAATGACACACCGGAGGCCCTCGCCGGGGTCGCGGCAAGTCATCCGGCTCAGATTAATCGGCGTCCAATCCTGGAACAGTTCGAGGCAAGTGCAGCGCTTGAACTTCTTGCCCATGCGAAGATGCTGCCCGCGATCCTGTTTTACGCCGATATCGCGAACGCAGAGATCCTGGCCCAACAGCATGGAGCTCCGGTCATCGACCGGGAGAGCATCCTGCACTTCGAGTCCGCGAAAATCGCCAGCCTTACCAAAAAGAGCGAAGCGCCAATCCCTGTGCGCGGTGGTATCAAGACCCGCATGATCGTTTTCCAATATGCGACGGGTGAAAATGAGATCGCCCTTCTGGTGGGTGACCCTAATCCTGCCGAACCGCTTGCGATCCGGATCCATTCCTCATGCGCAACTGGTGATATATTCGGTTCAGAGCGTTG
>JBCDCU010000328.1:0-4111 GCA_039181265.1 Pseudomonadota bacterium | reverse complement strand
TTCTTATTTTATTATATAATACAAAAATAAGTCATATTGGTAAGTCTAATAAATTAAAATAGTAATTTGAGTTGCAGCTTCGCGAGGCCAAATGGCGCTTTGGAAAGCGATAGGTAAAATCACGTTGCCATTGTGCAATAAGATGCACATGTCGCTTGTATCTCCGTCCCGAAACCATACATCACCCTGCAGCGCTATTTTGCGCAGTGAGACGGGGAAATCATGGTTCAATTTACTGTTAATGGCGAAGCGAAGACGGTGGACGTCGACGCTGACACGCCACTTTTGTGGGTTCTTCGCGATGAACTCCAGATGACGGGCACGAAATTCGGATGTGGTGTTGCGTCTTGCGGTGCCTGTACCGTTCACCTTGACGGTGTACCGGTTCGCTCATGTCAGACACCGGTCGAGAGTGTCGAGGGTGCATCCATTACGACGATCGAAGGCATCAACGGAAAAGCGGCAAGTGCGATCCAAACCGCCTGGGCGGAATTGAATGTACCGCAGTGCGGATATTGCCAGTCCGGGCAGATTATGTCTGCGAGCGCGCTCCTTTCCGAGAACGCAAAGCCCACCAATGATGACATTGATGCCGCTATGGAAGGCAACGTCTGCAGATGCGCGACCTATGTCCGCATCCGTGCCGCCATCCACCGCGCCGCCGAACTGATGGAGGCCTAGATGCTGCATTATCTGGAAAAACCAGTTGAGAGCGCACTGAAAAGCGCAAAACCGAGCCGCAGGACATTTTTGAAAGCGACTGCGGGGATTACGGGTGGCCTCCTTATCGGGGCGATGCTTCCGCGCGGGACTGGCATTGCCGAAGCGGCAAGTGCTGAGGACATGGTCACGCCGTTCGTCCACATCACCCCGGACAACACCGTGACCGTAATTTTGAAGCACCTTGACAAAGGGCAGGGGACAGCAACCGGCCTTGCAACGCTGGTCGCCGACGAACTCGATGCATCGGCTGAACAGGTGACGGTCGATTTCGCTCCGGCTGATGTCGAGGTTTACAAGAACCTTGCATTTGGCATTCAGGGTACCGGCGGTTCGACGGCAATCGCCAATTCATTCGACCAGTATCGACGTGCTGGTGCTACGGCAAAAGCACTGTTGATCGCGGCTGCGGCGAAGGAATGGGGCGTATCGGAGAGCGAGATCTCAATTGAAAACGGCGTGATTTCCGGTGCGGGTAAAAGTGCCACCTTCGGAGAGCTTGCCGGTAAAGCCGCGAAACTCCCGACACCGAACGATGTTACTTTGAAGTCGCCGAGCGAATGGAAGTACATCGGAAAATCGTTCCCGCGTGTCGATATTCCGAAAAAGACAACCGGTTCGGTCGGTCTTTATGGGATGGATGTGCAGCTTGACGACATGGTTGTCGCCGTGACCGCGCGTCCGCCTCGCTTTGGCGGCAAAGTCAAAACCTTCGATGGGGCGGCTGCCAAAGAGGTCAAAGGTGTGGTCGATGTGATCGCGATCCCGCAAGGGGTCACTGTGATTGCCGAAAACACATGGTCTGCTATCCAAGGCCGTGAAGCACTCGATATCGAATGGGATTTCGCAGAAGCAGAAAACCGCAGCAGCGACACAATCCTTGCAGAGTATCGTTCGCTTGCGAGCGAAAAGGGTATTCCTTCAAAGCAAAGCGGCGATGCGGCAGCAAAACTCGCATCCGCCAAGACCGTTGTTGAAGCAGAATATGCCTTCCCATTCCTCAATCATGCACAGATGGAACCGCTTGATGTCGCCATTCTTTATGACGGTAAGCAGGCAACCTTCTGGACTGGATCGCAGCTCCAGACGATGGACCATCAGATCGGAGCCCAAGTTCTCGGTCTCGATCCGGCCAACGTGAAGATCAATACGCTCTGGGCGGGTGGATCTTTCGGTCGGCGAGCGATCTACGACAGCCATTACGTGGCCGAAGCGGCGATGATTGCCAAGACATGGGGCAAGGCCCAGCCGATCAAGCTTGTCTACACGCGAGAAGACGATGTCAAAGGCGGCTACTACCGTCCGATGGTCGTTCACAAAGTAAAAGCGGGTGTTGACGAAAACGGCGCAATTTCGGGCTGGCAGCACCGCATTGTCGGGCAGGGCATCCTGTTCGGTACTGCTTTCGAGGCTTATGCCGTTAAAGATGGGGTCGATAATTCACTCGTCGAAGGGGTCTCTGACACGACGTATGATCTTACGGATCTCGACGTGGATGTTCATCACCCCAAACTCGGTGTCCCGGTTCTGTGGTGGCGGGCCGTGGGCCACACACACACGGCCTATGTGATGGAAACCATGATGGATGAGCTCGCCGTCGCTGCGGGTGAGGACCCTGTCTCGTTCCGTCTGAAACATCTTGCCAACGATCCTAGGCTTGCCGGGGTCCTGAAGCTTGCTGCAGAAAAAGCAGGGTGGTCGACACCCCCTCAGGAAGGGCGTCATCGAGGCGTTGCCGTCCATAAGAGCTTTAACTCTTATGTTGCGGAAATTGCCGAAGTCTCGATGCGGGATGATGGCACCGTTAAGGTTGAAAAGGTTGTCTGCGCCGTCGATTGCGGGGTGCCGGTCAATCCGGACAATATTCGCGCACAAATTGAAGGAGGACTTGGATACGGTCTTTCGGCGATTTTGCGTGAGGAGGTAACGTTGACGGACGGTGAGGTCGATCAGTCGAACTATTACGACTATCTTCCACTCCGCATTACCGACATGCCGGACGTCGAGGTTCACATCGTTGCATCGAGCGAAGCGCCCACGGGCGTCGGCGAGCCAGGTACGCCGCCAATCGGTCCGGCTGTTGCAAACGCGGTCTATAAGGCGACCGGCCAACGTGTCCGCGATCTGCCTTTCGCAAAGCACGGCCTCGCCTGATTTCATCAAAAAACATGGCGGCCGCTCTTGAAAGGGCGGCCGTTTTCTTATTCAGGCGCCGCGTAGTCCAGCCACGGTTGAACCTCATCGCCCAACCTGATTTCACCTTCTTCCACGACTTCCGCACAGATACCACCATGCCCCCGCATGGCATTGTATCCCCCGTTTCCAAGTTCGGTTTCCATCCGCGAACAGGGCGCGCATAAACCGGTGCCGCGCAAAACGGCTTTACCGATCCTGAAGGTCTGGTTTCTCAGAGCAAGCAGCGAAATGCCCGAGACGGCTATGTTACGTCGCAACCGAGCCGCCTCAATTGTTGCCTCTTCACTTCCGATCAGGCTCGCGATGACCGCAAGGTGCTCGTCCTGTATCAGGGTGACGGTTCGTTTGCCCGCGCGTTTTCTGTGATCGCCTTCAAGTCCGGTCTTGCGCGCCACGACTGTGTCGACGTCGGCAAGGGGCGCCTTGCGCTCCGGTCTAACGCCTATCCAGGTGACGGTGCCCGGCTTGGTGTAGCGGCTGGTGAGGGAGGCAATCGTTTCCAAGATTTTGCTGCGGTCGGATAGCTGCGCGGGTTTCCTGGCTTCAGTCGATATCGACTTTTTCGTTCGCCGATAACGCTTTTCTCAATCGGGTAAAGGCCAGGCGTATCCGCGATTTCACTGTACCCAGAGGTAACTCAAGCTCCTCGGCGATGACGCCGTGAGATTTTCCTTCGAAGAAAGATAGACGGATTAAGATTCGCTGTTCTTCCGGAAGTTCGCGAATTGCATTTCGGATTTGCTGATCTCTGTTGACCGCATCCATGGCTTCATCATCAGGTTCGAAGCTTTTCGGAAAGACCGTGCTGTCCTCCGGATCAAGCCTGTCGGACTTGTCACGTCGAACAAGATCAATGCGCCGATTGCGTGCAATTCTGAAGAGCCAGGTGCCGATTGATGATTTGCGGCGGTCGAAAAGGTGGCCCTTGTGCCATAGGGTCGTAAAGACATCCTGAATAATCTCCTCTGCGATCGCTTCTTCGCAGTTGAGGCGCATCAGGTACGATTTGAGCCGCGGCGCATAATATTCAAACAGATTCGCAAAGGCAGTCTTGTCGCGATCTTGCGCCACCTGCTCGGCATAATCGCAAAAAAGCTCGGTCTGGGAGACCGGATTTGGTCCGCTTCCGCCTAACACCTTCTCGAAAACTCCTGTCGATGAAGAGTGGATCGTCTCCCCGCGATATCTAGACTAG
>JBCDCU010000327.1:0-4116 GCA_039181265.1 Pseudomonadota bacterium | reverse complement strand
GGATGACGGCTTTGCCACGCGAATAGAAAAGCCCGGCATTGAGCGCGGCTTCTTTCCCGAAATTTCTGCTGAAACGTACAAGCTTGATCCGGTCATCATTTCGGTTTCGCTCGGCAATGCGGCGCGCTGTTTCGTCGGTGCTGCCGTCATCCACGAAGATGACCTCAAAGGGCATTTTCAGGTCATCGAGGACAGGAATGAGACGTGCAAGCAACGCATCGATATTGTCCTGTTCATTCAGTGTGGGAATAACGACAGAAAGGATCGGCTCTGCTGCATTCAGCGAACCCATTTGTGAAAGGGAAGGATGGCTCGGGATCATCTTCGCAATCACTTTCCATACATTATGCTCAAAACCAGATATACAGCGCCAATATGCGCAATTTGAGACGATAACCCACATCATCTTACCGCAAACTGAGCTATTTTGACAATTGCGTGTGACAAAGCGGTTTGTCATTTTGTAAGCGATTACAAGTCCCGAGAGGAGCATTGGCTTGGCACGATTGACGGTCTGTGCCGATGATTTCGGTCTGAAACCGGAAATCGATGAGGCGGCAATCGCGCTTGTCTCGGCGGGCAGGCTCAACGCTGTCAGCGTCATGGCGATGGCAAGTCTTGAGGAGGGCAGCGCGTCTCGTCTCGCGGAGGCAGCCGAGAATGCACCGCACCAGGTCGAGATCGGACTGCACGTAACACTCACGCAATATCAGCCCCTAACAAACCTACCGGGCGTCTCCTCAGACGGTATGATGCCTTCGATCCGCGACATGCTTTTTGCGGCATTGCGAGGTGCTCTCGATCACGCAAAACTGACAGCAGAGATCGAGGCGCAATACGATCGATTCTGCGAAATGTTCAACCGTCCGCCTGACTATCTCGACGGCCATGAACACTGCCACACCCTGCCTGGCCTTGGTGCGGAGATCGCCCGGATCGCCAAGGACAAAGGTCCGTCACTGAAATGGGTGCGCCAGTGTTCTTCACCGTTCATTGATATCATGAAAACCCAAAATGCCCGGCTGCGCGCGTCAATGGTCAAAATCCTGTCCGACCGCTTTAAAGCGGTATTGACCAAGGCCGAGCTTCCCTGCAACGACCGCTTTCTCGGCGTGATCGACCAGATAGCCGACGAAGACTTCTCAGTCTCGATGGCGCGTTTCCTCAAATTGGCCGCCGGGCGCAATGACTGGACCGTGATCATGTGCCATCCGGCAATCAAAGATCTTGGTGCTGACGCGGTGGTTTTCGATCCGATTTCCGAGCGGCGCCCGGCTGAATTCTCTTATCTTTCGAGTGAACGCTTTTTGCAGGACATGGAGAGCGCTGGCTTGAAGCTTTCCTGAAACATGCGAAAAGAAGCTCCTGTCTTTGGGAAGGGGAGGGAACATGTCGGACGACATTCTTTACGAAGAAAAGGACGCAATCGGTTTCATAACCTTCAACCGACCGCAGGCGCGCAATGCGCTGACCTTTGAGATGTATGAACGCCTTGCGGACCTCTGTGCTTCCGCGAAGCCAAATGGAGCGATAAAGGCGCTGGTGATTTCAGGTAGTGGCGGTAAGGCGTTTGCGGCAGGAACCGACATGACCCAGTTCCGCGCGTTTTCAACACCAGACGACGCACTCGCCTATGAACGGACAATGGACCGTGTTTTACGCGATGTTGAGATGTGTCCGCTTCCGATCATTGCAGCCATTACAGGTGCGTGTACAGGTGGCGGAGCGGGTATCGCTGCTGCTTGTGACATCAGGATCACCGACGCACGCCTGAAGTTCGGCTTTCCGATTGCACGCACACTCGGAAATTGTCTCTCGATCGGAAATCTGAACAGGCTTTCAAATCTCGTTGGATCCGGGAGGCTTCGCGAAATTCTCTTCACGGCTCGCCTGATCGAAGCGGAGGAGGCAGCTTCTATCGGATTGGTCAGCGATGTTCTGGCGGATGCTGAAGCGGTTATGGAGCGAGCGATTGAGCTGGCGAGCGTGCTCGCAAGCCATGCTCCGCTCACGCTGCGCGCGACCAAAGAAGGGTTGCGAAGGCTTCGCACGGAAGGCCCCGGCGCGACTGGCGACGACATCATCGTCGAGACCTATATGAGCCGGGACTTCAAGGAAGGCATGGAGGCGTTTCTTTCAAAGCGCAAGCCGGAATGGCAAGGCCACTAGAACCTGATTGCGGGCGTTTCTGGAGGAGGGAATATGACGGGGAGCGGTTTCGGACCACTTCAGGGTGTGAAGGTGATCGAACTCGCCCACATCATGGCGGGCCCGGTCTGCGGCATGATGCTTGCCGATATGGGTGCTGACGTCGTCAAGGTGGAAAAGCCCACGGGCGATGATACGCGGCGTATGGTGCCGCCCACCGTCAATGGTGAAAGCGCAGCCTTCATGATCATGAACCGCAACAAGCGCGGAGTGTGTCTCAACCTCAAGGAAGAAAGGGCGCGCGGGATCCTGCGCCGCCTTCTTGCAAACGCTGATGTCGTGATCGAAAATTACCGCAAGGGCACCATGGAAAGGCTGGGCCTCTCCTATGAAAGCCTCAGGGCTGACAATCCGGGCCTGATCTATGTTGCCATTTCAGGCTTCGGACAGACCGGGCCCTATGCCGGTCGTGGCGGGTTTGACCTGATTACGCAGGGCATGTCAGGTTTGATGTCGATCACCGGTGAGGGGCCTGGCCGCCCGCCGGTGAAAGTCGGTCCACCGGTCTCAGATACGACGGCCGGTATCCTCGCCGCCATGGGAGTTTGTGCAGCTCTACAGAGCCGTGCGAAAACCGGTGAGGGACAGATCGTCGATACATCGCTCTATGAAGCCGCGATCACGCACACCTATTGGCAATCGGCGATCGCTTTTGCGAGCGGAACCGATCCAGAGCCAATGGGATCAGCCCATCCTTTAAACGCACCTTATCAGGCCTTCGAAACAGCGGATGGCTGGATCACCCTTGGGGCGGCAAATCAGGCAAACTGGGAACGCCTCGTCGATCTTATTGGGGCAGCGCATCTGAAAGACGATCCGCGCTTTCAGACCAACGCGGACCGAATGGCACACCGTTCAGATCTTGAGGTAGAACTGACGCGGATCTTCATCGAACGCCCATCGGACGATTGGCTTGAGCTCTTAAATTCGGGTGGGTTTCCCGCCGGTCCGGTCTCAAGCATCACCGAAATGCACGAAGATCCGCATACCCGAGCCCGAGACATGGTTGTCGAAACCGAGCATCCCGTTGCAGGCTCCACAAAAGCGATCGGTCTGCCTGTTAAGTTCTCCGCAACGCCCGGCAGAATTGTGCGCCCCGCCCCGCAACTCGGCGAACATACGCGCGAAGTGCTCAGTGATGCTGGCTACAGCGAAATGGAGATTGCCGCCTTTCTGGAGGACGGTGCTGTGATCGGGTGACAGATGCCGGTCAGCTCGTCAGCGGCTTCAGGCTCACAGACGGTGGCGGCGGCATATCTTCCGGCACGAAGAAATCCGGTTGTAACGGCATCGTTGGATCGACGCGATAGGGGTCGAAATCGCGCATGCCTTCGTCATGAAGAAAGCTGTCGTCGATCAGGAATTGGCCGGTGAAGGATTTCGAATCCTTCAGGAAAATCGCATGCGCCGCATCGGCGATAATATCGGGTGTGCGGCTTGCCTTGATCATCTGATCGCCGCCGAGAAGATTGCCAACGGCGGCCGTCGCAATTGTGGTTCTTGGCCAGAGCGCGTTGACCGCAACACCAAGACGCGCAAACTCCCCGGCAAATCCCAAAACGCAAAGGCTCATACCGAACTTTGCCATGGAATATCCGACATGGGGCGCGAACCATTGCGTTTTCATGTCAAGCGGAGGCGAGAGCATCAGAACATGCGGGTTGTCAGCCTCGCGCAGATAAGGCAGCGCCAGCTTCGTCGTCATGAAGGTGCCGCGCGCATTGATCTGGTGCATGAGATCGAACCGCTTCATTTCGAGGGAAGCCGTGTTCGACAAATTGATCGCTGAGGCATTGTTGACGAGAATGTCGATCCCGCCGAAAGTCTGAACGGTCTGATCGAGCGCAGCGGCAACGCTTTCTTCCTCCCGCACGTCGACCACAATTGCAAGCGCCTTGCCACCTGCTT
>JBCDCU010000326.1:0-4129 GCA_039181265.1 Pseudomonadota bacterium | reverse complement strand
GAAGCGCTGGCGGCAGCCGAAGCGGGTGTGCAGCAAGCCGCCCTTGGCGCGAAATAGAGGGGCACGTTATGCAAGAAGAATACCTCGCAGCCCTCAATCTGGTCCCGGCTCTGCCAGAGATTATCTTGGCTGTCGGATCGATGGTTCTCCTGATGATCGGTGTCTTTACGACGGAACGCTCAAGCTCGACCGTGACAGGCCTTGCGATCGCGCTCCTCATCGTCGCCGGTATCATGATTTCGCAAAACTCCAACGAGGTCGTGACCACCTTCAGCGGTGCGTTCGTGATCGATCCGTTCGCGAACCTGATGAAGATCCTGACCCTGATCGGGTCCGTCGCTGCCATCGCAATGTCGATTGCGTTCATGCGACGAGAGAATTTCGACCGGTTCGAATATCCCGTCCTCATCGTGCTTGCGACGCTCGGCATGATGATGATGATTTCAGCGAACGACCTGATCTCGCTCTACCTTGGCCTGGAACTTCAGTCGCTGGCGCTTTATGTCGTGGCAGCCATCAATCGGGAATCGACGCGTGCGACCGAAGCCGGTCTTAAATATTTCGTGCTTGGAGCGCTTTCGTCTGGCTTCCTGCTTTACGGCATGTCGCTGACATATGGCTTTACCGGGCACACCGAGTTTTCAGCAATCGCGGCAGCACTCGAAGCCGAGAAACCGCCGGTTGGCCTCATCGTCGGTCTCGTTTTCGTCATTGCCGGTCTTGCCTTCAAAATTTCCGCTGTGCCGTTCCATATGTGGACGCCTGACGTTTACGAAGGCGCACCAACACCGATCACGGCTTTCTTTGCTGCGGCACCCAAAATTGCTGCCGTCGCACTCTTCGTTCGCGTTGTTTACGACGCGTTTGAACCGATCACAAAAGACTGGCAGCAGATCATCGTCTTTATCTCGATTGCTTCGATGATCCTTGGCGCATTTGCTGCTATCGGCCAGCAAAACATCAAACGACTGATGGCCTATTCCTCGATTGGTCATATGGGTTATGCGCTGGTCGGTCTCGCTGCGGGGAGCCAGGTCGGCGTGCGCGGCGTTATCCTCTATATGCTGATCTATCTTTTTATGACGCTCGGAGCGTTTGCGTGCATTCTGGCAATGCGCAATCGCGATGGCGCTTCAGAAGATATTTCCGCGCTTTCTGGCGCATCGAAAACTCACCCATGGATGGCGTTCGTGCTTGCCATGATCATGTTCTCGCTCGCGGGTATTCCACCGCTCGCGGGCTTCTTCGGCAAATGGTACGTCTTTGTCGCTGCCATTGAAGCTGATCTTTATATGCTTGCGGTCATTGGCGTCGTTACCAGCGTCATCGGCGCATATTATTATCTTCGCATCATCAAGATCATGTATTTCGACGAAGCAGAATCGCCGTTCGAACCGATGCCGGGCGAGTTGAGGGTTGTGATTGCGCTGAGCGGGGTCTTTGTTGTCGGCTTTATCCTCGTCGCCGGACCGGTCGGGGCGATTGCCGAGACTGCTGCAAAGACATTCTTCTAAAGGCGCCCTGTGCTGGAAATGAGCAATCCGGGCGGCGTGCCGTGTTTTTCCTTCGGCGATGTCGGGTCCACGAATGATGAAGCGTTTCGCATTGCCCGCGAACAGAACTTCGATCTGTTCTTTGTCACCGGCGAGCGTCAATTGCAGGGCAGGGGGCGACGTGGCCGCCCATGGGTGTCTGAGAAGGGAAATCTCTACACAAGTATTTATCTGAGAGAGCCGTCTGGGCCGGATGCGGCACCTGGTCTCTCTTTTGTGACTGCAGTTGCCCTTCACGAAGCGGTATCGGATCTGTGCGGCCCAGAGGCGGATGGCGCCTGCCGTGTGAAATGGCCGAATGATCTCTTGTGGAAGGGTGCCAAGATCGCGGGGCTCCTCTTGGAGGCCCGGCACACAGGCAATCGGCTCGACATCGTCATCGGCATCGGTGTTAATTGCAGCCATGCCCCTGAAGACACGCCTTATCAGGCAACGAGCCTAAGAGCTGAGGGGCAGGACGTTCCCGCTGATCAGCTCTTTGATGCGCTGAGGCCGGCATTCCTTGCAAATCTCCACTTGTGGAACCGTGGTGCGAACTTCGGCGCAATCCGTGAGAAGTGGCTTCAAAGGGCAATCGGTTTAGGGGACGCGATCGTCGTGCGACTTGACGAGCGGGACTTTAGGGGCCAGTTTCGCGATCTCGATGCCGCGGGGCGGCTGATCCTGCAAGAAAAAGACGGTACGGAACGCATCATCAGCGCTGGTGATGTGTTTTTCAATTGATCGTCCATCACCAAGAAAAGAGGGCGTGTGTCCAAGAGTAAAGACGAACTTGTCTTCGTACCGCTGGGCGGTGTCGGTGAAATCGGAATGAACCTTGCCCTTTACGGGTATGGGACAAGTGCTAAGCGCCAGTGGATCGTGGTCGATTTTGGAATTTCCTTTCCAGGACCGCACCAGCCCGGCGTTGACGTGATTTTTCCCGATATCGCATTTCTGGAAACGATCAGAAACGACCTTCTTGCGATCATCATCACCCATGCGCATGAAGACCATTACGGCGCGCTTCTCGAACTTTGGCCTGCTCTAGAATGCCCCGTCTATTGCACGGAATTCGTCGCGGGTCTCCTCAACGCCAAGGCGGCTCGGTTCGGTGAATATGATCCGATACCAACGACGATCGTCAAACAGGGCGACGACATCGTGCTTGGACCTTTCTCGATTGAGTTCATTCCTGTATCCCACTCGATCCCGGAACCGAACGCGCTCCTTATTACGACGCCGGCGGGAAGAGTCATGCATACGGGCGACTGGAAACTCGATCCAACGCCGGGCGTTGGCCTTCCGACTGCTGTGGATCGCTTCAAACAGATCGGCGAAAGCGGCGGTGTTCTTACACTCATCTGCGATTCGACCAACGCCATGCGCGACGGAGAAAGCCCGAGCGAGAAAGACATCGAAGCCGAACTTGGCCGGATCATGGGGGAGGCGAAGAACCGGGTTGCTGTCACCACCTTCTCATCAAATGTCGCGCGTATTGCCGCGATTGCGCGAGCGGCGGCGAGGGCAGATCGTCAAGTCGTTCTGATGGGCGCAGCCATGCGACGCGTCGTCGATGTATCTCGCGAGCTTGGATATCTCGAGGACATTCCGCCTTTCGTGAGCGAAGCCGAGTTTGGCTACCTGCCGCGTGACAAGGTGTGCGTGATCCTGACGGGATCTCAAGGCGAGCCGAGGGCCGCGCTTGCCAGGATAGCGCGCGACGATCATCGGGAAATTGCCTTTTCCAAAGGCGATACGGTGATCTTCTCGTCCCGTGCGATTCCGGGCAATGAAAAGGTGATCGGCGGAATCATCAATCAACTGATTCGCTCCGGCGTTGAGGTCATCACCGATCGCGAGGAGCTGGTTCATGTTACCGGTCACCCGAGGCGCAACGAACTAAGACAGATGTATGAGTGGGTCAAACCGCGGTCGCTCATTCCGGTCCACGGAGAGGCCATGCATCTTCGTGCTCATGCGAGGCTCGGTGAAGAGGCCGACATCAGCGATGTGATGGTGATTGAGAACGGCGACGTCATTCATATTGCGCCAGGCGCTCTTCAGAAAGTTGACGAAGTCCCTTCAGGAATCCTGGTGCGAGATGGAAATCTCATCCGCGACGAAGCAAGTGCAGGCGTCCTGGAACGCCGGAAGCTCTCGTTCGCAGGGATTGTCAGCGTTGCGATTGTGCTCGATCCCAAGGGTGAGATTCTCGACGATCCCGTGATCGAACTCTTCGGGTTGCCAGTCGAGGATGACGATGACGAATTGATCGAGGACATCGTGTTTGAGACGGTCTTGCAAGTCCTCGAAGGTCTTGCGAAAAAGAAGCGGCGCGACCATGAACTTGTCCGCGAAGCGGTTTATCGGGCTGTGCGCGCGAAAATCAATCAGCTCTGGGGAAAGAAACCAGTCTGCTCGGTTTTGATCCTCGAAGCATAAGGTCATCACTTCGATCCATCGGTGCTTGTTTGTTATCGCGCTGAAACCAGAGCAAGAGGATGTCTATGATCGGCAGACTTAATCATGTGGCAATCGCAGTGCCGGATCTTCCGGCCGCGATGGCGCAATATAGTCAAACCCTTGGTGCGAAT
>JBCDCU010000325.1:0-4133 GCA_039181265.1 Pseudomonadota bacterium | reverse complement strand
TGCGCAGTCGACGATACGCGTCTTGTTGTCTTGAACGCGCGTGATGCAGCCGACCGTGGCGCAGATATCCGGGTTCGCACCAGGGTCCTTTCAGCCCACCGCGACAACGGGCTTTGGCGGATCGAGCTTCAAGGCGAGCATGGAGAGACGGAAACGATCGGAGCCCGCATTGTCATCAACGCCGCAGGCCCTTGGGCTGACCGGGTCGCTTCGACGGTAACCGGCCTCAATGCGGAAGGCAGTGTCCGGATGGTGAAAGGGAGCCACATCGTGGTGCGCCGCCACTTTGAAGACAGCCGTGCTTTTATCTTTCAGAACGAAGACGACCGTGTGATCTTCGCAATCCCGTACCAGGATAATTTCACTCTGATTGGAACGACGGATTGCGACTACGAAGGCGATCCGGCCAAAGCCGAAATTACACCCGAAGAAACCGACTACATGCTTGAAGCGGTGAATGAATATTTCACGCGCCCGGTGAAGGAGACGGATATCGTTTGGCAATTTTCCGGTGTAAGACCGCTTTACGATGATGGTGAAGAAGCTGCCGCCAAGACAACCCGCGACTATGTTTTGTCGGACGATGTCTCCGATCAATGCGCTGTCATCAACATATATGGGGGCAAGCTTACGACCTATCGCAAGCTCGCCGAAACGGTGCTGGAGCGGATTGGATACCATATTGGCGCGAAGGGAAAGCCATGGACGTCAACCGCCCAACTCCCGGGCGGCGACTTTAACCGATCAGAGTTCGAGACCTTGGTTAATCGCGCCCGCAAGACTTATGAATTTTTAAGTGACCGGGCCGCAAACCGCCTGACGGAAGCCTATGGAACTCAGCTCTTCTCGATCCTGGGCGACCGAAATGCTGCAGAGATCGGAGCCGACTATTCCGGTGCCGCTCGACTTGGACTCTACGCGAGCGAACTGGATCACTTGATTGAACGGGAATGGGCCTGCTCTGTTGACGATGTTTTATGGCGTCGCTCAAAGCTCGGGCTTTTCGTCGATCAGGATGCCATCAAAAGAATCGACCACTACCTGAAGGAGTGCCGATCATGCTCGAAGTCTCATTGAACGGCTTTACGGATGTGCCACCCGGCAAGGTCGCAAATATCGCAACCTACCTTGAAATGACCGAAGCGCCCGAACTGAAGCCATCCAAGGCTAACGGCCTGACACTAGAGCCCATGGACCCGCCATCGCTCACCCGTTATCGCGCGCTGTTTGAGGATGTCGGAGCGGACTGGCTCTGGTTTTCAAGGCTCACACTCGATGAGGACGTCCTGAAGGCTGCAATCGAGAACCCGGCATTTGAGATTTTTGCGCTCAGAAAAGAAGGACGGGATGTTGGCCTACTGGAACTCGATGTCCGCGATCCGGCAAACATCGAACTTGCCTATTTCGGCGTCGTTCAAAGTGAGGTCGGAACAGGCGCGGGACATTTCCTGATGAATGCGGCAATTGAACGCGCCTTCTCCCATCACAAAACGAGACGGTTTTTCGTCCACACATGCACCATGGATCATCCAGCGGCCCTGTCCTTTTACATGAAGTCCGGCTTCACGCCCTATAAGCGCGCGATTGAGATCGCTGACGATCCAAGGCTTACCGGACATATCGGCTGCCATCTTGGTCGTCACCACCCGATCATCGAGTAAAGCAGGCTTGCCGTCAGCGTCGCGTGTAAGGAACGAGAACGGTAACGATACTCATCAGCAGGACAGCTCCTGCAAAATACCAGAGGCCAGGCTGGGTCAAGGCCGTTGCAAGCCCCGTCGTCTTCGTCGCGACAATCAGAACAGCGACTACCAGAACATCCAGCATCGACCATTTCGACAGCGTGGAAAGAAAAGAGAGAAGCGGTGTCGCGGTCCATTCCGCCGGAAGCAACAATGCGGCTCCGAGATAGGCAAGTTTCAGGATCGGGAAAGCGACAGAAAACAGCGCAACGATGATCGCGAGGAACCAATCCTCTCCGGTCCAAAGCGTTCCAATGATCTCAAGAAGCGAAGCCGTCGTCTCCCACAAGAAGAAACGCTCGAACACCATGAGAGGCTCGCTGACACCGAGATAGAAGGAAATAGCAGCAAGAATAACGAGAAGTATCGCAGCAGCGCGCAAGACAAGGTACCTGTTCAATGCCATCTCGCGACCGGTTTTCGCTATTAACAGCGACACGTCAAACAAAAAAGGCGCCAACAAAGTGCGCCTCAGAAACTCCTGATCGAGTGTTGCGCTTTTCGCCAGTTAACCGCGCTGCAAACGCAAGGCCATTTCGTCGAGCTCTTCCTGCTCTTCGTAATCTGCCTGATCGCGCGCACGCGACTGGTCACGCTCTTCCAGAAGCTCAACTTTCTTAAGGTCCTCGACAGCCTCCGCAAGTGCATCCTGCGCTGCTTCCAGCTGGCCGGATAGATCATCTGCAGACTGCAGCAGGTTATCGCGACGCTGAATCGCGGCTTTGGCAAAAGTCGGATAAGCAAAGTGGGTAACGTCGGAAATACCGCTGCGCTCCTGCTCGACCTGAATCTGATGGTCCAGCTCACTTGCCATGCGCTTAAAATCAGCAATCATCAATTCGATTGCAGTAAGCTGGCGGCGCTTTTCGTCGACCTGAAACTGCTTAAGACGGATGAGGCTATCACGCGACTTCATAACTCAATACTCCCCGTGGCATGAGTGTACACTAGCCTCAATTGTTTAAAATTGCCTCAAGACGCTGGAAACTTTCTGTAAACGATGTCTTGTCGTCCTTGCCCTGCCCGAGAAACGTTTCGAAAGGATCATGAAGCTTGATTGCCTGATCGACCGCCGGGTTGCTTCCCGCCCGATAAGCGCCAAGGCGGATCAATTCCTCCATATCGGCGTAAGTCGCCATGTGCGCTTTTGCATCACGAATGAGGGGGCGCAAATCCTCAGGGATACACCGTGGCATCGTTCTGGAAACAGATTTCAGAACATTGACCGCCGGATAACGTCCACGCTCAGCGATGGCCCGTTCCATGACGATGTGGCCGTCAAGGATACCACGCACGGCATCCGCGACAGGTTCGTTCTGGTTGTCACCTTCAACAAGAACAGTAAAGAGCCCGGTAATACTCCCTGATCCTTCAATTCCCGGCCCTGCCCGTTCCAGCAATTTTGGAAGTTCGGTAAAAACCGTCGGTGTGTAGCCTCGTGACGTTGGCGGCTCACCGGCCGACAAACCGATTTCGCGTTGCGCCTGTGCAAAACGCGTCACACTATCCATGAGACATAGAACATTCTTGCCAAGGTCCCGGAAATATTCGGCCAAGGTCAGGGTCATGAATGCTGCCTGACGGCGCATCAGCGCGGATTCATCTGATGTTGCGACGACAACGACCGCACGCCGCATTCCTTCTTCACCGAGATCATCCTCCAGAAACTCTTTAACCTCACGGCCCCGTTCGCCGATGAGCCCAACAATAATCACATCGGCTTCACTGTTCCTGGTGAGCATTGAAAGAAGAACGGATTTGCCGACACCGGATCCGGCAAAAATGCCCATGCGCTGCCCCGCGCAACAGGTAACAAACGTGTTGATAACCCTCACACCGAGATCCAGTGGCCCGCCAACGCGACCCCGTGCATGGGCTGGTGGCGGTGTTTCCCGCAAGGGACAAGCCTTATCGCCCGGAGCAAGAGGGCCCATATTGTCGATCGGTTGACCGCCTGCATCGATCACACGGCCAAGCCAGGACGGATGCGGTTTGATGGTTGCTTGCGCTGCATCAATCCGAGCTGGACATCCAAGACGAACCCCGTCGAGAGACGAAAACGGAAGGCAAATCGCCTTATCTTCCTCAAAACCGACAACCTCGCAGGCGACTTCACCGCCCCGGCCGCTCTCCACGACGAGACGGGTCCCGACATTCATGTCGTGAAGTGGCCCTGCGATTTCGACCAATAGCCCCTTGACTCCACATACCCGGCCGAACCGAAGCACGGGCGATGCTTCCTCGGTTGCCGCTTTTAATCGGGCAAAATTAATATTTTCGGCCATACTGGAGCCCTTGGTAATGATTCGTTTACGTTTAAGTTTAACAATGCTGACTGGTATGTGTTGTGTTGCCCTTTATGAATGAAATACGGGCGATTCGACCGTATTT
>JBCDCU010000324.1:0-4148 GCA_039181265.1 Pseudomonadota bacterium | reverse complement strand
GGCGAGATTGCCAAGGCTGCGTTTTCGGATGATGATAATGGATCGTCCAATCGAAATCGCGGCTTCGTTCCGCCAACCGGTTCACGGGAATAGAGAGCGCAATGATTGAGAATCTTATCCGGGACCTTGGACCGTGGACCTGGTGGATTATCGGGTTCCTGTTCCTCATCATCGAGATCTTTGCGCCTGGAATGTTCTTCCTGTGGATCGGACTTGCTGCTCTGATCGTCGGAACCAATGCGCTCTTCATTCCGATGGCCTGGCAGGCCCAGGTTGTCCTTTTTGCCGTTCTTTCGATCGTACTTGCGGTTCTTGGCCGAAAACTCTTTCACAATTACGGCAAGAACACCGAGCGGGAGGATCTCAACAAAGCGAGCGAGCGCTATGTTGGACGCAGCTATACGCTTGCAGATGATCTTTCGAATGGTGAAGGGCGGCTCAAGATCGGGGATACATTTTGGCTGGTGCGTGCGACCAAGGATTATGTCGCCGGAACAAAGGTGACGGTTACCGGTTATGATGGCTCTGTTCTTTTGATTGAGGAAGCCTCCGAAGCCGCATGAAGATCAGGGCAGCCACGCGCGCCCTCATGAAAAGACATGATAGGCCGGAAACCGGGTCTTTACCGCGCGAACGACACTGTCCGCAATCGTATTGAACTCTCCATCGCGTCCTGAGGCTTTGCGCCAAACGAGCCCTATCGTTCGGTAGAGCGCGCGCCCAGCAAGTGGAACAATGTTGACTGAGGTGTCACCCGGTAGACTGTGCTCGGCGTAAAGGCCGGGAAGAAATGAAAGACCCATTTCAAGAGCGACCATTTCCTTCAGCGTATCAAGGCTCGTTCCTTCGTAATCAGATCGCAAATTGGCACCGAAATCCTCCGCCAAGGCGACCACCTGCTCGCGAAGCTGATGGCCCTCTTCCAGAATAAGGATTGTTTGATCACGAAGATCGTCGCGCTTAATGCCGTCTTTGCCATTGTTGAAAGCGTGGTTGGCAGGTGCGACCAGAAAGAGGGGCTCACGAAAAAGAGGCCGGGCAAACAGTTCTGCCGATTTGATCGGGACTGGCAGGATAACTGCATCATAGCGTCCTGATGCGAGGCTCTCTGGTAAGAGTTGCGGTTTTTCTTCCCGCAGGTAAAGCTGCAATTCCGGTGCCTGTTTATGTAGGTCGCGAATAAAGGCGGGCAGGAGATAAGGCGCAATTGTCGGAGTTAACCCGAGCTTGAGAGTGCCGCCGAGCCCCATTTTCGGACCTGAGGTGATGTCGCGAATTTCCTGAACATCACGCTGGATACGCCGGGCAGGCAGGCAAACAGCCTGACCGATTTCGGTGAGCATGACCCGTGAGCGGCTTCGTTCTATCAATTGAACACCCAGGTTTCGTTCAAGGGAACTGATCTGTGCGCTCAATGTGGGCTGGCTGATACCCAGCTTTTCGGCCGCGCGACGAAAGTGTTTCGTATCATCGACAGCGAGGAGATATTCTAGCTGTCGCAGACTCGGCATGGTGCTCTTTCCTCAATCGTACTGACTTATTCGATAGATAATTTCTATCATTTTGCAGTGCCATTTGTCTTAGAATCCATACGTCGTTTGCCGTATTTAACCGCATTACTCGCCCAATCGATCGAAAGGTGAATGCCAGTCACTTAGTGGTTGGTGTGTTTTTCCGGAAGGGTAGCAAATCAATGAGTGTCGAAATCCCGGACCAGCTTCTCAACGGATACCGCGTGTTCCGTGGTGGTCGCTTGAAAACCGAACAGGAACGCTATCGTGTGTTGGCAGATGGTCAATCTCCCAAAGTCATGATCATCGGCTGCGCGGACAGTCGGGTTGATCCGGCAACGATCTTTTCAGCGCACCCGGGGGAGCTCTTCGTCGTTCGCAACGTTGCTGCTCTGGTTCCACCTTATGAGGAGGGTGGAACTTACCACGGTACGTCAGCGGCCCTCGAATTTGCTGTCGATCATTTGCTCGTCGACCATATCGTCGTGATGGGTCATGGCATGTGTGGCGGGTGTGCTGCCGCGCTCACCGCTGTGAAAGATCGGCCGGTTGGACAATTCATTGGGCCATGGGTCGGTCAGCTCGAAGGACTTGCAGATACGATCCTCGAGCAATTGAGTGACGAGGAACCCGACGTCCATCAGCGCGCTATGGAGCATGGCAGCGTTCGACAATCTGTTGAGCACCTTCGGGAGTTCAACTTCGTGACTGAGGCCGAAGAAAAACGAGGTCTGCGTCTGCATGGCGCCTGGTTCTCAATCGGTGACGCGGAACTCCAGTGGCTTGATCAGGAAACGGGGAGTTTCGAGCCGGTCCGTGAAATAGTAGAGGCCGCATAGGAGCGGCCTCATATGTGTGTCGCTTTGTCTTAGAGCTTGTGGCCGGTCGGGATTGGCGGCGGCTCATGCATGAGCAGGATTTCGATCCGGCGGTTTGATGCCAGGAATGGATCGTTCGGAAACAGCGGCTCTGAGGTTCCCTTGCCGACAACCCCATAGATACGATCACGTCCGATGCCGGCCTCCCGCAGGATCGCACGCGCGGCGTTGGCACGGTCTGCCGACAATTCCCAACTCGTATAGTTCGGATCAATCGACAGTGTCCCGGCGGTTGTATGACCCGTAATCTGAATGCGGTTCGGCATTCTGCGCAGAATTGGGGCTGCAGTTTCAAGGAGCCGACGGGTTGATTCATAGGGTTGCTTGGAGCCTTCCGGGAACATTGATCGGCCGTCCTGATCGACAAACTGGATGTTCAGGCCTTCCGGCGTCTCATCAATAATAACGTTCTTGGAAAGTTCAGCGATTTCCGGCAATTCCTGCCATGCCTGACGCAGCGAAGCAGCCGCGGACGCAAACTGGCGCGGACGGACAATTTGAGCGCGCTTCACCTCGTGGGTGTTCGCCTCCGGTCCCTGTTTGCGAGACTGATCCTGCTTGACCGGTTCGAAATCGGCGTCCTTTTCGGAATTGATAATCGCGACCTGTTTCAAAAACTGCTTGATCGGTACGCCTTGGGTTTCGATCACGCCGTTCTTGCGCTGTTCATCGATTACGCCGAAAGCGTCTTTCAACGAGCCTGCAACCACCTGCAGCTTTTCTTTGTCCTGAATCGAGAAAGATACGATCAGGACGAAAAAGCACACCAGAAGCGACATCAGGTCGGCAAAGGTGACCATCCAGAAGGGGGCGGTGAGTTCTTTACTTTCTTTCTTAGGTACTGCCATCGGACTGATCCCGTTCGGTCAGTTTCACTTTGCGCGTGGCCCTTTAGGCCACAGCCTCGTCTTCGAAGACGGCGCGCTGCTTCTGCGGCAGATACGCCACCAGCATCTCTTTCATAACAGCCGGGCTCTTGTTGGCACGCAATTGCATGATGCCGTCGATAATCAGCGTTTGCGAAAGCGTGTCATCCTTGAAGCGCGCGGACATTTTGTCAGCCATCGGAAGACAGATCAGGTTGGCGATCACCGCGCCATACATTGTCGTCAGAAGTGCGATCGCCATGGACGGGCCGATTGTGGACGGGTCATCCATTGTCGCGAGCATTTGTACGAGACCAACCAGCGTCCCGATCATGCCGAATGCAGGTGCCGATTCGCCGAGAGCCTTGAAGACCCGCTGGCCTTCTTCCAAACGGTCTAGGCCGAGATCGCGCTCGCGTTCCAGCGTATCGCGGATGACGTCCGGATCGTATCCATCGGCGACATATTGCGCGCCCTTCTTCATCAACGGATCGTCGATTTCAACGTTTTCGAGACCGAGGGGACCTTCTTTGCGGATGACCTCAGACAGTTCCGTCATCTTTTCGATGATCTTGGCTGGCGGAGTCGTTCTGTGCGAGAAGGCAATTTTTCCGCCCAGCAAGAACGCGCCGAGAATCCCCGTCAAAGGAAACCGGATTAGTGTGGCGCAGAGCCCGCCACCAATAACAATCAGCACGGATGGTAGATCGACAAAGGTCGACAGCGTGCCGCCGGTAAAGATAGCTAGAACGATAATGCCGAAACCGGCCAGAATACCTATAAGGGTTGCTAAATCCATAGTCCCACTCGCCTTGATGACGCTTCGTTAATCGAGACCAGTCCCACAAGGTCTCTTCCCACGAAATGCAATCTATCAAGCCGCGAATAAGATC
>JBCDCU010000323.1:0-4150 GCA_039181265.1 Pseudomonadota bacterium | reverse complement strand
CGAAAAATTCGCCCGTGCGGTTTGGCCCTGCCAGCGCCGTATCCGGATGCCTCAGTCGTATGGTCGGTGCCAGGCTCATAAAAGCCTTTGGGGACCTCTCCTTAAGGGGTTAACCCATCCGATTAAGGTTCGGATAGCTCAATGGTAGAGCACTAGACTTCTAATCTAGCGGTCGTGGGTTCGAATCCCACTCCAACACCACCTGCACAGTGGTTAATCAACAACGGTTCGAATGCCGGGTCGCCGACGATGAAGATCGTGCGCGTTTTCGCGCGGTTTTTTATCCGACGCCCTGATGTCTTGCCGGTCCTCAGTGACAGTCCGGACTGACACGGTCTCGAAAAGCGCGGTTTTCGAACGGTGCCGATCGAACCGGATCACAAAGGCTCCCTCCTAAGGATCCGCCGGCCCTCTTGCCGGCATCCGGATCGCTTTTTGCCCTTGCCGTCAAAGCAAGGGTGAAACCGCAACGCCTTTGGCAAGCGTTGGCGGACCTTTCCACGCCAAACCGAAAGGAACAGCCGTGACATAGCCACGATGAAAAGGAGCAATGAAGATGATGATTTTGAATCCAATTATCGGACGCACGCGTGTGCGTATCAACGAAAACGAACGGGCCCTTTACCTTTGGAAAGGGCGGCTTGAGGGTGTCTTGATGCCGGGCGAACATTGGCTCGCGAGCCGGAATGGTGCCTTGCAAATCGAGCGTCACAGCCTGTCACGCCCGCGGTTCACGTCCGATTTCGAGAAGGCTCTCTTCGACAAGCTCCCGGATGTTGCGGCGAAACATTTCATAGTCATTCGAACCGGTCTCACAGAAGTTGCTGTGATCGAGCGGGACGGAGCGGTCTATGAGGTGATCGGACCGGATAGCAAACGCGTTTTCTGGCGGGATGCCGGCCCCTGGACGTACGAAGTTTTCGACGTCGCCCAGGACCCGGTCGTGCGTCCCGACGTTCTGCGTCGACTGGGTACAAGCCGGTCCATGGCGCAGGCGACTGTCATTGCCGTGAGCGATGGCGAGGCAGGCCTTCTGTTCTTCGAAGGTGCTTTCGAGCGCCTGTTGGACCCTGGTGTCCATGCCTTCTGGTCACCCGGCCGGATCATCCAGCACAAGCTGGTTGATTTGAAACGTCAGTCTCTCGACGTCATGGGGCAGGAGATCCTGACCCGTGACCGCGTAACGCTTCGCGTCAACATCGGTGCGGAATACAAGGTCACGGATCCGGTTAAGGCAGTCACCGAAGTCAAAGACTTCAAAGACGCGCTCTATCGGGCGCTTCAGGTGGCTTTCCGGAAGATGCTCGGCGCGAAGACGCTCGATCAGGTTCTGGAACAGAAAGTGTCTCTCGACACGGATGTTCTGGAAGATGTGAAGGCCAAAATGGCTGCGATTGGCCTTGAGGTCAGCGATATCAACCTGAAGGACGTCATCCTGCCTGGCGACATGCGGGAAATCCTGAACCAGGTCGTTGCCGCAGAGAAAGAGGCAGAGGCCAACGTGATCCGCCGGCGCGAGGAAACGAATGCAACGCGTTCGCTTCTGAACACCGCAAAAGTTATGGCGGATAACCCCGTCATGCTGCGTTTGAAAGAACTTGAAGCGCTGGAGAGCGTTGCGAACCGGGTCGATACGATCACGGTTCACTCCGGTACGGATGGTCTCTTGAACGATCTCGTCAAACTGCGATAACAGGGAGCGTGGCGGGAAACCGCCGCGCTCTTTGGTTTTCTGACGATTGATGAGAAAAGAGCACCGGGTGAAACCCGATGCTCTGTCTTTTTATTCGTTCATGACTTTGAGAGGGCGCGGTATGCGCCAGCCTGATTACTCATGCTCCAGATCGTTCATGATATGATAATGGATTTCCTGGTCTTTTATGCTCTTGGTAAGGCCGTCCATGGTGTAACTTGTTGGATCGCCAAGCGGCGCAAGATCGCTGAAGCCGTTCTGGGGGTCGGGAGCATTTTGCAGATCAAGCTTGATAGCCGCGAGAAACTCCGGATTGGTTTTGATGCGCTTTATTGTGTCGTTCGCCATCATCTTCACAATATCTTTGCGGCATTTTCCGAGTGCGGAAATCAAATCGCGTTTTGCTTCGGTAAGCTGCTGGTCGTCCCCGTTCTCTTTGGCTTCCTGATAGTTCGCTAGCGCTTCCTGCGCCATAACCCGGGTATCGTATGGGACATTCACTTCAAACTTAAGATTGTTACGGTTCGGGTTCGTTACATAGTCGAGCATCGTCGTTTCGAGTTTATCCATCGGAAACTCATTGAGACGATTATCCGGAAAACTATCCGGTGCCTTCATGAACTCTGTCATCGGCATATTGTTGAACTTTGCAACGAATAAGGGGTTTTCCGTCGAATACTCTTTCGCCGCGTGTTTCAGGAGCACAAGTCGTGCTGTGGGCAGGTTGTCAGTTACCCTGATCGGATCCTTGGCATAGCTCTCAATGGCTGGCCCGAATTCGATATCGGACTTGATTGTTGCCTCGAGGTTTTTGATATCGCTATCTGAAATCATCGAAGACCAGCCGCCTGTCTTGGTGGCTGTTTGAACATTATTGGCTTTCCAACTTTCAAACGATTTTACGCCTTTGTCGCCAAACTTGTCGCTGACAAACTCTTTGAGGCTTTCGAGCTGCTTTGATTGTTCGCTGGTTGCCTGCCCTGTCATGTTGAGCCAAAGCGATTTCAGGCCGCCGACGCCTTGTGGGGGGCCTTTCTGTTGGGCGTCGTTGATTTGGGGCTGGGGGTTGACCGTTCCGACTGCGCCGAGTTCAGACATTATCGTGCTCCGTAAATTTTGCCGGGACTGCGCGTTAGCTCGCGCGTATTCGTTGCCCCGTCTGTTGCGCCAATATTTGCCTGAAGGTAACGCATGCCGGAAAAGCGAAGTGTCATGAAAATGACATTTGCGATTGATTTTCGAGAGACGGATCGACTGCGGGTTTGGATGGAAATGTAAAAATGCGTTTGGCGCGGCGGATAACCGCCACGCCCGTCTTGTGTTTTTCGAGTGCTAGATCAGACCGCCATCGCGCAGGGCGTCTTTGAGAACATGGTACCGGCTGAGGTCCTCGATACCCTGATCAATCTGGTTGGCATCAAGCGTGGTCGGGTCGCCGAATGCAGGAACATTGCCGATGTTATCCGGGTCACCGAAGTTGCGGAGATCCTGATCGAGCGCCTCAAAGAAGAGCGGGCCCTGAACCGGATCATCTCTGAGGCGACCCAAAGTATCCAAGTTGACCAAATTCTTGATCTCAATTCGGCAGTCGTCAAGAGCGTCAATGAGGTAGCGTTTGGCGGCGTTGATTTGCGCCTGATTGCCACCGGCCAAAGCCTGGTCGAAAGCGTCATAAGCCAATTGCGCGTCCTGACGGGTATCGTATGGCAAATTGAGTCCGAAGGCGGGATCATTGCCGTTTGCCGTAGACACATAATCCATCATCATTTGCCTTAGGGTGTTGTCCGGGAACTCATTCAAGCGAGCATCCGGAAAATTGCCGGCTGCAGCCTGGAATTCCTGCATCGGCATTGCGTTGAATTTCGAAAGGAAGGTGACGTTTTGCTCACTGAATTCGCTCATCACGTGCTTCAAAAGGATCAACCGGGCCTTCGGCATACTGCTCACAATGTCGACACTCGATTGAGACAACTCCTGGACGCGCTCATTGGTTTCCAAATCGCTGATCAATCCTCTGATCTCGCTGGTTGAGAGAACCGTCGACCAATGGCCACCGTCCTTGGAGGCGGTCTTCACATGGTCCGCCTGCCAGTTGTCCAGGAATTTCAAGCCGTCATAGCCGAACCGATTGTCGACGTACTCCCGCAAGGAAGAGAGCTGTTTCGACTGGGTGCTGGTTGCCTGCCCGGTCATGTTCAACCAAACCGATTTCAGTGTGCCGACACCCTTGGGAGGGGCTGCGGGCGTGGTGTCAGCGGTTTGTACCTGGCGTGCGGCGCTAGTGATCGATGCAATTTCAGACATTTTCAATCTCCATTCTGGTGCGGCGGTGAGCGATCTCTGGTGAGACAGCAGCGGCGTTGGAATGGAGAATGCTTGTTGGGGGCGATCCTGTCTGTGAACGCGTTCACATGCTCGGCCGGAAGAAGCGTTCTGGGAGAGCCAAACAGCGTTTGG
>JBCDCU010000322.1:0-4151 GCA_039181265.1 Pseudomonadota bacterium | reverse complement strand
GCTCAGGCGCGCTCAGAAAGCGGCGCATACGCCCTTGTGGCGAAGCACGGATTTCCTGATTAAACGAGGTAAAAGCTCTATGCCGTTCAAGCCCTTGGCTAAAAAAACCTTGAGCCTATGCTTTGCGGGTGTCATCGCAGCGACATCAATCGTTTCAAGCGCCAATGCGCAGCGTGGCGGGATTCCGCTTGTTCGCGATTCGGAAATCGAAGCGCTGATGAGGGATTACTCAGCAGAGATATTCAAGGCTGCCGGGTTTCAGACCGGATTCGTCAATATCCACCTTGTGAACTCGAAAGACTTCAATGCATTCGTCGCCGATGGTCGGCGGATGTTTATGAATCTCGGCACGCTCCAGCAAGCTGAAACGCCGAACGAAGTTATCGGCGTGATTGCGCACGAGGCCGGCCACATTCAAGGTGGTCACCTGGCCCGGATCCGTCAAGCCGCAGCCGGTGCCCGCGCGATTGGGATCTTTTCGCAGCTTCTCGCAGGCGCTGCCGTCGTGGCAGGTGCCGCCTCCGGCAGTGGCGCTGCCGTGCAAGGGGGATTTGGCGCTCTACAGGGTGGGCAATCGCTCGCTCAAAGGACCATTCTTGCCCATCAGCGGACTGAAGAGGCTGCGGCAGATAGAGCAGCGCTAATTCTTCTAGAAAAGACAGGACAGTCAGCCCAGGGAATCATCAGCACTTTCGAGCGTCTACAACGTCAAATCCCGCTTTCCGGGCGTTTTGTCGATCCCTATCTTCTGTCTCACCCTCTGCCTCGGGAACGGGTTCGGGCTGTTCGTGAAAAAGCCCAGCAAAGTCCATATTTCAATCGTAAAGACCCGCCAGATCTCGTCAAACGGCATCGCCTGATGCAGGCGAAGATCGCGGCTTTCACGGAACACCCGACGACTGTGGGTCGGCGCTATCCGAAGAAGGATAAGTCCCTTGAAGCCGATTACGCACGCGCGATCGTCGGATATCGTCATGGCAATGTTAAACGGGCGCAGCGGGCAATCGATAAACTTATCGAGCGCAGTCCGCGTTATCCCTATTTCTGGGAATTGAAGGGTCAGGCTTATTTGGAGAGCGCGCAGCCGGCTAGGGCCATAGCACCACTCAGGAAAGCGATTTCTCTTGCACCAAGGGCGCCACTGATGAAGGCCATGCTCGGTCACGCGCTCGTTGCAACGGAAGATCCAAAGCACACCCAAGAAGCGATCAAGGTATTGCGAGAAGCTGTCGCGCTTGATCAGAGTATCGGCAACGCTCATCGCCAGTTGGCGATCGCCTATGCTCGCGAAGGCAGGATCGGGGACGCAGAACTTGCAACGGCCAATGGTCTGTTCTTCTTCGGCGACATCAAGGGCGCGAAAACCTATGCGGCGCGGGCGAAGAAACGTCTGCCGACAGGGTCGCGCGGATGGCTTCAGGCCGACGACATCATTGCCTATCGCCGCCCCAAGCTCTAAAGCTTGAGCGCGCAGTGTGCGTTCTGTCAGCCTCGGAGGAAGCAAAACGATGATAAAACAGTATTTTGCAGCCTTTTATGCGAGGCGTCCGCTTCGGGTCGGTTTTGCCGCACTCTTCGCAGCTCTGTTTCTTCTGGCAGTTCCGCATAACGCATCGTATGCCGAAAGCGCGCTTGAACGGTCTGATATCGAAGAGATCGTTCGCGATTATCTCCTCGAAAATCCGGAAATTATTGTGGAGGCGCTTGAAGCTTTCGAACGCAAGCAACAGCAGGCTGCTGCCGAGCAACGCCGCCTGGCGCTTCAAGATCAGCGTAACCTGCTCGTCGACGGAGAGCATCAGGTTGTCATGGGCAATCCCGATGGCGATGTCACGATGATTGAGTTCTTCGATTATAATTGCGGGTTCTGCCGCAGGGCGTGGCCTGATGTAGAGCGTTTGGTTGAAAACGATCCCAATCTGAAGATCGTCTTGAAAGAATTTCCAGTGCTTGGCGAAGGATCCGTCGGTGCGGCGCGGGTCGCTATTGCCGCTGCCAAAGTGGACGAAAAACGGTATCTCGATCTTCATCGCAGCTTCCTTTCAGCCCGAGCGACGCTTGATGAAGAGAGCGCCATGGTTCTTGCCAAACGAGAAGGCTTTGACGAAGCGGAACTGCGCACGATCATGGATAGTCCCGTCGTCGAAAGCGCAATCGGTGAAGTTTACGGCCTTGCAAATGCTCTAGGGCTGACTGGAACCCCGACATTCATTATCGGCGAAGAAATTCTCCCGGGCGCAGTTGGCTTCGATGTTTTGAAAGAAAAAATCCAATCCATGCGTCAATGCGGGCAAACAATCTGTTCGTAATGGGACCTGCCCGACACGTGTAAACGGAAATTTCTTCCCCTTTCTGAACGGGATACCTATAAAGCGTGCGTTACGCCCTCGAACTGCACGTCATATGTCTCAGATCCTTATCCTAAATGGCCCCAATCTCAATCTTCTCGGAAGCCGTGAACCTGGTGTTTACGGGGCGAAGACCCTGGATGACGTTGTGGCTGAGTGCCAAGTTGAGGCCGAACGCCTTGGTTTATCGATTGAGGCTTACCAGACCAACGATGAGGGTGATCTTGTCAGCCGGATCCAGGACGCTGGCGCGAAGAACCAATGGGTTGTTCTGAATGCCGGCGCTTATACGCACACATCTGTTGCCCTTCACGACGCGATCTCAGGCTCACATTGCAAGGTCGTCGAGGTCCATATTTCCAATATCCATGCCCGTGAACCGTTCCGGCACCACTCCTATGTGGCACCGGTCGCGCACGGGAGCATTGTGGGCTTGGGAACAGATGGATATATACTTGCGCTGAATGCGATAAGTCGCCAATTAGCAGGCGCATAACTCACCAACCGCCCGGAAACCAATCAGGAGCGTGAACCGAAGCACTATGTCCAAATCCGATCCGATCGATCTTGTGTATCTTCAAAAACTGGCCGACCTGATTGTCGAACGCGATCTCAGTGAAATTGAAATCGAAGACGAAAAGGTCCGTGTGCGGGTGTCTCGCGAGACAGCGACGGTTTCTGTACCGATGGCAGCCGCTGCTCCAGCTCCATCTCTTGCACCTACCCCGGCCGTCGCTGCTGTTGCTGAACCAGCCGCAGCGCCAGCGGCTGCCAGCGGAACAGGTGATCTTCCGCCGTTGACCTCACCAATGGTTGGAACAGCCTATCTTGCCCCAGAACCCGGCGCGCCAAACTTCGTATCAGTGGGCGATTTCGTCAATCAGGGTCAGACCGTTCTGATTATCGAAGCCATGAAGACCATGAACCAGATAGCGGCGGATAAGGACGGGATCATCAAAGAGATCCTCGTTGATAATGCACAGCCTGTCGAATATGGCGAACCCCTTCTTGTAATCGACTAAGACGTCATGTTTGAAAAACTTCTGATCGCCAATCGCGGCGAAATCGCGCTTCGTATCCTAAGGGCTTGCAAGGAGCTTGGGATCAAGACGGTTGCTGCCCATTCGACAGCCGACGCCAATGCAATGCATGTGCGGCTTGCCGACGAAGCTGTGTGTATCGGGCCGCCGCGTGCTACCGATTCTTATCTGAAGATCCCGGAAATTCTTGCTGCCTGTGAAATCACAGGTGCGGAAGCCGTGCATCCCGGATACGGCTTTCTGTCTGAAAACGCCCGGTTCGCTGAAATTCTCGAGGCCCATAACATCACGTTCGTCGGTCCCTCGGCGAAGCATATTTCGATCATGGGCGACAAAATCACGGCGAAACAAACGGCGGAAAAGCTCGGTATTCCTGTCGTTCCCGGGTCTGCGGGCTCTGTGGACACACCCGAAGACGCGAAGACCATCGCAGCAGAGATCGGCTATCCCGTTCTTGTGAAAGCGGCATCAGGTGGTGGTGGCCGCGGAATGAAGGTTGCCTATTCCGAAGCAGACCTCATTCAAGCTGTCGCGACCGCAAAGAGCGAAGCGAAGGCCGCCTTCGGTGACGATCAGGTCTATCTGGAAAAATATCTCGGCCGGCCGCGCCACATCGAAATCCAGATCTTCGGTGATGGAAAAGGCGGGGCAGTTCATCTCGGTGAACGCGATTGCTCGTTGCAAAGGCGGCATCAGAAAGTCTTCGAAGAGGCATTGTCCCCGGTCCTGACGGATGCTGAGCGCGCCAAGATCGGTGATGTTT
>JBCDCU010000321.1:0-4177 GCA_039181265.1 Pseudomonadota bacterium | reverse complement strand
TTTGAATTTTAGGCCTTTTTCGAGTTGCGCCGGTATCCTACACCGAACCGGCATAAGACTTGGTTAACATTATCCGTACACCTATGCGAGCAGGACGGAACGGATCAGTCAATGGTAAGTCCGTTCGAGACCTATTCACTTTACGAAATTGCGGTCATTGCGGCGGCCCTGAGCACTGCAGCTTTCGTCAAAGGAGTCACGGGTCTTGGCTTTTCGACGGTCGCGGTGACCCTGCTTGCAGCCACTATTGGCCTGCGCGACGGCATCCCCGTCGTCATCATTCCCTCACTTGCAAGCAATATGATTGTCATGTCGTCTGCCGGGCATTTTCGGGAAATGATTTGGCGTTTCCGAGTGCTCTATATTGCTGCGCCTTTGGGAATTCTCGCAGGCCTGACAATCCTATTAACCGTAGACGAAGAGATTGCGGCGTCCGTCCTCGGTGTCACGCTGATTTCTTATTGCGTGTTCGCACTTCTCAATCCGCGCTTTCGTATTACTCCGCGCACCGAGCGCCGTCTTGCGGCTCCAGTCGGGTTTTCAACGGGTCTCATCAACGGTGTGACGGGTGCCCAGATTATGCCGGTGACGCCCTATCTTCTGTCAGTGCCGCTTCAACCTAATCAGATTGTCCAGGCGCTCAATTGCTCGTTCACAATTTCAAGCCTGACGTTTTTTGCCGGTCTCATTTATGCGGGCGCAGTCCGGCTCGAGACAATCCTGATCGCGCTGCCCGGTATTGCAATCACTTTTGCCGGTGTGAAACTGGGCGAACGGGTCCGCGCACGTATTTCGCCGGATTATTTCCGCCGCGTCGTTCTGTTTCTGATGATCGGACTTGGTGCAATTTTGAGCCTTCGTGTTATCGTTTAGCAAAGTGTTGCGGCAGATAGTCCGTCATTTTTTGACCAAATTCATCGTGCCGTGTCGTATGATACAGCGGAGGTTCAGAAATCTTAGCTAACATAAAGTCCGCCGTGCGAATTCGTAATTGCAAGAACGACCCCACAGCGAAACAAACCCTACAGTGAGGACTCTTATGAAACTTCTCCAAACACTGACCGCGACCGCCGTTGGAGCGAGCCTGCTTTTCTTTGTCCCGACAGGCGAAACCAAAGCGGGCGGCGCGGGTGCCTTCTTTGGCGGTGTCGCAGTCGGCGCCGCAGGCGCAATCATCGGACACAAGGTCTACAAGCATCACAAACGCAAGAAGGCGCGGCGCTATTATTCAAGCCGCCAGTCGCATTCGAGCCGCCGGGTCATTTCTGATCAGGAGCTTGCGGCAAACGCAGATATGCAAAATCGCCTGAACGTGCTCGGCCACAACGCTGGCGCGCCGGACGGGATCATCGGGAAAAACACACGCCGTGCAATCCGGTCTTTCCAAGGTAGCAACGGTCTTGCGGTAACCGGCCGGTTGACCAACCCCGATATCGCACTTCTTTACCAACAATCTGATGTCGTCCTCGCCAACAATGCTTCAGCTGGCCAACTTGCTGCTGGTGGAGCGGCTGCAGGTGCTGCGGCAACCGGTGCTGCAGTGACAGCGGCTGCACCAACAGACGCTTCATCAAATGAGGGCGTGGCATCGAGCCTTTCTGCTGCTAATGAAGTCAGCGGTCTTAACTCGGAGTTTGATGAAATTCCGGCAGTCCTGGGCCTTACCGTTGGCGGTGGCTTTGCCGGCGCGATCGATATGCTGAAAAATGACGGATACGCAGAGTGCCAGTCCTCTTCGACGGCCCTGTCCTGCACGAAAACCAGCAGTCTCGGTACGGATGTGATTACCGTTGCATCAAGCGACGATAAGATCCACACCATCACACGTGCGCTCAACTTCACAAATCCGATCGCCCGTGACTCAGTGGTCAGCAGACTGCCAGCTTCTTACGCGCCGATCATTGAGAGTGACAGCGGTGCCATCGCTTCGTCTCCGGCCTGCGATGCCCTCTTGATTGCGCAGCCTGATTCCTTCGATCAGATTACAAAGCAAAGCGAGGCAGGCGGTCAGTTTGACGCTTCAGCGAAAGCGTTTGCGCACGCGTGCAAGTACTACTTCACGCTCGCTCTTCCGCAAGCTGAACAAGTCTCGACAATGGGCCTGATCTTCTTCGACTCAAGCCCGATTGTTGCTTCGATCGATACAAACGGTGTTGCTGCGCCGGCCACGACAGCCGCCCAGCCGCAAGCCGAGCCTGAACTCAAGTTCTAAGCTTTCGGTCAAACAATAAAAGACTTCAAAACGGGGCCTTGAGCCCCGTTTTTATTTGGATCTGAGGGTCACGCTCCGCATGGATCGGATCGCTCTTCAGGGATCGTTTCACTGGTGACCGAAACGGCGGAATGGGCTCGCGGCATAGGTTCCGAGCACACGGATTTCGGTTGAAAAGAAACCCAGTTCTTCAAGTGCCAGCGTCACACCGCGCTCCTCAGGGTGGCCGTCAATTTCGGCGTAAAACTGGGTCGCGGTGAATTTCCCATCCAATTGATAGCTCTCGAGTTTGGTCATATTGATGCCGTTCGTGGCAAAGCCTCCCATGGCTTTGTAAAGCGCGGCTGGCACGTTACGGACGCGAAAGACGAACGAGGTCACACAATCCGGTGTTCCCGCAGGCGGAACTTTCGGTTCTTGTGCAAGGATGACGAAACGGGTGGTGTTGTGCGCCTCGTCTTCAACATCCTCCTTTAAAATCGATAGGGAGTAGAGGTCCGCCGCGAGGCGCGGTGCAAGCGCTGCTGCACTGCGTTCGCCGCTTTCCGCGACCCGTTTGGCAGCACCAGCCGTATCCCCTGCCACCATTCCGATCCAACCGTTATCCCGGATCACATTGCGGCACTGGCCGAGCGCATGAATGTGACTGTAGACGTGGGTGATCTCATTGAGGGATACGCCGGGCAGCGCCATGAGCTGAAAATTAATCGGCAGGAAAAACTCACCGACGATGTGAAGGCTTGATTGCGGCAAGAGATGATGAATATCGGCAACCCGGCCCGCTAGCGAATTGTCGATCGGGATCATGGCGAGCTCCGCCTCACCACTTTCGACAGCTGCAAACGCATCTTCAAATGTTGGACATGGAAGCGGTTCCATTTCGGGATGCGCTTCTCGACAGGCCGTATCGGAGTTTGCGCCGTACTCCCCCTGAAATGCGATTTTCGGCCGGCTTTCGTTAGTCATTGCGAGAATTCCGTATCACTTTACGCCAGCATCATGCGGGCGCGCTCAAGATCTTGTGGTGTATCAACGCCGAGTGGGACACCATCGACAATCGCGACATCTATGCGCATGCCAGCCTCAAGTGCGCGCAACTGCTCCAGGTTCTCCCGGCGTTCCAGTGTCGACGGCGCGAGGGATACATAAGTCTCGAGCGCTTTGCGACGGTAGGCGTAAAGACCGATGTGATGATAGAGCGGCCCCTCGCCGAATGGCACTGTGGCCCTACTGAAGTAAAGCGCCCTTAGGCGTCTTTCAGAAAGCGGACTTCCCGCGATCTTCACCACATTCGGATTGGTTTGCTCATCCTCCTCAACGATGACACTTGCAAGCGTTGCAATATCCACTTCGGGATCCTGCAAGACATCATACGCGGCCCTGATTGCGCCGGGTTCGATCGTCGGCAGATCACCTTGAACATTGAGAATTGCAGTTGTCTCGCGCTTTGGGTCGAGGATTTGGAGCGCTTCGAAAATTCTATCCGAGCCGTTGGTATGATCAGGACTGGTAAGAACCGCTTCACCACCAGCCTTCACCACGGCGGACCGGATTTCCTCGCTGTCAGTTGCGACGACGACCCTGCCTATCGCGGCTTCCTCAGCACGTTCCAGAACCCTAACAATCATTGGTTTACCAGCAAGATCAGCAAGTGGCTTGCCCGGCAGACGGGTCGACGCCATGCGGGCGGGAATTAAGATCAACGGAACATCGGTCATGAAATTCGTATGGCAAGAAGCGCTCTCAGTGCGCAGGTCTTAACTGTTCACCTAGTCGCGCGCAAGGACCTGCCTGACCGCGCTTATGACGCCTGTTGCGAGAATTCGTGGTGGTAAAATGGTGACCATCGAACAACCGCATCCGTGTGAATAGCGGAAACCGCGGTCCGCGACCTTAGTACGTGTTGATTTTTGCAAACAAATACGCGTAGGGTCCGGCAAATTTCGGCAGGAATGGCGGACGTGC
>JBCDCU010000320.1:0-4186 GCA_039181265.1 Pseudomonadota bacterium | reverse complement strand
TTTTTCCAGGATTCCTGAAGCATATCGAAGATTTGCTGGTTCGTTTTGTGGGTTATCTGCCCGACCCGCCAAATCCTGTCGCGGTCCTGCCTGTCCATCTTGTTGTTGTGTTGCAATATGGCGTTGTTGTACTCGCTAATCATCTGTGCGCTGCGGATGATCGTTCCGAACATGCGCGGGTCGTATTGTCCGACGGGGGCGACTGACAAATGCAGAAAGAAGGCGTAGCCTGACCCAAAATCAACGCTTGGCAGGGTTTGTCCAAAGCCCAGTTGAACCGGCAGGGTTACGACCTGCGAGAAATTCGCGATGCCGCCGAGACGTCCTTCCATCCGTCCTTTTGGGCCATTGAATTTGAACGAAATTTCACCGACTTCGGTCCAACCGCGCTGCCTGCCTCCGTCAGGGGCTCTGCGGTCGTAGGCATGTTGTTTCAGGAAAGGCGGGACGGGATAGGATGTGTAGCGGATGTCACTTGCACCGAGATTCAAGGTATTCAGTCGAAGTCTCAGATAAGCTTCGAGAGCGACGATCCGCTGTTGATAGTTGACGTAGCCGCAGGATGCGCGGGCATAGCGGGGATCGGGGTCGCTCGAATAATACCAGCGTTGATGGGCAAGTGCCGCGAGGCCGAACCGTTCGTCGGGAGAATTGATCTGCCAGTGGGTCGCATGTCCCCAGGTGCACGAATACTCATTCTTCCATTCAACCCCACCCTGATATCGCCAGTCTGACGGTTTCAGGAAGAAGCCCGCTGTGACAGGGCGCAAAAAGCCATATCTGTCTGTGATCGGCTGAACTGTCAGGCGTAAATACTTGTCTTGAGCGTTTGCAAAAGATGGGAGAGCGAGCGCGAGGCTGCTCACCACAAACAGGAAAGCAAAGACCCCAGCTAAGGGTCTCAGACTACGTGCACGAGCCAGGCATTGGCGGCTGAGTTTCGACATGGATCCCCCTACATAAAAACTAATGGCGGTGGCCGCGTTGTCTGAAACAGACCATGCTTGCCCATGCGTTTGAGACAGCGAGCCTCGATCATTGACCGTTCCCCAGGAGAGTGAACGGCGCCCAATAGCTTGGGTGAGCGGTTCGATCCGTGGCTTGTCCATCATCAAGGATGGCCAGCATGGAGAGACGAAACGCTGAGGCCCGATCCATTTCGGGCTGTCTCCGGAGAATTTCGAAAGTCTTCGTTGTGAGCCTGACCGCAGCTTCCGATTGGACTGGCCAGTGAGACACAAGCAGGCTTCTTGCTCCGGCATAGAAGAATGCCCTTGCCAGACCGGAAAAACTCTCGCTCACGCTGTCACCTGTATTGGTTTCGATCGTCCCGGCGGCGGTGTTACAGGCCGATAGCAGAACCCATTCTGCGTTGAGCTTTAGAGCTGCGACCTCACTGGCCGTGAGCAATCCGTCATCCAGAACGCTCCCTTTGTCCGGTGGGGTTAAGACGAGAGCGGGTTCTGCGAGGTTCGATTCACCGGCGACGATGCCGTGGGTTGCAAACGAAATGGTGTCATAGGCCGCCAGTTGATCGTCGGCATTCATCTCCTTGATGCGCGTTTCTGTTGCATCAGCATTGAGGAGAAGGTCGCCACCGCCAATGCTTGCCGCAACGCTTTCAAGTTCACACCGCGTATCCGGGAGGCGTGTCATGCGCCGGACGGCGTTTACATCTGCAATTCTGGCGCCCTGTTCCCTCCCGGTGAAGAGTGCATTGGTTGTCACGTCAACGATGCCGCGCGACAGCGATGCGAGCTGGATTTGCGAAAACGCCTCACAATCGATTTCTCCTGCCGTTCCAATGATCGGATCACCGATACCGAGAAAAGCCTTCCTCCCTGTGTCCTGAAGGATTTGAGGCTGTGCCCGGCTTGCAGTAAGGGCCGAAATGCTCGTCGAAACAGTCACGGCCCATTTGCGTATCAGCCAGGGTGCGCTTTGGTAGTCCGGGCGTTCCGCATCGCCTAAGTGCTCGTTGGTGAGCAGAAGTTGGAAGGGCAAATTGACCAGCGCCTCATCGGCAGAAACAATGACGAGTTTGTTTTTCCCGGCCAGCGCCTCTGAAACCGGTTCGAAAATCCGCTTGTAGAGACCGTGTGCCAGCTCAAAATTGAATGTTGGTAGCGATGACCGCCGCGGTGTCGGATCGAGCGAAAATGCCCCTCTCGTGTTTCCGTCACCGCCCTTCGCGTCGCCGCAGTTTTGAGTGCCTTGCTGAATGGAGCAGAATACGATCTCCGAATCCCGTTGTAGGCCGGTGCCGGCCTCCAGAAGCGCGCTTGCCACGCTGCCTTCGGAATCGACGACAAAGATCGATCCTTCGATTGCCTCACCGGCATTTCCGATGAAGCCGGGATTGATAAAGACGAGGGCCTCATCGTCTTCAAGGATTGCGGCGACAGCGTTGGCGCTCACCGGTTCACCGCCCTGATATTCCGCATATCTTGGAAATCTTTCGGTAATCTCATCAGTCAAAGCGGCAAGGTTTCGTTCAAGCGCGTTGAGGTCCGTCTTCAATGCGCTGATCTGGGAAGCGTTTTGCGCTGTGAGAGATCCTAGAATGCGTTGGTTCAAAGCGGCGTGGGCCTCAGTCATGTCCTGTTGCTGGCGGACCAATTGACCGAGCGCGTCGTCGCCTGCCGCTACCCTTAGAGAGGTCGCTGCAATTGCCTTGCTCGCCGCACTCTGGAGTGGCCATTGCGCAACGACAAAAGCATCTGACGCTGAATTTTCTGATGCAAGCATCAGCTGTGCCGTTGCGGTTTGGAAGATCCCTGCATTATCCCGAATGGCGTCTCGATTAACCGGTGCCGACAGAATCCCGATCGCTTCGCGATAAAGCTTGGACGCCTCCGTCATCAATTGCCCTGTTTGTTCGCTGAACGGTGTTCCCCGCGCCATCCGGTGAACCCTCAAAACAACGCTGGCGAAGGCATGGATCGAATAGGCAATGTCCGGATGGGTCGGCGGAAAATTTGCCCGCGAGATTGCAAGCGCCTCGGCGTACATGGGTGCGGCTTCCATGAGAGACGGTGTATCCCATTTCGCTTCAAGCACCCGCGCCAGATTGTTGAGTGCGATCCCGATCGCTTCATCATTAGGCGCAAGTCTTTGTCGGTCGATCTGAAGGGCTTCACGGAAGAGGGCCTCCGCCGTTTGAAAGTCACCCGTCCTTTTCAATGCCAGCGCCAGATTGTTGATGGTGCGGGATGTATCGGCATTGTCGCGACCGAGCTCCCTCTCCCTGATCTCCAGCGCCTGTCGATGGAGGGGGATTGCTTCGTCTTGACGCCCGAGCCCCGCAAGGGCCAATGCGAGATTGTCGGTCGTCGTTGCATACCAGAGGCTGTCTGTGCCGTGCACAATCCCTGCGAGCGAACGCGCCCGTTGCAGGATAGGTTCGGCGGCTGTGATCTTGCCCGCATTATAGAGAAGCAGGCCTAAGCGGTTGTAGCTGTTGATCGTCTCCTTATGCTCTTCGCCGAAGATCTGCCTTTCAATATCGAGGGTTTCCCGGAAAGCGCGCTCTGCTCTTTCGAATTCGCCGCGAGCGGCGAGGTGATTGCCGTATCGGTAATGATGGATGGCCGTCGCCGCACTCAATCGGCCATCCGCGCCGATGCTCTCTTCGATGGCTTTCGTAAATGCGGCGTCTGCACCCTCGAAATCTCTCAAACGTCCCATGGTGCTTGCGAGATCGCTATAGGCGTAGGCCGTTGTTTGATGGCCTTTGCCATAAAACGCTGAAGCGGCTTCCACATGTCTGGTGAAGAAGTGTTTTGCCTGATCGAGGAGATTGATGTCGCCTGCAAGTGTCGCCGCGTTCTTGATGTCCGCCAGGAAACCCTCATCCATGTTGTGGTTGGCGGTTTCGCGCAGCGCAACAATTTGCGCAAAGAGATCGAAGGCTTCGCGCGTTTCGCTGTCATTGCGGCCGTCTTTGAAATTCAATGCGTATGCGAGATTTCTAAGGGGCGTCACAAGTTGGGTGGACGATGTTCCGAGGCGCCCGCTGTGGAGTTTGAGCGCTTCGCGAAACAGCGGAACAGCATCGCCGTATTTGGCCATCCGCCGGAAAACATCAGCAAGGTTTTCGAGGCTTGTCGTAATCAGCGGATCGTCCGCAGACAGGATCTGCCGTCTTAAAGCGAGTGCAGCACGATGGTGTTTTTCGCTTTCCGCG
>JBCDCU010000319.1:0-4201 GCA_039181265.1 Pseudomonadota bacterium | reverse complement strand
GTTCTGGTTCGGATCCTTGATGTCACAGGTTTTGCAGTGGACACAGTTCTGGGCGTTGATGACGAATTTCGGATCGCCGCCTTCATACGGTGTCTCCCATTCATAAACCCCGGCCGGGCAGTACCGATTGGATGGTCCCTGATACGTATTCCATTCGGAGGCGAACTGCAGGGTCTCATCTTTCAATTTGAGATGGATCGGCTGATCTTCCTCATGGTTGGTCGACGACATGAAGACCGATGACAGGCGGTCGAATGAGACCTTTCCATCTGGCTTCGGATATTCGATCTTCTTGCATTCTGCGGCAGGGCGAAGGGCCTCGTAATCGGCTTTGCCATGGCTCATCGTTCCAAAAAGCGAGAAGTTGAGGAGTTCGTTCGTCCACATGTCGATGCCGCCGAGAACGATCCCACCAAGAAGGCCATATTTCGACCAGAGCGGTTTCGCGTTCCGGACTTTGTAAAGATCGCGTCCGACATCGCTTGCGCGCCATGCCTCTTCATATTCAATGAGATCATCGCCTGAGCGGCCTGCGGAAATCGCTGCTGCCGCCTTTTCTGCCGCCATCATGCCGGTCAACATCGCATTGTGAGACCCTTTGATGCGCGGCACATTCACGAAGCCCGCTGAACATCCAATCAGCACGCCTCCAGGGAAGCTCAATTTCGGTACGGACTGATATCCGCCCTCGGTGATGGCACGCGCGCCATAGGAAATTCGTTTGCCGCCTTCAAACACATCGCGAATCGCGAGATGCGTTTTAAAGCGCTGGAATTCTTCAAACGGTGAGAGCCAAGGGTTCTCATAATTGAGGTGTGTCACGAAGCCGACGGAAACCTGATTGTCTTCCAGATGATACAGGAAGGATCCGCCACCCGCATTCGACCCGAGCGGCCAGCCGAAAGAGTGCTGCACGAGACCTGGCTGGTGCTTTTCGGGATCGATTTCCCAGAGTTCCTTGATCCCAATACCAAATTTCTGGGGTTCCTTACCCGCGGAGAGGTCGTATTTCTCAATCAACTGTTTAGCGAGCGATCCGCGAACGCCTTCGCCGATGAAGACATATTTTCCGAGCAGCGCCATCCCGCGTTCGAAACCGGGTTTCGGTTTTCCATCGCGGCCGATTCCCATGTCACCGGTCGCGACCCCAATCACATTGCCATGATCGTCATAGAGGACTTCGGAGGCCGCAAACCCCGGAAAGATCTCAACGCCGAGCGCTTCTGCTTTCTCTGCAAGCCAACGGCAGACGTTTCCAAGAGAAACAACGAAATTCCCATGATTGTTCATCAGCTTCGGCATCATGAAGTTCGGCAGGCGGGCTACACCTGACGGGCCAAGATAGAGGAACTTGTCTGCGGTCACCGGCGTCTTGAACGGTGTGTCGTCTTCATCGCGCCATCCAGGCAAGAGTTGATCGACAGCGATCGGATCGACAACAGCACCAGAGAGAATATGGGCGCCGACTTCAGAGCCTTTTTCGAGGACGACCACATTAAGATCCTGATCGATTTGTTTCAGCCGGATTGCTGCTGCAAGACCAGCCGGTCCCGCCCCAACAATCACCACATCGAAATCCATGCTTTCGCGCTCAGGCATTTCGTCAGTCATCTCGTTCTCCTCCGGATCGTCCACATTTGCAGACCACCACCGTATTGTCTTTTGCACAAGCCTATTGCGGTAGGGGATACAATAGGGTTTCTTCTGATCATGTCCCAGCAGCGACAGACGTAAACAGGTTCGCGTAACGATCTACAGGTCTGGTGGGCCAATGGTTTTTACTCCAATTCGTACTTAGTTTACGTGAACGTAAAGGTAAAGCCCCTGCGACAACACGATCTTGTCAATCTGGTAGAATTTTATGCCGCAAGCGGGATCGATTGCGCTCTCGATGACGCGCCGCATGATCGATTTGCCGATTTTGAGAACGAACGCGCAGCCCGGCGCGCGGCGGTCACGGACGCTTCTGCCCCTCTTTCTTTAAACAAACCAGCTGGCGCCCCAAGCTTAACGGCTCGCGGAACACCCGCTGCCCCGAAAAATGCACCCAATTTTATCAAGCCCGCACCATCGACGGCGCAAGGAGATGGTGCATCAAATGAAGATGCGCGAATGCGCGCGCAAGCGGCTGGCACCCTGGAAGACCTAAAAGCAGCGCTTACCGCTTTCGAAGGCTGTTCACTCAAACGCACGGCAAAGAATCTGGTCTTTGGGGTCGGCAATCCGGATGCTCGTGTGATGTTTGTCGGCGAAGCACCGGGACGCGAGGAGGATCTGACAGGGGTTCCATTTGTCGGGCGCTCCGGCGATCTCCTCAATCTTATGCTCGCGGCGATCGGTCTGGAACGGGACCGCGACACTTACATCGCAAATGTTGTCCCCTGGCGACCACCGGGCAATCGCACACCGACGCCTGAAGAGACCGAACTGTGCCGACCTTTCATCCTCCGTCAGATTGAGCTCGTTCAACCAGATCTGGTTGTGCCGCTTGGTGGTGCCGCTGCAAAACAGCTTCTCAATACCACTAACGGGATCCTGCGTCTGCGCGGACGCTCCATGACCTGCGCGACGGATAAGGGTGCCTTTCCGGCACTTGCCACGCTTCATCCCGCCTACCTCTTGCGCCAGCCAGGCCAAAAGCGCCTCGCATGGCAGGACCTTCTCAAAATCAAGGAACACCTTTCAGCGGGGCCTTGACGCCAATGGCCGCAAGCGTGCAAACCCTGAAGACAAGGACATCGCAAAAGACGGATTAGAACCGGAACGTACCTTTGCTCCTGAAACCAAAGACCTCGTCCCTTATCGTTCTGATCGCTGGCGCTTGCCTTCTACTCGCCGGGCATACCGTTACGGCAACGGCCCAGGAACGCATTGCTGTTGGCATCGCGGTCCCCCTGACGGGCGTTTACGCCCCGCTTGGTCGTCAAATCATCGAGGGTGCACAGTTCGCCGCCGACTCAATTAACCAAGCTGGCGGTATCGATGGGGCCGATATAGCGATCGAAACTATTGACGACGCCTGCGATCCGGCCAGGGCCTCCGGCATTGCCAATCAGCTGGTCGGGCGAAACGTCATCGCGGTTATCGGACATTTGTGCGATCGGCCTTCGATCGAATCAGCACCGATTTATGCAGAAAACGAGATTATCCAAATCTCACCGGCAAGCCAGAATCCAGCATTCACGGATAACCGTCCACGCGAGGATGGCGGCACCTACAGGTTGGCCGCGCGCAATACCCAGCAAGGTGACACGATCACCGAATTTGTTCTTGGTATGGAGGAGCCGAAGATCGCCGTCATTCACGACGGCTCAGTTTATGGCAAACGGCTTGCCGATCTTCTGACCCGAGAGCTTGATGAAGCGGGGCGCCCAGCTGTTTTGGCGGAATCCTTCGTCACCGGCGAGGAAAGCTACCGTCGCCTGGCAGCTAGGCTCGTCGATTCAGGTGCAGACACTGTCTTCATTGGTGGTTTTCGTACTGACGCTGCGATCATTATCCGCGACGTCGACCGTCTCAACACCGATATGACTTTCATTGGCGGCGACGGGCTTGTTCATGCGGATTTTCCAAGCGGGGTGCTTGAAAACAATGCGGCGCGGCGTGAGCTATCCGATATTTTCGTATCCTTCCCACCTGATCCACGCCGCTTTCCGTGGGCGCGCGACACCGTTCAAGCGCTTCTGGATGCCGGGCAATCGGCAAATGGATTGACGCTCCGCGGCCATGCGGCTCTAACAATTATCGCCGATGCTTTGAAAACAGACCCTGACGGCGGTTATGAGGGGCTGATCGCGGCGCTTAACAGCGGCACGTTCGATACGGTCCTCGGGCCGATCCGTTTCAATGAACAGGGTGACGCGAACCTGATCGACTACCTCATGCACGAATGGCAGGGCGCAACCATTGTTCCGGTGGTCCCTCAGGACACCAAACCGTCAGATCTGTCTGCCGAACCGGCAGACGAAGCGCCGCCGCCGGGCGAATAAAGGCCACCTATTTTCAGATAAGAACAGGAACCAATCGATGTCTGGTCCAATCATTATAGCCCCTTCTATTCTGGCAGCGGATTTCGCGAAGCTTGGTGACGAAGTGAGAGATGTGAGCGAAGCAGGTGCCGACTGGATCCATGTCGACATTATGGATGGGCATTTCGTCCCGAACATTTCGTTTGGGCCGGCTGTCACAAAGTCAGTGCGAT
>JBCDCU010000318.1:0-4201 GCA_039181265.1 Pseudomonadota bacterium | reverse complement strand
TGTACCGATGAGCTACGAAATCGAAGCGACGGTGCGCGACCGGGTTGGCAAGGGGGCCGCTCGTGCATTACGTCGGGATAAGAAGGTCCCGGCCGTGATCTACGGCGACAAACAGCCACCTCTCCCGATCGCCATCGATTATAAAGAAGCATTCATGAAACTGCATGGCGGTGGTTTCATGTCGACAATTGCCACCATCAGTGTGGACGGCAAGAAAGTTCGCGTCATCCCGAAAGCCTATGAGCTGGACCCGGTGAGGGATTTCCTCATGCACATCGACTTCCTGCGGGTGAGCAAGGGTGCGAAACTTGCTGTTGAAGTTCCGGTTGTCTTCGAAAACGAAGAACAATCGCCTGGCTTGCGTCGCGGTGGTGTTCTGAACGTTGTTCGCTACACCGTCGAACTGGAATGCCCTGCAGATGCGATCCCGGAAAATATCGTCGTTGACCTGACCGGCCTCGACCTTGGCGATGGCGCACATATTTCCGATGTGACGCTGCCGGAAGGTATCACGCCCGTCATTACTGACCGCGACTTTACGATTGCAACCATTGCAACACCTGCTGGATTGAAAGAGCCTTCAAGCGAAGAAGAAGGTGAAGCCGAAGCAGAAGGCGAGGCAGACGGCGACGCCGAATAGGGCGTCCCCAGCCTGAACGATTTGGGAGACCCCGATGTTTCTGGTTGTTGGACTTGGAAACCCGGGCCCGAAATACGCCTCAAACCGGCACAATATCGGTTTTATGGCGGCGGACGAGATTGCCCGCCGCCATAACTTTTCTCCCTATCGCTCAAAATTTCAGGGTGAAGTCGCCGAAGGTCAAATTGGCAACGCGAAGGCGCTGATCCTGAAGCCCGGCACTTACATGAATGAATCAGGCCGTTCCGTTGGCGACGCCGCCAGGTTCTATAAAATCGATCCATCCGATATTCTGGTCATTTATGACGAACTCGACCTTGCGCCGGGAAAAGTCCGGATAAAAACCGGCGGCGGAAGCGGCGGCCACAACGGAATCAAATCGATCGACGCCCATATCGGTAAGGACTACCGGCGCCTGCGCCTCGGCATAGGAAATCCCGGAAACAAGGCACAGGTTTCAAACTACGTTCTTGGCGATTTCGCCAAAGCGGACCAGACCTGGCTTGACCCGCTTCTTTACGCAATCGCCGATTGTGCAGACGAATTGGCGAAAGGCGAGGACGCGAACTTCACAAACCGGTTGCGCCTGAAGCTTGATTCCAACGAACCGCCCGGTGCCCGCGGTCAGGATAACCGCGCCGCAAAACATGAGAAAAAGGGCCAGAGCCACATCCGCCAGGCCCGCCAGACGAGCCCGAAGAACCTCCCGAAATCGGGGCCGATGGCAGATATGCTGAAAAAACTCTTCGGCGGTAACAAGGACTAGTCCTGATATGCCCTGTCCCTGTGGCTCCGAAAAGGTCTACGAGGCCTGTTGCGGCCTGCTCCATTCCGGTGAACGCCATGCGGCGACCGCCGAAGAACTCATGCGGTCGCGTTACTCCGCCTTTGTGACGGCTAATGTCGACTACCTGCACGATACACTTTGGCCATCGGAACGCCGCCAATTCAGTCACGCGGGCTATGAAGCCCGTGCGAAGGACAGTATCTGGCTTGGATTGATGATCCTTGCGACGGAACGCGGTGGACCCGACGACCGCGATGGCACAGTCACGTTCGAGGCCCACTCACTGATCAACGGCGCGCATGACACCCAGCGTGAGAAAAGCTTTTTCAAGAAAAAAGAAGGCCGCTGGTATTATGTGAAAGCGATGGCGGAGATCTAGATGCGAGTTTTTCGTTAAAGGGTATCTTGGGCATATGGCCGGGATGAGCGTGATTGGTGGCGCTTAACCGGACCCTACTTCAAGACAAAAGCGTATCGATAATCCGCCGCGGAATTATAAGGTCGGCAAGGGCAGAATGGATCTTATCATTGGCTTCCGACAGCGGACGGTTGATCACATCGAAATTCATAAAATCATGGGCAAGATCAAGCGCCATGTAAAACCGCTTCGCCTTGAACGCCGCCGAGACATGATGCTTACCGCCCTGATAATCCTTTGAAAACTCCAGAAGCTTCTGCCCGAAAGACGGATCAAGCAGTTTTTGGGCACGGTCGAGATCATCGGTGTAAACCTCAAACACCTTCTCGAACTCCGGATCTGGGAAAGTGAGTTTTTGATCAGGCCGGTTTTGGCGCGCTGCCCATGCAAAGAGCTTGTTCACTGTCTCGCCGTAGTCGGCAAGAAAGACAATTTCCGGCATCTCGGTGGGGCATTCAATCGAAAGCACAATCCCGCGAAACACCGTACGCCTGCGCCTATCATTGTCACTGTCACGATATTCTTCTTCAAGATGGGCTTTGACCAACAGGTAAGACACATCCCGCCAACGTCCCGATATTGCGGGTCCAAGATTGCTGCGATCTGCTTTCGGGAGCACGTTGAGATCGCGTAAGGCTGCCATTGAAAACGCTTCGGGTGCCGGTTTGTCTTGGATGCGCATACCACCAAGAAAATCGCAAAGGATCGGACGGATATGGGAATTCATCTCTTGTTTTAGGTGGCCGCCGCGCATCGAAAACACGAAAATCGTAGCAGCACCCCCGAATACAAAAGGAAACAATCCGAGCCACGGACTGATAAAAAAGCTTGTGAGAGCCGTGATCATGAGCGTTATCGAGAAAACGATAAGGACCCATTTTTTGTTTTCTTTGACCGCTTCCTGCCGTTTTCCCTCCATCACCCGAAAGTAAGGAGCGATCTTTTCGTCGTAGACCTTGGAAAACCCCCGCTCATAATCGTGCTGCTCTTCGAATGAATAATCGCCCACGTGAAAGCCCCTTATCCGTGCGCCCCTTGCTCAACTGCGTGTTTATCCGAGACCGACCCGTCGCCTCCCCTCCTCAGTTTTGAGGGAAAAGTCACCGCCATCGAATTCTCTCGCGGCATCGGTTGCCAGAAACGAAATGGCCTTTCCCACCCATTCCGGCGGAATATGAACAGCGGGATCCAGTTGGCTCACAGGATTAACCCCGGATGCTTTGATGACAACCTGCATGTCGGTTGCAACGGTACCGGGGCTTAGCCCGACGGTACGGATACCATGTCCGGCATATTCCTTGTGAAGGCATTTGGTGAGCGACAGAACCGCTGCCTTGGTGGCGCAATAATGGCTCCATCCTTCCAACGCGCCGGTTGCAGCACCCGACGAGAGGTTGATGATGACGCCGGAGCCCTGCTTCAGCATATGAGGTAATGCTGCTCGAACAGCGAAATACACGCCTTTTAGGTTGATATCGACGACGTTCGACCATGCCCCCGGATCGCTTTCATCGATCCGCGCAATTGGATCGATCACGCCTGCATTGTTGACCAGAATATCGAGCGCCCCGAAGTTGGAGACAGCTCGCGCCACAGCCTTCTCCATATCCTGAAAACAACTGACGTCTGCGATGACCGCTTCCGCACGGCCGCCTTGCTCAGAAATATTCTTCGCGACCGTCTCAATTTGATCTCCCGTGCGCGCAACGAGGACAACCGCAACGCCGCGGTCGCTCAAGTCGCGCGCAGCTGCCGCTCCGATGCCGCGGCTTGCGCCCGTAATAAGAGCGACTCTTCCTTGGAGTTCTGTCATGATGGCCTCCTGCCCGTCTCGCGAAACGTCTCGTTATCAAGAAAGCACACAAAAATCATCAGCAATGACAACAAGTTGCAAGTCGCCTGGAAGTGTCTAGATTTCCACTTGAAACGCTGAAAGCTCTCAAATGCTCATTGAACGCCGTCGACCAATTGAAATTCCAAAGGTCAATCCTTTGTGGGAATATAAGGCCGACGGCACACTCCGCACGGCTTACGAAGCCTACAAAGAGCGCCTGCAGATCCCCTGGGTCGGCGTCGTCACAATGGCGTATGCTCACTATCCCACCTTCTTTGAATGCTGGTGGGCCGCGCTGGAACCGATCGTCGGATCTCACGATTATGTCGAGACCGCAAGCCGTCTGCGCGCGCGCGCAGAATCAAACGCGTTCAAGCTTAATACACCGCCCCTTCGAGAGAAACTCATCGAGGTCGGTTATTAGCCGCGTGAGCTTGATGAGATTCTCGACATGATCGATGTCATCAGCCACGGCAACTTCATGCAGGTTGCCGCCGTGTTTGCAGCTCCGATCCTTCTGGA
>JBCDCU010000317.1:0-4247 GCA_039181265.1 Pseudomonadota bacterium | reverse complement strand
TGCTCTGACGGGGCAGGCGCAAGGTCCGGAGCTTGCAGCAATCTTACCGCTTCTTGGTCGGCAAGAAACGTTGGACCGACTATCCTGATATCCGCATTGGCGCCGACTGCCGCTTCCGTAATGCCGCCTTCGCCAGACTGGGGTAACTGCGCCGTAAGGCCAGCGGAAAGCGGACGCAATTCAAAATCACCGGCAATCGCCAATTGGGTATCGGGGTCTGCATAAGGATCGGGCCTTGGCTCAGGCGCTGGCAGCACGACTTTGACCTCTTCAAGCGTATTAAAACCGGATTGCAGAATGCGGGATTGCACACGGGATGATCCACCGTCACTTACCCGCGTCGTGAACGTTGACTGCCCCTCGATGTTGGCACGAAGTGTGTTGAATGCAAAGGGTCTGTGCGCGGCCGGACAAAGCGGATCGTCGACGAATTCGCGGCGATAACGGAACGCATTCGGAAGATCAGAATAGGGATTGCCGTAAACATCCACCATCTGCTTCGTGCTCTCGCCCGGATTGAGATGGACGTAAAGCTGCATCTCCGTTTGCGGGCTGCTCGCCTGACAGATTGCCTGATCGGTATCGAAGCTTGAGCGGACCGTTGCAAAACTGACCGGGAAGTAATAGCCGTCGCAGACGCGCACGCAGAGGGTTCGGTAGACGCCGCCATCAATTCCATCAAGATCGAAATCATAACGATCGCGATACGTATCCGAGTAGCGCTTCGTCACTTCAGGAATACCGAAGAGACGGGCAAAGAAACCGCGTTTCTTTTTCTTCTTCGGCGTGCGGGCCTGACGATCCAGCTGATCGGTCGTGGAACAATTCAGATTTTGCATGCGCGCAAGTAAACGATTACGTTGGGCGCGTTGATCCCGGACGCCGTCATTTCGGCTTTGCGCAACGATCGCCCGCATCTGATCGCGGATCGCTTCAAGCCGCGTTTCCATATCATTGATCCGCCGGGATAAAGCACGGCATTCGCGCGGAGCATCGGCGGCGCGATTGCCAATACGCGTCACACAACCGATACGCCGTGATCTGCGGACCGCTTCTCTAAGCTCGCGTTCCTGGCGCGCTTCACGATTACTGAAACGACGATATTCCGGACTGCGGCGGGCATCCTGTCTTTGATTGGTATAAACGGTCGGTAACCGGTCGAGCTGATGGCGAAGGGCAGGACAGGCCTGATGTTCACTTTGCGCGTGCACACTATCGCTGGTGGCGAGGATCGTTCCGAGAGCCGCAACCGCAATCGCGATGCTTACGGGTTTGCGAACCACGACGAGCGATGCACTCATCGTCGTGGTCAGGCTGCGCATTCCCGTAAACTTTAATCTCATGGCACAGTTCGACCCGATTCATGGAATGGGCGCAATCCTTACCGGATCCCGTTAACGATCCGAAAATAACATGAATTGCGGCAAAATTAGTGATCGATCAGCCACATTACCCTTAACCCGGCGTTACTGTTCGGCTTGATGGCAAGACTGCAACGGTTTGAGCAGGCTTTATTCCTGCTCTGCTATACGGCCTTGCGCCTCCACTGCGGCAATTGCCGTCATATTGACGATACCGCGTGATGTGACAGACGGTGTGATGATATGCGCAGTCTGCTTGGTGCCAAGCATGATCGGTCCGACGTGAAGCGCATTGGTCATCGCTTTCACCATGTTCATGGTGATGTTAGCCGCATTCAGATCGGGAAAGACGAAGAGGTTGGCCGGGTCATCGCCGAGCGGGGAGCCGTGAATGATACGCGCCCTTTGTTGCGGGAGCAGTGCGGCATCGGAGTGCATCTCGCCGTCCACAACGAGATCCGGCGCCCGTTCGTGCAAGATTTCCAGCGCACGGGTCATCTTTCGCGAAGACTCCGTCTCACGCGACCCGAAGTTCGAGTAGGAAAGAAGCGCCGCTTTCGGCGTGATACCGAAACGCTCGACCTGCTCGGCAGCAAGGATCGTCATCTCTGCGACTTCCTCCGCACTCGGGTCGATCGTCACATAGGTATCGGTAAAGAAGAACGCACCGTGTTGGTTCAAAAGCATACTCATCGTGGAGAAGTCGTGCGCCTTCTCGTCAATATCGATGATCCACTGGAAGGTCTTGAGGTGACGGGAAAAACGGCCTTCCAATCCGCAGAGGAGGGCATCGGCGTCACCCAATTGAACCGCAATGGCCGCAATCGCGCTCGTATTCGTACGAACGAGGTTACGGGCGGCATCCGGCGTGATCCCTTTGCGGCCAGCGACCTCGTGCAGGTATTCCGTATAGCGCCTATAGCGGGCATCCTTCTCCGGATTTACGATATCGAAGTCCTCTTCAGCCTTCATGCTGAGGCCGTAGCGCTCAATCCGGGTTTCAAGAACCCGAGGTCGCCCGATCAGGATTGGCCTCGCGATATTCTCTTCAATGACCACCTGGGCTGCCCGCAGAACACGCTCGTCTTCACCGTCGGCATAGATAACCCGCATCGGACGCTTCTTCGCTTTCTCGATAACCGGTTTCATGACAAGACCGGAGCGGAAGACGAAGCGATTAAGCTGTTCAAGGTAGGCGCCGAAATCTTCGATTGGCCGCGCCGCGACGCCGCTATCCATGGCGGCCTTGGCAACCGCCGGGGCAATTCTCAGAATAAGCCGCTGATCGAACGCGGACGGGATCAAATAGCCCGGCCCGAACCGGGGGATGATCCCACCAAGTGCTTTCGCGCTGGCATCATCGACAGCTTCACGGGCCAGCTCGGCAATCGCCTTCGTCGCGGCCATCTTCATTTCTTCATTGATCGTGGTCGCGCCAACGTCGAGCGCCCCGCGGAAGATGAACGGAAAGCATAGAACGTTGTTTACCTGGTTGGGAAAATCCGAACGTCCCGTACAGATGAGGGCATCGGGCCGCGCTTCGGTCGCGACATCCGGCATGATCTCCGGGACCGGATTGGCAAGTGCCATGATGAGCGGGTTCGGCGCCATCGTCTTGATCATCTCCGACGTCAGGATGCCGCCGGCAGAAAGGCCGAGGAAAATGTCAGCTCCAGGTATGATTTCGGAGAGATTGCGAAGGTTGGTTGCTTGCGCGTAAGCCCCCTTCCACTGATCCATTTCCTCTTCGCGGCCCTCATAGACGACACCGATCCGGTCGGCGAGCCAAACGTTCTCGCGCTTCAGGCCAAGGCTGAGGAGAAGGTTGAGGCAAGCAATCGAGGCCGCACCGCCTCCGGCTGCCGCGAGCTTTACGTCTTCGATCTTTTTGCCGGACAGGCTGAGGCCGTTCAGGATCGCCGCCGCCACAATGATCGCCGTCCCATGCTGGTCGTCATGAAAGACCGGGATGTTCAGACGTTCTCTGAGCGTCTGTTCGATGGTGAAGCACTCCGGTGCTTTGATATCTTCCAGGTTGATCCCGCCAAAGGTCGGTTCTAGGGCCGCAACAACGTCGATAAAGCGTTCGATATCAGTTTCTTTGACCTCGATATCGAAGACGTCGATATTCGCAAATTTCTTGAAAAGGACCGCTTTTCCTTCCATCACCGGCTTCGAGGCAAGGGCCCCGATATTGCCGAGACCAAGAACGGCCGTGCCATTGGATATCACCCCGACGAGATTGCCTCGGGACGTATATTTGTGGGCGTTAGCTGGGTCTTTTTCGATTTCAAGGCAGGGTGCAGCAACACCCGGCGAATAGGCAAGGGCAAGGTCGCGCTGGTTTCCGAGCGGCTTCGTCGCGGAAATCTCAAGTTTGCCCGGCTTTGGATACTGGTGGAAGAAGAGGGCGTTCTTTTCAAGTTCGCCCTTGGCTTGATCGGGTTTTGTCATGGTGAGGTTTCCGGGACTTTTATGTCAGCGTAAAGCGGCATCCCGCCTGCGATTGGCAGCGCTTGACAAAATGCCGGTTGCGACCGCGATGGGGGGCGAGCACGGGAGGACCATAACAGCACGCAAGCGCCGCCCTCAAGTCACAAAGGCATTGATTTATGCGGTGAACAAGACCCGCGATGTTCCGGGAAATCTCAGATTTAGAAAAGAAAAAGCCGGATACCGCTCGAATGGGGAAATACCCGAGGGATCCGGCGAATGAGTAGGTATTAACGCCCGATACCGCGGACATATTCCGCTGTCGGGATAGAGCTAAAGCCCTGGCCTTGTTTCGGCCCGGTGACGGAATAAACCAGCGCAAACATAAACAGGATAAGCAGGCTCAATCCAACCGTACAGGAAGTCACCGATTGAACGATTTTGAGCATTTCG
>JBCDCU010000316.1:0-4251 GCA_039181265.1 Pseudomonadota bacterium | reverse complement strand
GATGCGGACAATAACCCGGAAATCTCTCGCCATCGTCCAGACGGTGGCCGCGGCCCTGAGCCTGTTCGCTATTGAGGCGATCGGCTTGCCGGATCCTGCTTCAGCCGATTTCCGCCTTTGCAACAAGACGCTGAGCAGAATCAGTGTCGCGATTGGATACAAGTCGGACAACGGCTGGCGTTCGGAAGGCTGGTGGAACTTTAATCCGCGCAATGATCCCGACCCATGTAAGATTTTAATTCCCGGACCACTCAGAGCAAGATTCTTTTATGTCTACGCGATAGACGTCACCCATGGCGGCGAATGGGGCGGACCGGCCATTTTGTGTACGCGTCAAAAAGAGTTCACAATCGATGGGATAAAGGACTGTATTCTTCGCGGTTATGAACAAACCGGCTTTTTTGAAGTCGATACCCGCAATCAGGAAAGCTGGACAATCGAGCTGACTGATCCCGAACGAGAAGGAAGTTGAGGATGAGACGCGAACGCAAGGTCAAAATCGTTGCTACGTTGGGGCCTGCCTCGTCCTCTGCCGAAAAGATCGAAGCCCTGTTTATGGCAGGTGTTGACACCTTCCGGATCAATATGAGCCATTCGGATCACGACACCCTCAACGGGCTGGTCGACACGATCCGCGGGATTGAACAGAAAGTGGGACGCCCGATTGGCATCCTCGCGGACCTTCAGGGCCCCAAACACAGGCTTTCAACGTTCCGGAACGGATCAATTCCGCTCAATATCGGCTCGGAGTTCGTCCTCGATTCAAATGATATTCCCGGAGATGAGACCCGCGTCTATCTCCCTCACCATGAGATTTTCGAGGCGCTCGAACCCAATCATCGCCTGCTTCTCGATGATGGAAAAGTGCAGTTGCGCTGCCTGAGCAATGATGGAAGCCGGATCGTGAGCCGGGTTGAAATCGGTGTGCGCCTGTCTGACCGGAAGGGCGTTGCGATGCCCGACAGTGTCGTTCCGGTGAGCGCACTGACCGACAAGGATCGTGAAGACCTCAATGCGGCTCTTGCTGCCAAGGTCGATTGGGTCGCGCTATCCTTCGTTCAACGCGGCGAGGATATTGCCGAAGCGCGCAAGATCGCACGCGGACGCGCCGGCATCATGACAAAAGTTGAAAAGCCGCAAGCAATCCAGCGGTTGACCGAAATCATTGAGCTCTCTGACGCAATCATGGTGGCGCGCGGTGACCTTGGTGTCGAAATGCCGATTGAATGCGTGCCCGGCCTGCAGAAGCGCCTGACCCGCGCGGCTCGACGGGCAGGCAAGCCGGTTGTCGTTGCAACACAAATGCTCGAATCGATGATTGCAGCACCCGCTCCAACCCGCGCCGAGGTCTCCGATGTGGCAACGGCAGTCTTCGAGGGCGCGGATGCGATCATGTTATCCGCCGAATCCGCAGTCGGCGAATTTGCCATTGAAGCCGTGGAGACCATGAACAGGGTTGCCATGGAGGTTGAGCGCGATCAGAACTACGAAAACATCATGCGCGCCCAGCGGACCGAACCTGAGGCCACAGGGGCGGATGCAATTTCCGCCGCTGCGCGTCAGATTGCAGAAACGCTCGGACTTTCGGCAATTTGTTGTTTCACGTCATCGGGGTCCACAGGCCTCAGGGCATCGCGTGAACGCCCCGGAATCCCGATCATTGCGCTGTCACCCATTCCCGCAACGGCACGCCGTCTCGCCCTCGTTTGGGGCCTTCATTGCGTCGTGACGGAGGACGCGACTTCGCTCGATGACATGGTCGACAAGGCCTGTACTATCGCTCTGCGGGAGGGCTTCTCACGCGCCGGTCAGCGTATCATTATTTCCGCAGGCGTCCCACTGGGAACGCCCGGCGCAACCAATATGCTGCGCGTGGCCTTCGTCGGGGCCGATGGTATGGGCGGGATCTAACGCTATTCAGCGGCGTTGAAAAAGACTGCCTGGCTTTGATCCGTCGGCTTGCCATACGAAGCAATCATCTCTTCAAGAGCGACGGCAATGTCATCAGCGTGGGCATGGTGCGGCATGTGCCCTGACGCTTTCTTTCGAGCGATCCGACAGTTCGGCAGGGTCCGGGCGAGAGCTTCCGCATGGACCCAGGGCAGCACGACCTGGTCTTTCTCTCCACTCAGGATAAAGACCGGCTTATTAATCTCACCGTAGCGTGGTGAGATATTGACGAGATGCTCGCGCAAACCGTCGATGTCGGCGGCATTCGCCATAAATCGTTCCGGTACCAAAACCATCTCCGCGCCAATTGTTTCCCGATATCCCGGGGTCACACGGTCGGGCCAGAAGACCTTGGCCGTTGCACAATCGATTTGACGAAGCCCGAGCGGCAAGGCGAAAAGATAAGCGAGAAGCGGGCCGATCAACGGCAAGGGGGCAACGTGATAATACCAGTTGATCCCTCCTGGCCACGGATGGCTGACAGGCGCTGCCAGAACCAGCCCGGAGATCCTCTCCTTGTGACGAAGGGCCGTCGTGAGTGCGAGAGCCGCCCCCCAGGAATGGCCCACGAGGATTGCGTTCTTGATGGACAAGCGATCAAGGACCGCAATCAAATGGTCGGCCTGCCCGTTGACCGTCCCCAGGGCAACATCGTTTCGCTCGCTGAACCCATGGCCCGGCCGGTCGAAAAATAAGAGCCGTGCCTTACCCTGTAGCCGCTCCGAAAAGGTGAAATGGGCATCCCGCAGATTGCCGCTCGCACCGTGCAGAAAGACGATTGACGGACTTTCATTATCGTCAATGGCGGCCTCGTGATCAGCTTGCCGGGGAAGGTCAACATGATGAACCTTCATGCCGTTGACCTCGACAAACTCACCGATTGGAGGAAACCGCTCCAGAATTTCGCGGGATCCGGATCGTGTCCGCCAAAAATAAAAGGTGCCCACGCATAAGAAAAGCGTGCCAGCGATCGCAAAAACGGTCACGGTTGATCCTCTTTCAATACGCGTCAGGCGTCTCTGCCTAGAACTTTCGGCGCAAGTGTATCAACCTTGCTTTTGACGTGCCCAAGGTGTGGGTGGAGTTCAAGCGCACGATTATAGACATCGAGCGCCTCTGCTTCATTGCCCAATTCCTGAAGCATCAATCCGAGACCGGTCAGCGCCCCGAAGTGACGCGGTTCCAGAGCGAGCGTTCTCTGAACATCGGCGATAGAGCGCACATAATCCTTCTTCAGATAGAAGATCGTCGCGCGCTGGTTGAACGCTTCTGCGTATTCCGGCTGGAGGACCGTGACATTATCCAGAAAATCTAAGGCCTTGCCGTATTCCTTCTTCTCCGCAGCACCTGCAGCCCAGCGCATGAAGAGATCGATCGTATCGCTGCCGGACTGCATCCAGAGATTCTGGATTTCATTTTCGACCTGCTTGGCCATTTTTTCGCTGTTCGTTTCCCCAAGAAGAACGAAGAGCTGGTCAAGCTTTTCAGTCCGTGTTCCCTCCAATTTCGGAAGACGGTCACGCTCGGCAGAGTGTTTACGCTTGAAGTCCTCAATGCGCTCTTGCTCGTCTTCTTGTTGAGCTTTTTTGAGCGGGCTTTGAAGCGGAACGATCGGCACGGGATCGTCGAGACGCTGTGCCGATTCAGGAGGGAGTTCACCTGCTTCGGGCGGCGCTACGAAAAGATCGTAAGGCTCGACATGTTGATGATCCGCGGACGCAATGGTTGCCGTGACGCCCAAGGCTGAAAAGACGATGAAGCCGGTCAGTGCCGGTATGCGAAGAAGCGTGCTCATAAAAGAAAAATGAGCCGCAACACCAATGCCGTCAAGGCTTCGGCACTGCAAAAGACCGTGATGGGGCCGAAGGACGCGGCTTGCACCACGATTTTCTTCCATCCGAACGCCTGTCAGACGAAAAGATAGGGGGCTTAAACGAAAAAGGCCCGGCGACTTCCGGGCCATCCCAAAAAATCAGGCTAGGCTCAAAGATTAGCCCTGACGTGCCTTGAATTTCCGGTTCGTTTTGTTGATCACGTAGAGGCGGCCACGGCGGCGCACAAGGCGGTTTTCGCGGTGACGGCCCCGCAATGATTTAAGCGAGTTTTTGATCTTCATATCAATGCGCCTTCATGTCTTGCGGATCCCGTTCAAGCGAGGACGTCGCCCAACTTTTTCGGAAACCTGAATTTCTTAGCCAATTCCCGTCTGGCCATGGTGGGCGTAACTGGGATTGAACCAGTGACCCCTTCGATGTCAACGAAGTGCTCTCCCGCTGAGCTATACGCCCTTGACCATGACAG
>JBCDCU010000315.1:0-4252 GCA_039181265.1 Pseudomonadota bacterium | reverse complement strand
GCATTGGAGGTGTTTGAATTCGACCGCCCGCTGAGAGAAAACGCGCCGAATGATCGGCTTCTTTACGAGCCCGTGGGTGTCTGCGGCCTGATCACACCTTGGAACTGGCCGATGAACCTGTCGCCAAAGCTGGCGCAACCTTCAGCATCACCTGGTTCATCGGCCAGTTCCAAGGTGTGATCAGGCCGCAGACACCCACGGGCTCGTAAAGAAGCCGATCATTCGGCGCGTTTTCTCTCAGCGGGCGGTCGAATTCAAACACCTCCAATGCACGAATGAAGGCTTTGAGATGGCCAGCGCCAGCGCCTGCTTGCAACATTTTGGCCATGCTGATTGGCGCGCCCATTTCTTCACTTATCACTTCTCCCATTTCATCCGACCGGGCGGAATAGATCTCGAAAAGCGATTTCAAATAGGACAGGCGTTCCTCTTTGGACGTCATGCTGAACGCGGGAAAAGCGCCTTTAGCGGCCGCAACGGCTGCGTCGGTGTCGGCTACTCCGCCCAGCGAAATTGTTGCAATGGTCTCTTCCGTTGAGGGATCTATGACCGCGAGATCCTTGCCATCGATTGGATCGACCCAGGCCCCGTTGATGTATAATTGCCGCTTGTCCTGCATATTTCCCCCGAAACTGGCTGCGTCATCGATACTTGCGATTAACCGAATGTCGACGCAGCCTCCCTAATCCATCTAGGTGTTTTAGTGAAGAAACGAAATGGCAGCAATGGCGATTTCGGACCCTGTTGCAGCGTTGTCTTACCGAAGATCCATTGCAGTCAGTTGTCTCCGTCCCGCCAGCCTGGTTCGATGCGCGCAAATCGCCGCTCGTATCTTTACAATTGTGTGCCAGCTTTGAAGATGTGATACCTCATTCGCGCATGCTCTTGTCGCGAATGCCGGATGGATCCGGTTTTCTTCGTTCAAGGGTTGATCCGGCGCAGGCCAGTGGCGTGCGCCGCTTCATTTATAATCCGCCGCAACGCCCGAAAACGAGATAGCGGTTCAGATGGGTTCAGGGGAGCGCATCGAAAGCGTCTTCAAAAAATCTTTCGCCGCCGAAGTTGCCGGATTTGAGCGCGAAGGCTGCGGTCTCAACTTCAAGATTTGCAAAGGTCCAGGGGACACCGGGTGAAATTTCGGGTCCAATGTCAACCTTCGTAATCCCGAGATGCTGAATGACGGCGCCGGACGTCTCTCCTCCGGCCACAATGAAACGCCGGCTGCCTTTCATCAGCGCATATTGTGCGAGATTTGCGAGTGCGTTTTCCGTAACGCTTCCGGCGTGGTCGCGTCCAAGAACATTTTGGACCTCGGCCACTTCGTCCGGGTCCGCCGAAGAGTAAATCAGTTTCGGTTGCTCCAATGGCAACCTGTCGAGCCAATCACGGGCCTCCGCCATAACGTCACCGCCTTGTGCGATCGCCAGGGGGTCAATCCTGAACGCGGGATGGGAATCGCGAAATATTGCGATTTGTTTGCGGGTCATAGCCGAGCAGGAGCCGCTTATAATGATAGGCGTATTTTCAATATGCGGCGGGGTTGGCCCTTGATCGTCGAAATCGATGTGTCCTGCTTTCCGATAAAGTGCGGGAAGCGGAGCTGCGATCGCGCTCCCGCCGGTGATTAACGGCATGTTCTGGCAAACACCTGCAATGATCGCGAGGTGATCGTCCTCGGTAGCGTCGGTTACGACATGGTTGACGCGTTGTGCGGCGAGTGCGCGAAGACGGTCTCTGACAGCAGAAAACCCCATGCAGATTGTGGCATGGGGAACGAGGTCGACCGTACCATCGACCTGAGGTTCAAGCAGCCGCATCAAATTGGAATCGCGCATCGGCGTGAGCGGGTGGTCCCGCATCGGGCTGTCGGACAAGAGAATGTCGTTTACGAAAAGATGTCCTGCATAGATGGTCCGGCCGTTTTGGGGAAAAGCCGGGCAATAGACTGTCTGAGTCGTGCCGATCTCCGCCATCAACGCTTCCGCGACTGGGCCGATATTACCTTTTGCGGTTGAATCGAAGGTTGAACAATATTTCCAGAAGAAGCGTTCCGCGCCTCTCGTTTTCAACCAGCGCAGCGCCTCAACAGCGTCGCGCTCAGCACGCTCACGCGACGCGGTGCGGATCTTGAGGGCGATCACTTCAAAAGGATTGCAGAAACCGTCTGCTTCCAGCCCATCGAGACCAAATCGTAGAGAGACCGGCGCGCCACTCCGCGCAAGAAGGGCCGCAAGATCGCTTGCACCGGTGAAGTCGTCAGCGATGGCGCCAAAAAAAATCTTTGCATCCATAACGATTACGCCATCCTGAAACGGGTCAAGAAATCAGACTCATTTTGTTAACACGGTGGCATTAACCGGTCTTAAAGAATTTCAATAAGTTTGTTCAAATCCGCACTCCGATAAATGGCCTCTTCAATCCGGATATTGCTGAGGTAGGTCTCTGCATCCGTCTCGAGCGGCTCATTGTGCGAGAAATGACGGCAGATGGTCTTCTGGAAGAGATAGACGCAATCACCGCCGAAATCGCGGTCGCTGAAGGTGTAGGAAACAGGCGCCTCAATTGTCTGACCGGTCGCACGGAAAAACAGCCTCCCATTGCCGTCCAGTCGAATGGAGCCCTCAGTCCCCTCGACAAGAAAGTCCCCGAGTGTTAGGCGCGTGTTATCGGCTGAATGATCGAGCGTGCGGTTCGCATCGAAGACGGCGCGCATTCCGTTCCGGTACCCTAGGATAAAGAATCCGGCATCTTCGCCTGCAATCACGGGGTTTTCCGTCCGCAGATCCGCATAAACAGTGTCGGGTTCGCCGAAAAGGAAGCGAAACGTGTCAATGTAGTGGATACCGGTTTCGTGAATGAGGAAACGCGCCATCATCCGAAAATACGGTTGCCGGGAGAGGTAGGCGTCCTGCCCGGCCCCATCGCCCGGGCGGAACCTGAAATACGCCTGGCGAACGTCGCCAATCCGTCCGGCCCCGATCTCTTCACGAATTTTCCGAAACCACGGCATGAAACGAAAGTTTTCATGGATAACAAGTTGGGTTCCGGACCGCGCCGCAGCTGCAGTCAATTCTTGAGCTTCAGTAAGGTTTTCGCAGAAAGGTTTCTGACAAATGATCAACGTTGCTTTTCCAAGCAAAGGTTCGATGATCTCACGATGCGTCTGTGGCGGTGTCGCAACATCGATAATGTCGTACGCGTTCTCCGCCATCAGATCCTCGATCGATGAATGAACCGTGGTGCCGGGGAAGTCCATTTCGATCCGGTCCCGGTAAGCGGGCGAAGCATCGGCAACACCTTGGAAATCGACGGGTTCGCCCTTGGCCGCAAGCCGCAGCCACGCGGCGAGCTGGAACCGGCCAAAATAGCCGCAACCGATCTGGGCAACCTTGAGAGGCATCATCGCGAACTCTGATCGACTGAGTTAATCGAGGGCGTCCATAACTGCCTTCGAGAAATCTTCTGTGCCAGCTTTTCCACCAAGATCGGCGGTCAAATATCTGCCCTCTTTAATGACACGGCCCACCGCTGTTTCGATCATTTTCGACGCCCGGCCTGCATGTTCATTCGCGTTCTTTTCGGAAAGCCAGTCAAGCATCATCGCGCCAGACAGGAACATAGCAGCAGGATTGGCAAGGCCCTTTTCAGCGATATCGGGGGCGCTCCCATGGCACGGCTGAAACACGCCATGCTCGTCACCGAGATCGGCGGAAGGAGCGAGGCCGAGCGATCCCATGAGGCCCGCGGCAAGGTCGGACAGAATGTCGCCAAACATGTTTTCCGTTACAGCGACATCGAACTCCCAGGGCCGTTGGACCATCCACATGGCAAACGCATCAACATAAGCAGCATCCGCGCCGATTTCCGGAAACGCTCTTGCACGTTCTTCAAAAATTGAGCGGAAAAACCAGAAAGCACGAAACACATTCGCCTTGTCGACACAGGTGACACGCGGTTTTCGGTCGCGTTCCCTGGCCCGGCGCTGAGCAAGCCTGAAGCTGAAATCGAAGAGTTTTTCGCTCACGCGGCGCGTAATCTTGAGCTTCTCGGTTGCGTAATCATCCTCGACGATTTCTCCGTCGTTCATGTAGGCAAACAGGCCTTCCGTCGATTCGCGAACAATAACGAAGTCGATTTCGATGGCCCTGGGATCAGCCAGCGGTGTCGGTTGGCCTTCGAAAATCCTGACGGGACGAACGCCAGCGTAAAGGTCGAGTTCAAACCGCATCTGGATTTGCGGTGTGATTTCCGT
>JBCDCU010000314.1:0-4311 GCA_039181265.1 Pseudomonadota bacterium | reverse complement strand
GCGGTTGGCCACTTTAAATACCTGGTCTTCTACCTTCTGTGTGCAATTGCCGCCGGGCTTGGTCATGCCGCGTGGTTTGGCGCTTCGCAATCGCCTTTGGTCGGCGCATCGGGCGCGGTCGCCGGAATCATCGCGGCCTACCTCATTCTTTACCCCAATATGCGGGTTTGGGTCCTTGCTCTTGGAAAGATCCCTCTTCCGATCACGGCCTTCTGGTGTCTGGGCGTGTGGCTGGTGTTACAGGTCTATTCTCTTGTGTTTGATCAAAGTTCAAACGTGTCCTGGATTTCTCACATCAGCGGCGCTGCCGCCGGCGCAGTCCTCATCTTGTTCTTCAAGCGCAGTCACGTTCCGCTTTTCGAACGGGGTCGACGAAGAGTGAAAAGTGATTGAAATATGCTGATTTTCAAATCGCCGGGAGTGCGATGAATCGCGCTTGTTTCAAGGCGTTTTCTATGCTTGACACCCTTTTTCAGGACGCCTAACGTCCGGCATCTTCTTGCCGCCTGACGGCTTTTATCTGCCGCGCGATAGGATCGAACCAAGACATGACGGAATGAGGAGGAGGCATGGTCGAACAATGATCGGCCATCGCACGCTCGGGAAGGAAATCAATGAAAATTCTGGTGCCGGTAAAACGGGTCGTCGATTACAACGTGAAAATTCGCGTTAAGGCTGATGGGTCGGGTGTCGAACTTGCCAATGTAAAAATGTCGATGAACCCATTCGACGAGATTTCCGTCGAAGAAGCCATCCGCATGAAAGAGGCCGGTAAGGCTGAAGAAATCGTTGCTGTATCCATTGGGCCGCAACAGGCTCAGGAAACGCTGCGGACAGCGCTTGCCATGGGCGCTGACCGGGCCATTCTGGTTGTCACGGATCAATTGGTTGAACCGCTCGCGGTGGCCAAGATCCTCAAAGCGATCGTCGATGAAGAGCAGCCTGGATTGGTCATTCTCGGGAAACAAGCAATCGACGACGACAGCAACCAGACGGGTCAAATGCTGGCAGCGCTGCTCGGCTGGTCGCAGGCAACTTATGCTTCTAAGGTCGAGCTTGGCGATGGCGAAGCCAATGTCACGCGCGAAGTGGATGGCGGATTGCAGACAATCAAAGTCACGCTGCCGACAATCGTCACGACTGACCTGCGTTTGAACGAACCGCGCTACGCTTCGCTGCCCAATATTATGAAAGCGAAAAAGAAGCCGCTCGATAGCAAGACACCTGAGGATTACGGCGTTGACGTGACACCGCGTATCAATGTCCTGAATACGACCGAGCCGCCCAGCCGCGAGGCAGGCATCATCGTTAAGTCTGTCGATGAGCTTGTCGATAAGCTGAAAAACGAAGCTGGCGTTATCTAGGAAGAGGAGGATAGACCATGACAACACTTCTCATTGCAGAACATTCAAACGATGCACTTTCGGAAGAAACTGCGAAGGCCATGGCTGCGGCGAGCGCGCTTGGTGCCCCGGTCGACATTCTGGTTGCCGGAAAGGGATGTCAGGCTGCCGCTGATGAGGCTGCAAAACTGGACGGAACTCAAAAAGTTCTGATGATTGAAGCAGAGCCCTTCGAACATCAGCTTGCCGAACCTGTGGCCGCACTCATTGTTTCCATGGCGGATGCCTATGACGCAATCGTCGCGCCAGCGACAACAAACGGCAAGAACATTGCGCCGCGCGTGGCAGCGCTTCTTGACGTTATGCAGATCTCGGAAATTACCGAGGTTAAAGGCCCCGATACGTTTGAGCGGCCAATCTACGCCGGAAACGCGATCCAGACCGTTCAATCCACCGACGGAAAGAAGGTCATCACGGTCCGGACGGCTTCCTTCCAGGCTGTCGGGTCCGGCGGTTCTGCAGGTATCGACAGCGTTTCTGCGGTCGATGATCCGGGCTTGTCATCCTGGGTCTCGAATGATCTTTCCGAATCCGACCGTCCAGAATTGACGTCTGCCAAAATCATTATCTCCGGTGGCCGCGCGCTCGGCTCATCAGAGAAATTTGAGGAGACGATTATCCCGGTCGCGGATGCGCTTGGTGCAGCTGTCGGTGCGTCACGAGCTGCTGTCGATGCCGGCTATGCGCCAAACGACTGGCAGGTCGGCCAAACCGGGAAGGTCGTCGCACCCGATCTTTATATCGCGGCCGGTATCTCGGGGGCGATTCAACACCTGGCCGGTATGAAAGATTCCAAAGTGATCGTCGCGATCAACAAAGACGAAGAGGCACCGATCTTCCAGGTTGCCGATTACGGTCTTGTCGCCGACCTGTTTGACGTGTTGCCGGAGTTCAAGGCCAGCATCGAAGCCAACTGATCTTTATTGACGCGGGATTCAACGCCCGCGTAAACCACTTCGACAAATCCGCTTAGGTGCAGCGCAACAACCATATTGCGCTGCATTTTCTTTGTGCATAAATTGCCCGGCAAAGGAACAAATGACACATAACGGGCAGGCTTAAGGGAAATGGCAGGAATTTCGTCGGTTGGAATTGTCGGCGCAGGTCAAATGGGTGCCGGGATCGCTCACACGGCGGCGCAAGCCGGATTCCAGGTGATATTGCAGGATATCGATGAGGCTGGCCTCTCCCGTGCTCTTGAGAAGATCGGCAAGACCATGGACCGTCAGATCGCTGGCGGAAAATTGTCTGAAGATGAAAAAGGAGCTGCCCTTAAGCGCATCGCCACAGCGAGTGAAATCAGCGGTCTTTCATCCTGCGATCTCGTGATTGAAGCGGCGACCGAAAACGAAGCGGTCAAGCGTCAGATTTTTGCCAAGGTCTGCGAAACGCTGAAGCCGGACGCATTGTTAGCATCCAACACATCGTCAATCTCGATTACCCGACTTGCCTCTGCGACCGACCGTCCCGAGCAATTCATAGGGATCCACTTCATGAATCCGGTGCCGGTCATGAAGCTTGTTGAGATCATTCGTGGAATTGCAACGAGTGACGAGACATTCAAAACAGGCCAGGAATTCGTAAAAGCGCTTGGGAAGACCATTGCCGTCTCGGAGGATTTCCCTGCCTTTATCGTCAATCGCGTCCTGATGCCGATGATCAATGAGGCGATCTATACGCTTTATGAGGGGGTCGGCACGATTGAAGCTATCGATACGGCCATGAAGCTTGGCACGAATCATCCGATGGGGCCGCTGGAGCTCGCCGACTTTATTGGCCTCGATACATGCCTTGCGATTATGCAGGTGCTTCATGACGGGCTTGCTGACAGCAAATACCGTCCTTGCCCGTTGCTGGTAAAATATGTCGAGGCCGGATGGCTCGGCCGAAAGACCGGCCGGGGGTTCTATGATTACAGTGGTGATTACCCCGTTCCGACCCGCTAGACAAAACGGGGTTTCTGATCGATCGCCAGCGCATGCGAAGTTCAGTTGAACCGGTTTCCCGCTTTCAGAAATCCGACGACGTCAGAAGGGGTTGGGTAGCTTTCGTAGGACGACGAACCGTTCTCTCCCTCGTTTAGAGGATCAGCAGGAACGAATTCGTGTTCCACTCTGTCGAGAAAAAGCTCCGCACCCAATGTGAAAGCTTGCTCATTGTTTGCGCGGAGCGACCGTGATTGCGGCTCGAAGCTCGCTATACCGATCGCTTTTCCCGTATCGATCCCCTCATCAATCTGGTGAAGCGTGATGCCGACCCTTTCATCGTGGTCGCGAAGCGCACAGAACATCGGATCAAGCCCTTTGCGGCGCGGTAAAAGCCCGGGATGTAAATTAAACAGTTTCTTCGAAAGACGGGCGAGAGCTGGCTCTTTAAAAATCTGATTAAAGTGCGCGCTTAAGAGGATATCGGGTGAGAGCGCGTCGATCGTATCCAAAAAAGCTGGATCATTGATATTCTCGGTCTTAAGGAGCGGCACGTTAAGGCGTTTCGACCAGTGCGATAGGGACGCGAAAGATTTTCCTGAAAACCGTGCGGCCAGGGGATCGGTGACTGATGCCAGATAAAGCGCATAGGAGAGGCCGCTCTTTCGAAGAAGGGACAGCTTCGAGGCAAGGTGAAATTCTCCCTGCTTCAGAATTCTTGTCGAGGCGACGATACCGACAATCTCCACGAGATCGCTCTTTTCCAGAACACTCAGGACACAATCGGAATAAAGGCTCTCATAGGTACAGAGGATGAGCCGTTTTGCGCCTGATGGGTCAGCCATCGGGCCTGTTAACCTGGAAAGCCCGGAATGGTGAGCGGATTATCGGCCAAGGCGGCCCGATCAGGCGCGTCGATTTCAGGGACATTGGCAAAGCCGTTGTAGAGCCGGCGCAAAAATTCGTTCGATAGACCGTCCGCG
>JBCDCU010000313.1:0-4324 GCA_039181265.1 Pseudomonadota bacterium | reverse complement strand
TGCAAAACAACCCTGTGGACTTTTGTGTTTTGCATGTCTGCAAATCCGGATAAGGTGAGCGTGGGATTTTTGCGACGGGGAGGACACCGCACGTGAAATGGGACCATGTGCGGGTGTTTCTGGCAGTCGCCCGCCTCAATCGCTTGTCGACGGCTGGGAAGCTTCTTGGACTTGATACGTCGACCGTTGGCCGCCATATCGACCAGCTCGAGAGCGATCTCAACGCGAAGTTATTTGACCGTAGCCCACAGGGTTATGCGCTCACGCCGGAGGGAAACCGGCTCTTACCCTTTGCGGAAACGATGGAGAACACGGCCCTTCATATAGAGGATGAAGTGGCGGGTGGCGGGGATCGGTTGAGCGGCCCGGTCAGGATCGGCGCGCCGGAAGGTGTCTCGAATTATGTTCTGACCGATATCGCCACCGCCTTTTGCGAAGCTAATCCACAAATCGAACTCCAGCTGGTGGCCCTGCCGCGAACTTTCAGCCTCTCGAAACGTGAGGCAGATATCGCAATCACCGTTACGCCCCCCGAGACCGGACGCCTGAAAATCCAGAAGATCGCGGATTACTCGCTCTATCTCTATTCAACGGAAAAGGCTGAGGAGCGCTTCGGGCCGGTTCATCAAATCTCCGATCTGAAGAAAGTTCGCGGGATCGGCTACATACCCGATCTCATTTTCGATGATGCGCTCAATTACATCCCCGAGGTGAGCCCGGAAATCACGCCTCATTTGACGAGTGCAAGCCTTCTCATCCAGATCCGCTGGACGCTATCGGGAGCCGGTGTTTGCATTCTTCCCGATTATGTCGGGCGCCGCCATCCTGAACTGAAACCGATCTTGCAGGATGAGGTCGCGTTCCAGCGCTCTTATTACATGCTCCAGCATCAGGACATGGCTGGTGTTTTAAAGGTGAAGCGCACCATTGAATTTTTTGTCGAACGCATGCGCGAACAATTGCGCGGCGACAGCGCTTGAGTATCCGGGGGGGAGTTGATCATGAAAGCCTTTTTTGACCGCAAAACGCAGAGCCTTCACGATCCGCAGTTCTATCTCGTGCGTGGTAAAGTGGTGAGGTGTTTCGAACAACCGCGGCGTGCCGAGCTTCTCGAAGAAGGCCTGAAGAAGACCGGGATTGAAACGCATGAACCAGCCGATTTCGGTTTCGGCCCCATCGCGGAAATCCATACCCCAGACTATCTGAATTTCCTGAAAACCGCTTTCGACGAATGGCAGAAGCTTCCTGGCGAAAACGGTCTCGAGGTTGTCGCGAATATCCATCCGCAGCGCTATACTGCGACCTATCCGAGCGGCATTGTGGGCCGCGCCGGATGGCATATGGCAGACACGTCCTGCCCGCTTGGGCGCCACACCTTTGAAGCAGCGCTCGCGAGCGCTCAGACGGCCCTTTCTGCTGCAGATCATGTTGCGAAAGGTGCAGGATCGGCATATGCCCTATGCCGCCCGCCAGGGCATCATGCGTTTGCCGACATGGCGGGCGGTTTTTGCTTCCTGAACAATTCTGCAATCGCGGCACAATATCTGAGGAGCCAGCACGAGCGGGTCGCGATCCTTGATGTCGATGTCCACCACGGAAACGGAACACAAGGGATCTTCTGGCGGCGACGCGATGTTCTGACCATCTCACTTCATTGCGATCCCGCCAATTATTATCCGTTCCATTGGGGACATCGCACGGAGCGGGGCGAAGGCGATGGTGAAGGCTTTAACCTCAATCTGCCGATCCCACCCCTTTCAGGCGATCTTGTGTTTATGGATCATCTCGCTGCGGCTAAGGCAGCTCTTGATGCCTTCGCACCCGGTGTCCTTGTCGTTGCCCTTGGCCTTGATGCGTCAGAGATGGACCCTTTGCGCGGTCTCAGCGTCACGACACCGGGATTTGAGCAGATGGGAGCGTTTATTGCGGGCCTAGGCTATCCAACGGTTTATATCCAGGAGGGCGGATATCTGTCGGATATACTCTCCGACAATCTCGCTTCGTTTATGAAAGGTGCGACAGGCAGTTCCTAAGCCGGTCCTACGAGATTCGTATAGTGCTTTGATTCTTAGATGTAATTTTCTGGTTGTTTTGAATTGCCTAAGACGGTGTTACTTCTCGGATAGGCTCGCAATCAATCACAATGGAAACGATGGCTAAAACCGCATCTGAGAAATTGAGGACCAAAAAGGGTCCCAAGATCGTTGACATGGACAAGGACTTCGCCGGTATCAAAGCAGGCGAAAGGATGCTCGTCGGGACGCCAATGATGGTGAACGATTATGTGAGCAAGATTCCGACAGGCGAGGTTCGGACCGTAGAGCGCCTTCGCAATGAACTCGCGCGCCGACACAAATGCGATAAGATGTGTCCGGTCTCAACGGCAATCTTTGTCCGCATCGTGGCAGAAGCTGCAATTGAAGAGATGGAAGCCGGGAAGCAAGTCGATCAAGTCGCGCCCTTCTGGCGGGTTATTGCGCCTGACGACAAGGTCGCGAAGAAACTGAGCATTGATTCCGGCTGGATCGCCCATCAACGCACGCTGGAAGCATCCATCGGAAACCCGGGTCAGGACAATTAGTTCTCGCGTTTAACCGCTAAACGTGGCGGCATAGGTTTCCCGCAGGACATTCTTCTGCACCTTGCCCATCGTATTTCGGGGCAGTTCGTCAACGATCATATAACGCTTCGGTTGTTTGAAGCGGGCCACGCGCTCGCGCATGTCGGTCAGTAGCGCATCCTCGCTCACCTCGGCTCCCTTCTCAGGAACAACAACGCCCACAACACCCTCACCAAAATCGGGATGCGGGACACCTATGACGGCGCTTTCCAGGACACCGGGCATGTCGTCGATCAGAAGTTCGATTTCCTTCGGATAGATATTGAAGCCGCCGGAAATGATCAGATCCTTACCGCGGCCGACAATGTGGACATAGCCATCGCCGTCGATCTTGCCGAGATCACCGGTGATGAAGAAGCCGTCGTCGCGGAATTCTTCCTTGGTCTTTTGAGGCATCTGCCAATAGCCCTTGAATACATTCGGGCCGCGCACCTCGATCATGCCGATATCGCCCTGGCCAACAGTTGCACCGGTATAGGGATCGACGATCCTGAGATCGACACCAGGCAAGGGGAAGCCGACCGTCCCCGCCCGACGCTCCGCATCATAAGGGTTGGAGGTGTTCATATTGGTTTCCGTCATGCCGTAGCGCTCGAGGATCCGGTGACCGGTGCGCGCTTCGAAACTCACATGGGTTTCTGCAAGAAGCGGGGCTGACCCTGACACAAAGAGGCGCATGTGGCTGACGAGATCGCCCGTGAACCGGGGATCGTCGAGGAGCCTTGTGTAGAAGGTCGGCACGCCCATCATTGCACTGGCTTCCGGCAATACCTCCAGGACCTGATCGACCTTGAAAGCGTTCAGGAAGAGCAATGAGCCGCCGGCCCTCAGGATGGTGTTCGTCGCAACAAAAAGCCCATGCGTATGGTAGATCGGCAGAGCGTGAAGAAGCCGGTCGTTTTCGGAAAACTGCCAGTAGTCAACGAGCACTTCAGCGTTTGACAGGAGGTTGTCGTGCGTCAGCATCGCGCCTTTCGATCTGCCAGTCGTACCCGACGTATAAAGGATCGCCGCCAGGTCATCGCCAGAACGGGAAACCGTTTCGAAACGCGTGCCCGCTGGCGGAACGCCCTCAAAAAAACTTCCCGCATCCTCGTCTTCGCTTTTCCATATGCCCATCGTCACAAGCGCGCTTCCATAACGCTCGGCGATGGGGGCAAGTGCCTCCGCGTTTTCAGGACGGCAAACGAAGAGCGAGGGCTTCGCATCGGAAACGAAATAGTCGAGTTCCGATGGCGTATAGGCCGTGTTCAGTGGCAGAAAGACAGCACCGGCGCGAACGGCAGCAAGGTAGAGCATGAGCGCTTCGATGCTCTTATCGACCTGAACCGCCACCCGGTCACCCGGCTTTACCCCAAGCGCCACAAGCCGTGTTGCAAAGCACGCACTCACATCATCGACATGGGCGTAGGTGTAATGGCGGCCATCGGCGAGTTTCGCGAAGAGCGCCTCGGGTCGTTCGCGACCCTTTTTCATCAGTGTATCGAAGAGCGTATTCATGTGATTTCAGGCCCGAGAATGAGGTCAGGCAGCCAAGTCGCAAGGTCTGGGAAAATGCAGAGGATGACGATAGCGATTACCATACAGGCAACATAAGGCAAGGAACCGTAGAGAATGGTCTTCAATGAGATATCCGGCGCGATCCCGTTGATCACATAAAGATTGAGCCCGACCGGTGGCGATATCAAGCCGATTTCCATGTTG
>JBCDCU010000312.1:0-4333 GCA_039181265.1 Pseudomonadota bacterium | reverse complement strand
GCCGACATCCCATGCGGGCTTCGAGAAACTCAAAATCGGCGGCAAGAACGGAGTGGAACTCGGCGACTTCTTTCACCAGCTCCACCACAAGTATTTCGATTGCAATTATGGGACCTGGGAAACTCCGTGGGATGATTGGTTCAAGACCTTCCACGACGGGACCAGTGAAGGAAACCAGCTTGTGAAGGAGCGTCGGCGCCGGATCTGGGGTAAAGCATAAGCGCTTAAGGGGTCAGTTCCCGAGCGATATTGATTATCCGCGCCGCGATCGTCTGCGGCGTCCGCCACCTGCTCCGGCAGCGTCAGCGCTCTCGGACGGTGTCTTGCGTTCTGGAAGCGTTACTTCCGAAGACAGGCGCTCAAAATGATCGACCTTATTTGGCAACGCCATGGCATTCACGAAATGCATCTGGAAGTCGGCTTCAAGCGCGGTCTCGATTTTCTCGATTGCGCGAACCGTCGCTTCGATATCGGTGCGATGATCGCGGTTTAGAAGCGCCATGCGCGCCCCGGTGCCTGCCGCGTTGCCGACCGCGCTCACACGGGCAAGATCGCAGTCGGGGATAAGCCCGAGGATCATCGCGTATTTCGGGTCGATAAAGGTCCCGAAGGCTCCGGCAAGCTTGATTTCCGCAACCTTCTCAATACCGAGCTTGCCCATAAGGAGCTTCACGCCAGCATAAAGAGCGGCCTTAGCAAGCTGGATCGCCCGGACATCCGTCTGCTTGATCACAAGGTCAGGTTGGCCATCGGTGCCGCGCCACATCAAATATGAATAAGTCCGCCCGTCCGAGATGACACGATCGGACTTCTCGGCCAGTGCGCCGTCGATAACACCGTCTTCGGAGATCACGCCGGAGAGAAACATCTCGGCGATGACTTCGATAATGCCTGAGCCGCAGATCCCGGTAACACCGGTCTCGGAAACAGCTTCCTCAAAGCCCGGTTCGTCCGACCAAAGATCGCATCCAATCACCCGAATTCTGGGTTCCAGCGTTTCTGGGTCGATACGGATGCGCTCGATCGCACCGGGTGCCGCACGCTGTCCGCAGGAAATCTCCGCGCCCTCGAATGCGGGGCCGGTCGGCGAGGACGCCGCAACGGTCCGCTCGCGGGAACCGAGCACAATCTCTGCATTGGTTCCGATATCGACAAGGAGCGTCAAATCGTCGGCCCGATAGGGCTGCTCCGCGAGCGTCGCGGCAGCCGCATCTGCGCCGACATGCCCGGCAATACAGGGCAGCATATAGATGCGGGCGCCGACGTTCAGCTCGAGACCGATATCACTTGCCGGAACGGTGAGTGCGTCGGAAACAGTGAGCGCAAAGGGAGCCTGGCCGAGTTCTGTTGGATCAAGGCCAAGAAAGAGGTGATGCATCACCGGATTGCCAACGAAGACGGCCTCCAGAATATCCGTCCGGTCAATTTCTGCTTGCCGCGCCACTTCTTCAACAAGATCCGCGATAGCAATTCGTACCGTATCCGTGAGGGCCCGCTCGCCACCTTCATTCATCATCACATAGGAGACGCGGGACATCAGATCTTCACCGAAGCGGATCTGCGGGTTCGCGACGCCAGCCGATGCAAGTGTTTCACCCGTCATCATGTCGCAAAGATGCATCGCGATCGTGGTCGATCCGATATCACAGGCAAGACCATAGAACGTGTCATGAAAGCCCGGCCAAAGCGCAGTGACGACCGGCTGTGATCCGCCCGAATTGACGGCGGCAGTGACGGTCCACTTGCCGCGCCGAAGTGTCGATTGGAGCGTTCGATAAAGATGGAAGTCGAGGCGTGCATCCTTGATCTCCCATTGCTCATCAAGCGCGCGCAAGAGCCGGTCGGCATCGCCAAGCGGCTTGTGCATATCAGGTTCTTCAACTTCGACGTAGTGAAGGTTGGTTGTCCGGTTAAGCGCGATCACTCGCGTGTCGGCAGCTTTGCGCACCATCTGATTGTTGGCGCTGGCTGCCTGCGGAATATCGATAACGAGCGGACCGTGGATTTCACTCGAACAGGAAAGGCGGCGCTCTTCGCCAAGCCCGCGTTTTTCCTTGTAGCGGGTCTCTACTTTGGAAAAGGCTGAGAGATTTTCGGCGCTGCTGGTAATTCCGTGTTTTGCGAATTGCCCTTCGGCGACGCTCACCTGGCATTTTCCGCAAATGCCACGCCCGCCGCACACGCTTTCCACGTAGACGCCAAGATCGCGGGCTGCATCGAGCACTTTCGTGCCAAGGGGAAAGCGCCCGCGTTTGCCCGACGGCATGAAGAGGACGAGTGCGTCTTCTTGCGCGTGTGTGCTTTCCGGTGCTGTCTCGTCTTCGCTTAGCGCCATTTGCGTTCTCTTGGGCTCTAGCTCGCGACCCGCGCCGCGCGTCCGCCCCGGCGCCTGCGGCCACCCGTATCACCAGCCGAAGCTGCTGCCGGATCCTGACCCGCAGGCGGCTCGCGGTAGGTCTTGATCCAGGTTGCGCAATGCTCATCTGTCGACATCAAGACATTGGCTGCACGAACCATTTCCATTTCCTGCGGACGGCAAGGGTTCATGATCGCAGATGTCATACCGGAAGCAATTGCCATTGGAAGGAAGGCCGCATTGATGCCGTGGCGATGCGGCAGGCCGAAGGATATGTTCGATGCACCGCAAGTGGTGTTCACGCCGAGTTCGTTTCGTAAGCGACGCACAAGCGCAAAGACCTGTAGGCCCGCCGTACCCATCGCGCCGATCGGCATCACGAGCGGATCGACGACGATATCGTGTGCGGGAATGCCATAGTCGGCTGCATGCTCAACAATCTTCTTTGCGACCGCAAACCGGACATCCGGGTCCTCGGAGATGCCGGTTTCATCGTTGGAAATTGCAACGACCGGAACATTGTATTTTTTGACGAGCGGCAGGATCGCTTCGAGTTTTTCGGTCTCGCCGGTTACGGAATTGACGAGCGGGCGACCTTCGGTGACCTCAAGTCCTGCAGCGAGCGCTGGTGTGACCGAGGAATCGATACAGATCGGAACATCGACAAGGCTCTGAACAAGCTTGAGCGTCTCGACGAGAAGTGGCGGTTCCGTCTCGTTCGGATTAACCGCCGTGACGCCCGCATTGACATCAAGCATGGTTGCACCGGCTGCGACCTGTTCGAGAGCGTCTTTCGTAACGGTCTCGAAATTGCCTGCCTGCATTTCCGCCGCAAGCTTCTTGCGTCCGGTCGGATTGATCCGCTCGCCAATAACGCAGAAGGGTTCCTCGAAACCGATATAGGCTTCCTTGGATTTCGATGCGACGAGTGTGCGGGTCATTGTCTGCTTTCCCCTGGCATAAGTGTGCTGGCGGCATCCGGCTCACCGGTGCGTTCGCGATAACCTGATATGTTCAGCTAGTAACGCTTGCGCCCCATCAGTCCCTGGGACGCGCGGGTCTCGCTATTGAGAGCCTTTGGCGCTGATCACATCACCATATAAAGATGTGTTTATATCCCATGATCCACGTTCTGCAAGCCATTCTGCGGATTTTTTGAGGCCACCGAACGCAAAAATGTGGATTTGAGCGATTGGGCCCCCGGGATTTTCCTGCCAGAACGCCTCAATCGGCTCCACAACCGGCTCCGGCGAGTGGGACGTTGCAAGCGCAGTGAGAGCACCTGCGCGCTTTTTCAGGAACTTCAGCGAATTGCCGACACCGGACATGGCTGCGAATTTGAGCAACGTCGTAATCTTGGCCGGACCGGCAACTCCGAGATGGATCGGAAGGTCAATGCCAACGGCCTTCACGTGCCAGGCCCAGTTAGCAAAGGCGTCACCATCGAAACCGAACTGGGTGATGATCCGCATGGCTGCATCGGTTTCTGACTGGAACTCGGCTTTCTCGCGCAGGATATTGTAGACTTCGCCTTCCGGGGCTGAAGGATTGCCTTCAGGGTGTCCAGCGACGCCAATACCTTTGATACCGTGCTTGTCGAGAAGGCCTGTGCGCAACACGTCCATGGAGGATGAGAAGGCCCCCATCTGACGATCCGCTTCGCCCGCAATCACGAGAACCTCGTCAAGACCACCTTCTTGGGTCAGACGAGCGAGATGCTGGTCGAGCGCTTCTTCGCTTGTGAGCCGGCGCGCAGCGATGTGCTGGACGGGACGATAACCGGCATCGGTGAGCTTGCGTGCGACGCGCGCAAGGTCCGTATGGCTGTGCGTTCCGATATCGGTCACATATGTCTGTGTGCCCTTCGGAAACAGACCGACATACTCGTCCTTTTCGAGGATCAGTTTCGGAGAAACCTCGATGGAGGCGGGGATATGGGCGTTGGCTGCGCTCATCGGCTTATCCACTTGTCCCACT
>JBCDCU010000311.1:0-4338 GCA_039181265.1 Pseudomonadota bacterium | reverse complement strand
TTCCGTTGCAGTTGCTATGGGTATGGTGTTAGGTCTCGCGCGCAAACGGCCGAAACCGGCGCGCCCGATTATCACGCCTTATGTTCCGCAAGCGGTACATTAGTGCCTGGAAGCGTTCAGTACCTAACCCATCTATGGCTTCATCACCGTCCTACGAAAAAAAGATTGCCCTTTTGTGCGCAGGTGGGACCGGGGGACACCTCTTTCCGGCACACGCGCTTGCGAGTGAGTTAAAACGGGCTGGTTTTACAATTCATCTCGTGTCCGACGAGCGTATTGAGCGGTTTGCTGGTGACTTTCCAGCCGATCAACGCCATGCCATTCCCTCAGCAACGCTTGCCGGCAAGTCACCGATAAAGCTCGTTCGAGCGTTGTACCGCCTTGGAAAGGGATTCCTGGCCGCCCGTCGCCTGATCCGGTCCGTCAAGCCCGACATTGTTGTCGGCTTTGGTGGTTACCCGACGCTGCCACCCGTTCTTGCCGCCGCGAGTAAGGGCGTGCCGACATTAATCCATGAAGCAAATGCGGTTCTTGGCCGGGCGAACCGGTTCTTGGCGCCAAGGGTGAACGCGGTTGCAATCGGTCTCCCGCTCGGCAGAACACCCGGACGCTCTCTGGCTCAGAAGCTTATCGAAACTGGCAATCCGGTGCGTGATAGCGTCATTGAAGCGGCGAAGACCCCATATCAACCGTCAAGCGTTGACACGGATTTTCACCTGACAGTTTTCGGCGGCAGTCAGGGTGCTCAGTTCTTTTCGGCCGTTGTTCCAAGAGCTGTTGGATTGCTTTCCGAGGCGCAGCGTTCCCGGTTGAAGATTGTTCAACAGGCGCGACTTGAAGACGAACAGGCAGTCCGGTCTGCTTATCAGGTTATGGAGATTACAGCGGAGGTCGCGCCGTTCTTTTCCGATATGCCCAACCGTATCGCACAAAGTCATCTTATTGTGTCGCGGTCGGGCGCATCGACGACCGCCGAGCTTGCTGTTATTGGCCGGCCCGCTCTCCTCGTCCCTTATCCTCATGCGCTTGATCATGACCAGGCAGCCAATGCTGCGGCGCTTGCGGAAAACGGAGGTGCGTGGATCAAGAAACAGTCCGAGATAACGCCGCAATGGCTGGCGGAAGAACTCGGGCGATTGATGGATGACGCAGATATACTTTCGAAAGCGGCAGATGCCGCGCGCAACCAGGGAAAACCGGATGCGGCTAAGCGCCTTTCCGACGCCGTATTCAATTTGGTAGAGGGTCAGCCAGCCGGTGCCGAAAGGCTTGTTAAAGACGTGCGCTCTGCCTGAGTACGCACTGAAGTTTGTTTGGAGAGGGGGCAGTCCATGAAAATGCCGCAGAATATCGGTCCGGTTCATTTCGTCGGCATTGGCGGTATCGGTATGAGTGGGATTGCCGAGGTTCTTCAGACGCTTGGTTACGAAGTCCAAGGGTCCGACATGGCTGAGGGCGCGAATGTGGTGCGGCTTCGCGAAAAGGGAATTACCGTCCATGTCGGTCATCAGCCAGAGAACCTCGGCCAGGCCGCAGTGGTCGTTGTTTCGTCTGCCATTCAGCCCGACAATCCTGAACTCATCGCAGCACGGGAGCGTTTCATGCCGGTGGTTCGCCGGGCGGAAATGCTTGCGGAGCTGATGCGTTTTAAGTCTGCAATTGCCGTTGGCGGCACGCATGGCAAAACCACGACGACCTCTATGGTGGCCGCCTTGCTCGAAGCCGGAGATATGGATCCAACGGTGATCAATGGCGGCATCATCAACGCATACGGCACCAATGCTCGGATGGGCGAGGGCGACTGGATGGTCGTGGAGGCGGACGAATCGGATGGTACGTTCGTCAAACTTCCGGCAGACATCGCCATTGTGACTAACATCGACCCGGAACACCTAGACCACTATGGAAGCTTCGAGGCGGTCAAAGAGGGGTTTCATCGGTTCGTTGAAAATGTGCCCTTTTACGGTTTCGCGGTGATGTGCACCGACCATGCCGATGTCCAGCAATTGGTGGGTCAGATCATCGACCGGCGGATCGTCACCTATGGGCAAAATCCGCAGGCTGAAGTGCGCTTCTGCGACCTCACGTCTAAAAATGGCAAGACGCATTTTAATGTGCGTGTGACACGACGCAGGACCGGTGAAGTGATCGAGCTTGATGATCTGGTTCTGCCGATGCCCGGTCACCATAATGTATCCAATGCGACCGCCGCGATTGCGGTTGCGGTCAGACTTGGCGTTTCCCCTGAAAAGATCCGCCAGGGTCTTGAAAGTTTCGGCGGGGTCAAACGGCGCTTCACCCACACGGGAAGCTGGCATGGCGCAGAGATTTTCGATGATTACGGTCATCATCCGGTTGAAATCGAAAATGTGCTCAAGGCCGCACGGCAAGCTTCCGAAGGTCGTGTTATCGCAATTGTCCAGCCGCACCGCTACACACGCCTCCAAAGCTTGTTTGATGATTTCTGCACCTGCTTTAACGAGGCTGACACAGTGATCGTCGCACCGGTTTACGCGGCTGGTGAAGAGCCGATCGAGGGGGCGGACAGGGATGCGCTCGCGCGTGGTCTTCGAACCATGGGGCACCGTAATGTGCTGACATGCGATGGGGCTTCAGATCTGCCGGGGATCGTCGCGCGCCTTGCAAAACCGGGCGACTATGTGATGTGTCTCGGAGCTGGCAACATCACGCAGTGGGCGAACCGCTTGCCTCAGGATCTTGCTGCGTTTCCGGTACCCTCCAAGGAGGATTTGGGCTCAGCTGGCGACGGTGGACAATAGGTAGACGCGGAACGCTTATGATGGATCTCGAAGCAAACATTGCGCCGTTTCGCGAGAAAATCCGCGGGCGCCTTACATTTTCGGCTGCCATGAGCAAGGTAACTTGGTTTCAGGTTGGCGGCCCTGCCGACCTTCTGTTCCAGCCTGCGGATACAGATGATCTTGCACTCTTTCTCGCCAATCTATCCCCTGACGTTCCGGTCTTTACCGTCGGCGCGGGATCCAATCTTCTGGTCCGCGACGGCGGTGTTGACGGCGTAATTATCAAACTGTCGGCTCGTGGTTTTGGTGGAACGCGAGTGGACAATGGCGGTCGAATACACTGTGGAACTGCCGTCCTCGATAAAAGGCTTGCCGCCTTCGCGCTTGAACAAGGGCTCGACGGTTTTGCCTTTTATCACGGTATTCCCGGAACCATAGGCGGCGCGCTCCGGATGAATGCGGGGGCAAACGGCGCAGAGACGAAGGACATATTAGTTGAAGCCGTTGCCCTTGATCGTGGCGGGAACCGACACGTCCTCTCGAATGCAGAGATGGGCTTTTCTTACCGCACGACGAAAGCACCGTCCGATTTCATTTTCGTCGAGGCGGTTTTTAAGGGTGAACTCGCCGACCAGGATTTGATCCGGGAGAAAATGGACGCTGTGCAACATCACAGGGAAACAGTTCAACCCATTCGTGAGAAAACCGGCGGGTCAACGTTTAAGAATCCTGAAGGAAACAGTGCGTGGCGCGTTGTTGATGCAGCGGGATGTCGTGGCCTCGTGATCGGCGGTGCTGAAATGAGCGAGCTTCATTGCAATTTCATGATCAATCGCGGCGAAGCGACTGCAAGCGACCTCGAAAGTCTGGGGGAAACCGTACGTGCCCGCGTCTTGGAAAACTCAGGCATCCGTCTCGACTGGGAGATCAAAAGGATAGGGCGCTTTCCTGATGGCACTGATATCGTGCCGTTCACTGATCTTGGATGATGGATCGGATCTGTGGCCGGACAGGTCTTCCGCAAGATCGTTCACTGGAACGCTGCCAAATATATCGTTCGTATGGGGGTAAGCTACGTTCCGGGCTCGCTCCTGAGGCAGATCGTGTCAAAGTAGCCGGTGACATTGGGGCAACGGTTTTCCATCCCGTTGGCGCTGCGAAGATGGGACGCAATGACGTTGTCAATGCAGTTGTTGTCGGTCGGTCGCGGGCCAATTGTGTGACGGGATTGCGTATTGTCGACGCCAGTATCATGCCAACAATCACAAGTGGTAACCCGAATTCTCCGATATTGATGCTCGCAGAAAAGGCAGCCGCTGGATTGCCTAAATTTTACTTGATTCGTCTGCTTCAATATTTCGCTACAACCGGATATAGCTAATTTAGCTATCTTTGGTTGCAATTTTCACTTTAAAATCGCTTAGGGTGCCGTAACGAAAAGTAAATTAAACTAAAGGTGAAATGAATGGTACAGATATTCCCATAAAAATATTTTATAGTATGATTTTTTGCAAGTAAGCCAAATTTTGGTACGGAATTTTTTGTTTTCTCGTATTTTTAGGAAATGATTTTTGAA
>JBCDCU010000310.1:0-4342 GCA_039181265.1 Pseudomonadota bacterium | reverse complement strand
TAGACATTTATCGCTTTCATTCCAAGCAAATTATCGCAAATTCCGGCCTTTTGCGGAGAATTAGGTTACTTTTTTTCCAAAACATCGAAAGCGTGGCACTTTCGCCATATCTAAGACGCACTCATTGCGCTTGAAGCCTGCTTTTTTGACGATTTGAGCAACCCGTTCAGATTGCGAGTAACCGTGCTCCAAGATTGCGAACCCATCAGGCGCAATCGTCTTTTCCGTAAAGTCTACTACCCGCTGAATATGACCGAATCCTTGATCCGGTGAGAAAAGCGCCAACGCCGGATCATAGTCGCGCACCTCCACAGGAAGGTCCTTTCGTTCAGTATCTGAAATGTACGGTGGATTGGCGACGATCACATCAATCTGCACCGCAACTCCATCGCCGATATCGGTCCTGACGGCCAACATACGGTCGAGCACTTTGTGGCGGGCCGCGTTTTTTCGTGCCATCCGAAGCGCTTCAAGAGAAACATCAGTTGCGATCACCCGCGCAGCGGGAAGTTCGGTGAGGAGTGCCACCGCAATGGCACCTGATCCAGTACCGATATCCGCTATTGTCAGGTTGGCTTCCAAGAGACCGCGTTCACCGAGTTCTTGAAGTACCTTTGCAACAAGGGTCTCCGTCTCAGGACGCGGAACCAACGTCGCCTCATTAAGTTCGAACGTCAGACCGAAGAATTCTTTTTCTCCCAGAATCCGGGCGACCGGTTCTCCGGACACCCGTCGAGCGATCATATCCTGGAAGACATCTGCATCAGCCGATTCAACGCGGTGGAGCGGGTCAATAAGCGCGCGGTGATCATCCGTATCGGTCGCTCTTGCAAGAAGAATGCGCGCATCAAGGTGCGGTGATTTTAGCGGGTCGCCCTCTGCCGCCTCAGCCAGTTGACGCGAACCAGCCTTGAACAAGGCTCCGAGTGTAAGGCTGTCGTTTTCAACCAACTCTTGATCACGCCTCTTCCTCAGCGGCCAGCAAAGTCGCCTGATGATCGGTAATCAGCGCATCAATGAATTCGTCAAGCGCCTCACCAATCAGTACCCTGTCGAGCTTGTAAAGCGTCAGATTGATACGGTGATCGGAAACACGGCCCTGCGGAAAATTGTAAGTTCGGATCCGTTCGGACCGATCGCCCGAACCAACTTGTCCTTTACGCGCGTCAGCCCGTTCCTGCGCCGCTTTCTGGCGCTCCATATCAAAAAGCCTTGCCCGCAACTCTTTGAGAGCATTGGCACGATTCTGGTGCTGCGATTTCTCGCTCGACGTCACGACAATTCCGGTTGGCTCGTGGGTAATGCGAACAGCGGAATCCGTTGTGTTAACGTGCTGACCTCCTGCACCTGAAGCGCGCATCGTGTCGATGCGGATATCTTCGTTCCTGATCTCGATATCCACGTCCTCAGCTTCAGGGAGAACAGCAACGGTCGCAGCGGACGTGTGGACCCTTCCGCCTGACTCGGTCTCCGGCACTCGTTGCACCCGGTGAACGCCGGATTCGAATTTCAGGCGTGCAAACACGCCTTCGCCGGATACGTTCGCGATCGCCTCTTTGAAACCGCCGACATCACCTTCACTCGCCGACATCACGGCAAACTTCCATCCGCGCAAGGCAGCGTACCGCTCATACATGCGGAAGAGATCCCCCGCGAAAAGCGCCGCTTCGTCGCCACCTGTTCCGGCGCGCACCTCGATGATGGCGTTTTTCTCATCCGCAATATCTTTAGGCAGGAGCTGAATGCGGATTTCATCCGTCATCCGCTCGATCTTGTCACTGAGATCCGGGCGCTCCAGTTCCGCCATTTCACGCATTTCCGGATCGGTCTCCGTATCATCGAGAAGCTCATCGAGACCGGAAAGCTCTTCCTCAGCCTCTTTAAGCGCCTTGATATTCAGGACCACGGGCTCAATCTCGGAGAATTCCTTCGACAGTTTAACGAAGATGTCCGGTTCAGGATTGGCAGCCATCTTGGCAACGATGTCATCGTAGCGGTTCAATATTGAATCGATTTTGTCTTTCGAGAGCATCAGTGGTCCTGAAATCCGGAAGGTGCGGTATGGGCGGCCAGCCGCTAATGGATTGGTATGTTGTTTTCCGCCGCGTAGCGCTCCAGCGGCTCGCGCAAAGACTGGAGACCTGGTGTTGCAAGCAGCTCTTCAACCTTGGCGGCAAGCGCTTCAAGGTTTGTCTCCACGACCATTGCTTTGACCGGCCCGATGGATGACGGGTTCATGGAAAGCGCACGATATCCGAGACCGAGCAGTAAAAGCGCCTCAAGTGGACGCCCGCCCATTTCTCCGCAAAGCGTGATCGGGACACCGGCTTCGGCTGCTTCATCGCAAATCGCTTTGAGGGCGGAAACATTCGCCTTCGACAAGACGTCATAACGGGCTGACAGCTTCGTATTGCTTCGGTCGCAAGCCGTCAGAAACTGGATCAGATCATTCGATCCGACCGAGACGAAATCAACGACCTTCATGAGCTCCGGCAATTGCCACAAAAGCGACGGGACTTCGATCATAACGCCGATATGGACGCGCGATGGAAGTCCACGACCATGGCGTGAAGCTTGCGCGATTTCCTTTTGAACGAGTTCGCGGGCGGCTTCAGCTTCGGAAACTTCCGTCACCATCGGAACCATGATGCGCAGTTCGCGGTCACGCGCAGCATTGATCATCGCGCGCACCTGAACCCGGAACAGTCCTGGCCGATCAAGGCCGAGTCGGATCGCACGCCAGCCCATGGCAGGGTTTTCTTCCGAGCCCATACGCATATAGGGAAGGATCTTGTCACCGCCGATATCCAGAATACGGAAGGTAACCGGTTTATCGCCTGCCTTCTTCAAGACTGCCTCGTAGAAGTCCTGCTGCTGGGTCAGACGAGGCAGGTTTGAGGCAATCATGAACTGCAATTCGGTGCGGAAGAGGCCAATCCCGTCAGCATTGGTTGCCTGAAGATTTTCAAGGTCGATCCCGAGACCGGCATTAAGGAGCAGTTGGATCCGTGTGCCATCCCGCGTCACGGGGGCAATATCGAGAAGTTCGGCATAACGTTCCTGGCGCTTGGCTCGAAAACGCACTTTATCGGCGTATGCCGCCTCAACATCAGCCGGCGGGCGCACTTGGACTTCCCCAAGATCGCCATCGACGATGATACCGTCTCCTGTATCGACATAGGAGAGGATGTCGCTCGCTTCACCGACAGTCGGGATTCCAAGGGCGCGCGCAACAATGACGACATGGCTCGTTGGGGCGCCTTCTTCCAGAACGAGACCGCGCACGCGCTGTGGATCATAATCAAGAAGGTCCGCTGCTCCCATTGATCGCGCGACCAGAATAACGTCAAAAACCTCGTCGCCGCTGCCGCCATGCGGACGTCCCATGAGTTCACGCAGGAGGCGATAGGCAAGATCATCGAAATCGTGCAGGCGTTCCTTAAGATAAGGGTCAGACTGGCGCATCATGCGCGCGCGCGTATCGCTTTGAACCTTCTCGACAGCAGCCTCGGCTGTGAGGCCGTTGTCGATCGCCTCTTCCATTTTGCGGACCCAACCGCGGTCATAGGCGAACATGCGATATGCTTCGAGCACATCGCGGTGTTCACCGCTTGCAGCGATATCGCGGCGGTTCAGCATATTATCCACCGACATACGCAATTCATTGAGCGCTTTGTCGAGCCGCTGGATCTCCGTATTGGAATCCTCGCTAATCAGATTGGTGACGACAACGCGCGGCTCATGGAGCACCACATGCCCAAGACCAATGCCATCGGCAAATGGAAGCCCCTCGATCTTGACCGTACTTTCGCGATCAAGCTCCATCTGGCTTGGCAGAAGCGCTTTTAGTTCATCGCCAACGATCATTTCGGCAAAGACCATTGCGATCGTCTGAAGCGCCTCGACCTCTTCTTCCGTATAGACCCGATGCGCTTTGTTCTGAACGACGAGAACCCCGAGTGTACGTCCGGCCCGCAGGATCGGCACGCCGAGGAACGCGTTATAGATTTCCTCGCCTGTCTCCGGCAGATACGCAAAGGCCGGATGGGACTTTGCATCTGACAGGTTAAGCGGCCCGGCCGAAGACGCGATCAGACCGACAAGGCCCTCGCCCATCTTAAGGCTCGCACTATGGACCGCAGCAGGATTGAGACCCTGGGTTGCGAAAAGCTCGAGTACCCGATCAGAGCGCAAAACATAGATCGAGCACACCTCTGCAACCATGTTGGAGGCGATCTGATTAACGATTTTATCTAATCGGTCCTGCGGGCGGATCGGCTCCGCCATAACTTCGCGCAACCTGCGCAGCAGCATCCGTGGACCGGCAGGTCTTGGCCTCATC